>DXDT01000291.1 GCA_019115335.1 Candidatus Brachybacterium merdigallinarum
TCTCCTACCCGGACGCGCAGCGCCACCGCATCGGCACCAACTTCAACCAGCTGCCGGTGAACCAGCCGATCGTGCCCACGAACTCCTACGACAAGGAGGGGTTCATGCAGTTCCTGCACAGCGGGGACGCGCCGGTCTACGCGCCGAACTCCTTCGGTCGCGCCTACCAGGACGAGCAGGGCCCCGTGGACAACGGCTGGGAGGCGGACGGCGAGATGGTCCGTGCCGCCTACACCCTGCACGAGGACGACGGCGACTTCGTCCAGCCGGGCATCCTGGTGCGTGAGGTGTTCGACGACGCGCAGCGCGCCGAGCTCGTCGAGACGGTCGCCGGCGGCCTCAGCGGCGTCATCGAGCCGGTTCTCTCCAACGCCTTCCAGTACTGGAAGAACGTCGACCAGGCGGTCGGCGAGGCCATCGAGAAGAAGGTCCTCGAGGGCCGCGGGGATGACTTCCCCGGCGTCTGACAGCGCCTGACGTCGCCTGACGACACAGCGAGGCCGGGACACCATCACGGTGTCCCGGCCTCGTGCTGTGCGGTGGGGGAGCGGTCTGCTCAGACCACGAGCACCTCGCTGCGGGCGGAGAGCAGGAGCTTCTGCACGGTCAGCCCGAGCAGGTGGCGGCCCAGCTCCCGATGGCGGCGGATCCCGAGCACGAGCAGCTCGGCCTTCTCCTCCTCGACCACGCGCAGGAGCATGTCGGCGATGTCCTCCTCGGTGCGCTCCTGCCGGATCTGGGTGCGGACCATGGTGCCGCGCAGCCGGTCCTGGACCACGTCCAGGGCGGAGGCGTCCGCATGCCGGGGATCGTCGGTGACGCCCTCGCGGACCACGTTGACCACCACGAGGGGCCCGCCGCGCGCCTCTGCCTCTGCGCGGGCGGCGTCGAGAGCCTTGAATCCCACGTCGGTGGGGATGAATCCGACGACGACTGCCATGCCAACTCCTGCGGAACGTGCGAATGTACGCCGCGGCGGCGTCCTCACCGGCGGCCGCTGTCGATTCTACGGGTCATCGCGCACCGGTGGCGGGCCGAGCGGCCCGTCCGGTCCCGGGAGGCCCGGCGCCGGCTCACGCGCCCGTGCGCGCCGTCCGCTCCCCGGCGCGGCGCTGGCCGGACAGCGCCTGGATGTCCGCCATGATCCGCTGGTTCAGCAGCCGGCGCCGAGCGCCCTTGGACGCGGAGGGGTCGACGTCCTCGACCCTGATCGGCGCCCCGATGCGCACGCTGACGGTGCCGCGCTCCGGCGGGACGGCGTCGAGCATGTGCTGGGTGCCCTTGAGGCCCACCGGGACCACGGGGCAGCCGGACTCCAGCGCCAGCCAGGCCGCGCCCTGCTTGCCGGGGTGCAGCAGGCCGTCCTTGGATCGGGTGCCCTCGGGGAAGATCCCGAAGGCGTCGCCGTCACGAAGGATCTGCAGGGCCGCCTGCAGAGCGCCCTTGCCGGAGGCGAGCTCCTCGCGGTCCACGGGAACCGCGCCGACGGTGTCGAAGAACCAGCGCATCACGGCGCCCTGGGGGCCCTTCTGCTCCCACAGGGAGTCCTTGGCCACGAACCGGACCGTGCGCGGGATGACCACGGGGATCAGGAAGCTGTCGATGTAGGCCAGGTGGTTGGAGGCGATCACGAAGCCGCCGCTGGCGGGGACGTTCTCGAGCCCGCTGACGCGATGGTTCCAGATCAGCTTCACCAGGGGGCGGGAGACCGCGCGAGCGGAGCGGTAGAAGCGGCTGGCCACGGGGTCCTCCTCGGTCGGCAGTGCGAGCACCACGATAATGCCGCCCGCGCCCACCGCTGTGCCCGCAGCGTGCCGGGGAACGTGAGGTGCGTCCCTTCCCGTGCGCCCTCCCTCCTTCCCCTCCGATTCGCGTCCGCCGCGCTCGCAGGTCGCGCCCGGGGAACACCCCGGGTGGGTCCTGCGCCCGTGTGGTAGAACCGGGGTGGACGAACAGGCGTGCGCCCGGTGCCGCTGATCCCGCCGAGCCCGAGGAGCTTCGATGCCCAAGACCCTGAACATCGCTGTGATCGGCGCCGGCACGATGGCGCAGGCCGTTCACCTGCCGGTGCTGCGCCGACGCTGGGACCGCTTCGTCATCAGCGCTCTGGTCGACCACTCCGAGCGTCGGCGTCGGGAGTCCTCCGAGCTGTGGGGAGTGGCCGAGGACCGCCGCTACGCGACGGTGAGCGACCTGATCGCGGCGGTGAAGGCGAAGACGCTGAGCCTGGACGCCGCAGTGCTGTCCACCGACGGCCTGCACGTGGAGGACCTGCTGCTGCTGCTCAAGCGCGGCATCCCGGTGCTGGTCGAGCCGCCGCTGGGCTACTCCGCCGACGAGGTGGCGCGGATCGCCGACTTCGAGCGGATGACCGGGCGGCCGCTGGTGATGATGGCCTACCCCCAGCAGTACGACGACTCCGTGGCCCGCATGGCCGAGAACATCGCGGCGAAGGATCTGCGGATGGTCGACCACGAGGTGCTGATGCCCGCCAGCCAGCCCCTGTTCGGCGCGGCGCACGTGACGGCCTCCTCCTACGACCTGCCCGGCGAGGTCCGCACCGCCCGCCGCACCGCCCTGCACGAGGCGGTCAGGGCCGGCTCCGGTGACGCCGCGACCCAGCGGGACCGCGACCTGTACGTCAAGGGCCTGCTCACCGGGCTCGCGCATCAGCTGGCGGTGCTCGAGGCGACGTACGGCCCGCTCGCGCGGATCGTCGGGGTGCGGCATTGGCCCAAGAGCGTGATCCCCGGCTCGATCGAGCTGTGGGGTGAGCTCGAGAAGGGCGCCCAGGTGCGCCTGGTCTGGCACTACCTGCCGTTCGCCCCGGAGTACGTCGAGCGCATCGAGGTGCTCTCGGCCCGGCGCCGGATGCTGGTGGAGCTGCCCGCCCCCTCGCACGGGGATCAGCGCTCGACCCTCTCGCTGCGGGAGAAGAAGACCGGCACCGTCCAGGCCACCGAGACCGTGGCCGGCAAGGGCTCGGCCGAGGCCATGTGGGAGGCGTTCCACGCCTTCGTCGACAAGGGCACCGCCCCGCTCTCCGGCTCCGCCTCCGAGCTGGCGATGGTCGAGCAGCTGCGCGAGATGCTGGCCACGATCGTCGAGGCCGATGGCCGCAGCATCGACCCCACCCCCGAGGAGCTCGCCGCCGCCGAGGCCGAGGCGGCAGCGGAGGAAGCTGCTGAGCCGGACACTGTCGAGCCGGAGACTGCTGAGCCGGACCCCGGTGAGCCGGAGGCCGTCGCACCGGAGGCAGCTGAGCCGATCGCTGCTGAGCCGGAGGCCGTCGTGCCCGCGCTGGCGGAGGAGGAGGTCGTCGACGCCTGGGACCTCAGCGACGGGACCGACGCCGAGGCCCCGGCGGACCGCCCCGAGCTCGACCCTGAGGCGACCGCTCACCAGGAGGAGCCAGCAGCGAGCTCCGATCTCCCCGCGGCAGACGACTCCCCGGAGCGCCCCGCGCCCGGCGCCTGATCCTTCACGCTCCCCGGACGGCCCGGGGCTCCGATCCTGATCCTCGGCTCGGAGCCCCGGGCCGCTCTATCGCGCACCGCGATCCCGGCTCCCCGGATCCGACACGTCGAGAGGAATGACTCCGACACGCCGAGAGGCCGGATCCGACACGCCGGGAGGGTGATCCCGACACGCCGAGGCGCTGCCTCCGACACGCCGGGATCGAGGTCACTTCGGGGCCGTTCCGAGAGGGTCCCGGGCGGCCTCCGGGACGGCTGTCCACCACTGGGGACGGCGGCGGGCGTGCGCATCCACAGTGCTCGCAGCGCTGCTCCCGCACGTCCCAGGCGTGGTCGGGGCCCGGGGGAGCGGGGCTGTCCCCAGCTCTCCCGACCCGTCCACAAGCCGTCAACATCGCGCTGTGGATGACAGTGTTGTAGTTCAGTACATCTTGTGGTCCCATTGGGGGGTCACCACTAGGTGTAGTGTTGGCAGGGCCGCTGCGGAACACCCCACCAGCACCCTTCCCGTGCAGCACCGACCTCCTGAACAACGTCTTCCCCACTCGCGCGCCGATCGGGCGCGGCGCTCATGAAAGGCAACTTCCCGTGGACATCACCGTGTACTCGAAGCCACTCTGCGTGCAGTGCGATGCGACCAAGCGCGCTCTGAACAAGGCCGGGATCGACTACGACGTCGTCGACGTCACCGAAGACGCCGACGCCCTCGCACGCATCAAGTCGATGGGCTACATGCAGGCCCCCGTGGTCATCACCTCCGAGGACCACTGGTCCGGGTTCCGCCCGGACAAGATCAAGGCCCTCGCGGCCGTCGGCGGCGCTCGGCAGCAGTCCGCCGCCGTCTGAGCGGAGCAGGGAGGCGTCGACGTGTCCGCTCTCGTCTACTTCTCCTCCGTGTCCGGCAACACCCACCGCTTCGTCGAGAAGCTGGGGATGCCGGCGCGGCGCATCCCGCTCTACCCCAAGGACGAATTCCTCGTGATGGACGAGGACTTCGTCCTGCTGGTGCCCACCTATGGCGGGGGCAATGGCCGCGGGGCAGTGCCCAAGCAGGTCATCAAGTTCCTCAACGATGAACGCAACCGGCATCGGATCCGGGGCGTGATCAGCGCGGGGAACACCAACTTCGGAGAGGCCTACTGCCTCGCGGGGGACATCATCTCCGCGAAGTGCCAGGTCCCCCACATGTACAAGTTCGAACTGTTCGGTACTCCGCGCGATGTGCAGCGGGTCCACGACGGATTGGAAGAGTTTTGGCAACACTGACCGAGATGCCGACCATCGAGCACAACCCTCAGCTCGACTACCACGCGCTGAATGCGATGCTCAACCTGTACGGACCGGATGGGAACATCCAGTTCGAGAAGGATCGCGATGCCGCTCGCGAGTACTTCCTGCAGCACGTGAACCCCAACACGGTGTTCTTCCACTCGCTGCGGGAGAAGCTCGACTACCTGGTCGAGAACAGGTACTACGAGCCCGAGGTGCTGGCGCAGTACGACTTCGACTTCATCCAGTCGCTGTCCGATCAGGCCTACGCCAAGAAGTTCCGCTTCCCGACCTTCCTGGGCGCCTTCAAGTACTACACCTCGTACACCCTGAAGACGTTCGACGGCGAGCGGTACCTCGAGCGCTTCGAGGACCGCGTGGTGATGGTGGCCCTCGGCCTGGCCCAGGGCGACGAGCAGCTGGCCCGCAACCTGGTCGACGAGATCCTCGACGGCCGCTTCCAGCCCGCCACCCCCACCTTCCTCAACGCCGGCAAGGCCCAGCGCGGCGAGCTCGTCTCGTGCTTCCTGCTGCGCATCGAGGACAACATGGAGTCCATCGGCCGCTCCATCAACTCCGCGCTGCAGCTGTCCAAGCGCGGCGGCGGCGTCGCGCTGCTGCTGAGCAACCTGCGCGAGTACGGCGCGCCGATCAAGCACATCGAGAACCAGTCCAGCGGCGTCATCCCTGTGATGAAGCTGCTGGAGGACTCCTTCTCCTACGCCAACCAGCTCGGTGCCCGTCAGGGTGCCGGTG
>DXDT01000292.1 GCA_019115335.1 Candidatus Brachybacterium merdigallinarum
AAGGCGGTGGCGGGGATCATGATGCCGTTGACCAGCATGAACAGCGTCGTCACCCATTGCGCGGTGTTCGCGGTGATGCCGAAGTCCGCCATGAACGCGGGCAGCGCGGTGTTCAGCAGGGTCTGGTTCAGGATGATCACGAAGGCGCCGGCCAGCAGCACCGACATCACCACGATCGGGTTGACCGCCGGCTGTGCGGAGTCGCTCGCCTCCGTTGACCTGCCGTCGGTGTGGCCCATGCGCGGATGATCTCCCATCTCGTTCCTCGTCGGGCCCGCCCCCGCTTCGTCCGCGGCCCGTGCCGCCGCGATCGAGGCTAGGTGGAAAGTTGCACTGGGTGCAAGGTGATGGGGGTGGGATGCATGTCTCGGTGCCCCAGGTCACCGCATTCATCGCACAATGGAGCCGTGCCTTCCTCCACCTCGACCGCCCCGACGCTCTCCGCGCGCGCCGATCACGCGCTCGCGGGGCTCGCACCGGGCTACTTCGCGCTCGTGATGGGCACCGGGATCGTCTCCATCGGGCTGCGGATGGCGGGGGCCGAGGTGGCAGCGCTGCTGCTGCTGGCGCTCGCCGTGCTGGCCGCCGCGGTGCTGACCGTCCTCTACCTTGCGCGATGGGCCCGTCACCGCGAGCGGATGCGCAGCGATGCACGCAACCCCGAGACCGCCTTCGGGTACTTCACGATCGTCGCCGCCTGCAGCGTGTTGGCCGTCGGCCTGCAGCAGGAGGGGTACGGCACGGTCTCCGCGGTGCTGCTGGGCATCGGTGCGGCGATCTGGATCGTGCTGGGGTACGTGCTGCCCTGGCAGGTGCTGATGGCCCGCGACGGCGAGCCGATCCTCGCCCGCACCAACGGCAGCTGGTTCGTGTGGTCCGTCGCCTCGCAGTCGTTGGCTGTGGGCCTGTCCGGCCTGGAGCCGTCCTCGCCCTCCTTCGCCGCCCTGCTGGGGCTGCTGACCGTGCTGTCCTGGTCGGTGGGCACGATCCTGTACGTGGGGATCGCGGTGCTGGTGATCCTGCGGATCGTCCATTTCGGCATCACGCCGCGCCAGTTCGAGCCCACCTACTGGGTGGCCATGGGGGCACTGGCGATCGCGGTGGTCGCCGGGGCGGGGATCTACGCCATGGAGCCGGTGCCGATGGTCGGCGCCGCCCGCGGGCTGATCAGCGGGACCGTCGTGATCTTCTGGTGCTTCGCCCTGTGGCAGTACCCCCTGCTGTTCGGGGCGGGCCTGTGGCGGCACCTGATCCACCGCGTGCCGCTGCGCTACGTCCCGTCCCTGTGGTCGATGGTGTTCCCGCTGGGGATGTTCGCGGTCGCCTCGCTGCGGCTGGGCAGGGTGGAGCACCTGCCGCTGGTCGAGGGGATCGGGGTGGCCGGCCTGGTGATCGCCGCGACGGCCTGGACCGCCGTCGCCGCAGGACTCGGCACCACGCTCGTGCGCGGGGTGCGCGGCGCCTGAGCCCCACAGCGGCCCGGGTGCGCCCGCGGGGACGGACCCCGCGGGGGCGGCTCGCCGGGCCGGGCCCCGCAGGGCAGGCCCCGCAGGGGACGCTGCGGCGCCGGGCTCCCCGGCGAGATCACTCGACGGTGATCTCTCCCATCGGGCCCCAGCCGTCGCTGTCGATCTGGTGGGAGATGATCTGCGGCGTCGCGGAGAGGTACTGCGGGAACTCCTCCTGCATCGTCTTGAAGTGCGGGGAGTTCACGTGCGGGCCCGCGCCCTCGTCCGTGAACGCCTCGATGAGCACGTAGGTGTTCGGGTCCTTCACGCTGCGGGACCACTCGAACCACAGGTTCCCGGGCTCGGCCAGGGTGGTCTCGGTGAACTCGCGCGTGATCTCGGGCCACTGGTCGGCGAACTCGGGCTTCACGGGGAACTTCACGTTGATGAGGATCATCGTCCGGTCCTTTCTGAGGGGGCGGCTCCAGCCTGCCCGGAGGCGGCGGAGCGCGGTAGCCCCATTCTCGCAAGGCAAGAACCCGCCCCGCACCAGGGCCCCTGCGGCGCAATGAGGGCAGCGGCCGAGAGGGGTGCGATGAGCATCGTGGAGGAGCGGGGCGAGGAGGCCCCGGCCGGGCAGATCGCCCGCGCCCTCGCCGTGCTCGAAGCGGTTGCCGAGCACGGCAGCAGCACGGCCTGCGGGATCGCGGACGCCACCGGGATCCCGCTGCCCACGGTCTACCGGATCGCCCAGAGGTCCCCACCTTCCTCGCCTACGAGGCCGAGCGGCGCATCGATCGTCGGCGGAGGAACCCGATGTTCGGCAAGGGCGCGATCCGCGGCCTCGCCGCCCCCGAGGCCGCCGGCAACGCCACGACCGGCATGGCGATGGGAGCGCTGCTGGCCCTGGGCCTGCCCGTCTCCGCGACCGCCGCGATCATGCTCGCCGCCTTCCGGCAGTACGGCCTCCAGCCCGGCCCGCTGCTGTTCGAGAACAGCGCGGACCTCGTCTGGGCCCTGCTGGCGAGCTTCTTCCTCGCCATGGTGGTGCTGCTGATCATCAACCTGCCCTTCGCGCAGCTGTGGGCGAAGCTCCTGCTGATCCCCAAGCCGTACCTCTACGGCGGGATCGCCCTGTTCTGCGGGCTCGGGATCTGGGCCACCTCCGGCGCCGTGTTCGATCTCCTGCTGCTGCTGGGCATCGCGGTGATCGGTTTCCTCATGCGCCGCTACGACTACCCGGTCGCGCCGCTGATGATCGGGATGGTGCTGGGGCCGCTCGCCGAGACCTCACTGCGCGATGCGCTGCTGTCCTCCGTCGGCGATCCGCGGGTGCTGATCTCCAGCCCGATCGCGATCGTGATCCACCTGCTGCTGCTCGGGGTCGTCGCCCTCTCCGTGCGCGCGGCGGTGCGCAGGCGCATGCGCCGCGACGTCTGAGCGGGCTCGCCCGCCGGGGACGGCGCCGACCGTTCCCGAGACCCCGGACGCGCAACACAGCGCACAACCGGCGGCCGACGGAGGGTGCCGGGGCGTCCGCGAGGTCGCGGATGCGCAGATCCGCGAACACGCCCCGACCCCATCCGAAGGGTCCTCTCAGCGCTCGGCGGCGCCGGCCGTGGCGACGCGCCGTTCCGTCCCCCCGATTCCGTACGTGGGTGGTCGGTATCGGGGGAACGGGTCGGCGTGCCGTGCCCGGCCGTGCCGTGCTGTGCTATGCCGTGCTGTGCTATGCGCGTGCTGCGCTGTGTCGTGTCGTGCTGCGCCGGGCCGGACCGGCCGGCCCGGGGAGCGCGGCGTCACCGGGGCCCGGTGAGCGACCCTCACAGGTGGACGGTGACGTCCCCGGACTTCCGCAGCTCGTCGGCGAGCGTCGTCGCGGCCTCGTTCTGCTGCTGCGAGACCGCCTGCTGGGCCAGCTGCTCCTTGACCTCCTCGAAGGGAGGCACCTGCGACTGCTGGCCGCCGGCCTGGGACTGCTGCTCGACCATCTGGTCGTACTGCGTCTTCAGCTCCTCGTCGCTCGGCTGCTTGATGTCCGCCTCCTGCTCGATGTAGGCGGTGAGCATGTACTGCGAGGCGGCATCCTTCCGCACCTGCTCCTTGCTCACGCCCTGCTGCTCGAGCGTCGTGACGACCTCGTCGGCCGAGCCCAGGCCGTTCTGCTTCGCGACCTCCTCGAGGGTGGCGTCGATGTCCTCGTCGGTCGCCTTGATCCCGGCGTCCTTCGCGCCCTGCAGCAGCAGGCGGTTGTCCACCAGCTGGTCGGCGACCTGCTGCTTGAGGGCCGCCTCGTCCACCTCCTGGCCGGTGCTCTGCTGCTGCATCGTGGCCTGCTGGAACTGGCCCTCGTAGATGGGGACGAACTCGTCCTTGGTGATCTTCTCGCCGTTGACCTCCGCGACGACGTCCGGGACGTCGGAGACGTCGGCCTCGGGGGCCTGGGGCTGCTCCCCGCCCTGGGGCTGCTCCCCACCCTGGGGCGCGCCGCCGCCGTCGCTGACCGCGGGTGGCTGCCCGCCCTGGTCGCTGGCGCCCGTGGGGGCCGACTGGTCACCGCTGCACCCGGTCAGGGCGACCGCGGTCGTGAGCGTGAGGGCGGCGAGCGCGCGCCGCAGCGCCCGGTGGCTCGGAATCTTCACAGTGCCTCCTGAGATCGGGGTGGAGCGGGCGACGGTACGCCCCGAGTCCGGTCAGCGGGTGCACGGACGCTCATGGCCCGTTCAGGAAGCCGCCTTCCGTGGGGAGTGTCACGGAATGGTAACGGCCCTGCGCTGGGCTCAGTACCCGATGGACCTCAGGTACTCGCGGGACTCGCGGATGCAGTCGATCGGATCGCGGCCGTAGGTGTCGTCCTGCTCGATGAGGAAGTACTCGGCACCGGCCTTCTCCGCCGCGGGCAGCAGCGCCGGCCAGTTCATGTTGCCCTGACCCACCTCGGCGAACTGGGCCCTCCGGCAGGCCTCGGCGGCGCGATCGAACTCGGTCTCGAGGGCGAAGCCGTTGCCGCCCGGGGCGAGGGAGGCGCTCATCGCAGCGGTCTCGACACCGAAGTCCTCCTTGCCGCGCACCAGGTCGTCGATGAGCTCGTCGGTCATCTCCACCTGGGAGACCTCGACGGCGTCGATGTCGAGATCGCGCACCTGGCGCAGCACCTCGTACATCCCCTTCTCGTCGATCTGGTCCTTGAGCATCATGAGCTGGAGTCCGAGGACGGGCATGGTGGTTCTCCGTCGAAGACGTGCAGGGGTGCGGGTGAGGGGCGGGAGCCGGCACCGACGGTGCCGGCTCCCGGGAGGTCGCTCAGGAGCGGGTGGGGAACTGGCCCTCGGCCTCGATGCGCGCGTTGAGCTCGGCGAGGTACTCCTCGGCCGGGTAGTCGACCAGATCGATCTCGCGTCCGGTCCAGGCGGACAGCTGCATGCCGGAGGCCAGGCGCACGCCGTTGATGCCCTCGGCGCCGTCGGCGATCAGCGGCGTGCCGTGGTTGATGTTCGCGGCGAAGTTCGTCAGGACGTCGAGGTGCTGCTTGCCCCAGACCGACTCGTACTCCTTCTCCTCGACGGTGTAGACGGACGAGGGGTCCATCTCGCCGCGGAACAGCTCGGCGACGTCCTGCATGGACATCTTGTCGCTCAGCGCCCGCTCGTTCTCGGAGAGCCGGGTGATGGTGACCTTCTTCGAGGCGTCCACGACGACCTTGCCCTGGTCGAAGAGCATCTCGAGGCGGTCCGTGCCGACGATGTCGTTGGTGGAGGTCAGGAAGTGGCCGGTGGCGCCGTCGCCGAAGTCGACCAGCGCATTGACCTCGTCCTCGGTCGCGATGTCGCGCTGGAAGCCGAAGGCGAGCTTCGCGAAGACCTTCTTCGGGGTGCCGCACAGCCACTGCCACAGGTCCAGCTGGTGGGGGGCCTGGTTCACGAGCACGCCGCCTCCCTCGCCGCCCCAGGTCGCGCGCCACGCCGACTGGTCGTAGTAGCCCTGCGGGCGCCACCAGGTGGTGATGATCCAGGAGGTGTGGCGCAGCTTGCCGAGCTCGCCGGAGTCGATGAGCGCCTTCAGGTCGGCGTAGACGGGGTTCGTGCGCTGGTTG
>DXDT01000293.1 GCA_019115335.1 Candidatus Brachybacterium merdigallinarum
CATCGAGCAGGACAGCGGCTCGGCGTAGGCGGCGTGCTGCGGGGCGATGTCCTTGGAGATCCGGTGGGCGCGGGCGAGCTTCGGCACGATCATGTACTCGGCCATGCCGCCGTGGTAGTGCTTGAAGCCGAACATGTCGTGCGGGTCGCACATCCAGTACCAGCCGCGCAGGCAGTACATGCACTCTCCGCAGGGGACGATCTGCTCGACGACGATGCGGTCGCCGACGGAGACGCCGTGATGGGCGAGGGCCTCCTCTGAGCCCTGCACGACGGTGCCGGTGATCTCGTGGCCGGGGATGATGCCGGGCTCGACCCAGCGGTCGCGGTTCTCGTCGCCCCAGAACTTGGCGGCGCCCGCGTACGCCTTCAGGTCGCTCGCGCAGACGCCGGTGGCCTCCACGCGGATCAGCAGCTCATCGGCGGCCGGGGTGGGGACCGGGCGCTCCTCGAGGCGGTAGTCCTCCGGGGCGTGCATGACGACGGCCTGCATGGTGGTGGGGATCTCGCTCATTCCGACACATCTCCTTCGATACGATCCGGCGCGCTGCGCTGCGCTGGATTCCCGTGGTTCGCCACGACCCTACGGCCGATCGGAACAATCGTCAAGCACAAATGTTCTGGCCGTGGGCGCGGAGAAGTGCGGGGGCTGGGTCACGGGATGGACCGGGTGGTGGCAGTCGCTGGCGGACGCGCGGCTCAGCGGTCGGCGGCGGCGCGGGCGAGCACGGCCTCGGCGGCCGCGACATCGGTGATCAAGGTGGTGAACAGCCCGGCCCGCGCCCCGGCGAGGATCGAGGGAGCCTTCACCGATCCGGCCGCGAGGGCGATCAGCGAGGGCACCGAGCGCAGCAGCTCGGCCGGGGGCCGGACCATGCGCTCGGCGCCGGGGAACCCGACGGGGGCGCCGTCGGCGTCGAAGAAGTGCAGGCAGATGTCCCCGGCGGCGCGCTCGAGGCTCGGGTCCTCGCGCGGCACCACGCTGGTGAGGGACTCGCGCTGGCCGTGCGGGGCGCCGATGCCGACGATCATCGCGCGCGCCCGGGCCCACAGGTCGGTGATCGCCTGGAAGCTGGGATCGGTCTGCAGGGAGGCCCACAGATCCGGGCTGGGCAGGGCGGGGGCGAAGATGAAGCGCGGGATGGAGCCGGTGCGATCGGAGAAGCGGCGCACGATCTCGTTGGTCTGGAAGGCGGGATCGGTCTCCTGCTGACCGCCGACGGCGGGGGCGACCAGCACCCCGGGCAGGCGCGGCAGGCAGTTCATGCCGCTGACGGAGTAGGTGGTCTGCCCGGAGGAGACCAGCAGCACGTCGTCCCGGCGCAGCGCGATCGTCTCGAGCTCCTCGGCCAGCAGGTCGCCGAGGCCGCGGAAGCCGCGCTGGGTCTGGTCGCCGGGGGCCACGCGCACGGCAGTCAGGCCCAGCAGGTCCTGCAGCCGGGCTTCGAGGTCCGCGCGGTCCGCATCCTCGATGTCGAGCACCTCGAAGCGGACCAGTCCGATCCGCCGTGCCTCCGTGAGCAGCTTGGAGACGGTGGGGCGGGAGACGCCGAGCCGCTCGGCGATCTCGGCCTGCCGCAGGTCATCGAGGTAGTAGGCAGTGGCCGCGCGGTGCAGCAGCTGCAGGTCCATCTGCGTCTCGAGCACGGTGCACCTCCACTTCCTCGGGTCGGGCCGCGATCCTCACGGCGTCGTGACTGCATCGTGGCCCCCACCATAGCCCCCGGACACAATGGTTCCGAACATCCGTCTCCCCCAGCGGGATGTTCCCGCGACACTCGTCGACCCCGAGCGCCCAGGGGTCGATGGCAGGATGGGCCGGACCAGGGCGGGAAGTGAGGCACGACGTGGCGACAGGTGCGAGTGCGGTGCTCGGCGTCGACATCGGCACCTCGAGCTCCAAAGGAGTGCTGGTCTCCCTCGACGGCACCATCCTGGCCAGCACGGTGCGCGAGCATGCGGTGCAGCGCCCCGCCCCGGGCCAGGTCGAGATGGATGCCGAGCTGTGGTGGGAGGAGTTCCTCTCGATCGCCGCCGAGCTCACCGCTCCCGGCCTCGCCAAGGTCACGGCCGTCGGGGTCTCCGGGATGGGCCCCTGCGTGCTGCTCACGGACGAGCAGGGGGAGCCGGTGCGGCCGGCGATCCTCTACGGCGTGGACACTCGGGCCGAGGCGCAGATCCGGCACCTGACCAACGTGCTGGGCCGGGAGGAGATCGTCGGCCACTGCGGCGCACCGCTGACCTCGCAGTCGGCCGGCCCGAAGATCCGCTGGGTCGCCGACCGGGAGCCGGAGGTCTACGCCCGGGCGCGGAAGCTGTTCATGCCGGCCTCCTACCTGGCCTTCCGCCTCACCGGCCAGTACGTGATGGACCACATCAGCGCCTCCCAGACCACCCCGCTGTACTGCCTGCGCGAGCAGGAATGGCACACCACCTGGTCCGAGGCCGCCGCCCCCGGCCTCGAGCTGCCCGCCCTGCGCTGGGCGGGAGAGGCCGCCGGGGCCGTCGGCCCCGAGATCACCGCCCTGGTGCCGGGCCTGCCGGCAGGGACCCCGGTGATCTGCGGGACGATCGACGCCTGGGCGGAGGCGGTCAGCGTCGGCGCGACCCGCCCCGGCGACCTGATGCTGATGTACGGCACCACCACCTTCCTGATCGCCCCGACCGCCGCACCCGTCGCCAGCCGCACCCTCTCCCCCGCCTCCGGCCTCACCGCCGGCACCTTCACCCTGGCGGGAGGGATGTCCGCCTCGGGGGCGGTCACCGGATGGCTGCGCGACCTCACCGGCGAGCACGACTTCACCGACCTCACCGTCGAGGCGGCGCAGAGCGGACCGGGCGCGAACGGACTGCTGATGCTCCCCTACTTCGCCGGCGAGCGCTCCCCTATCGCGGACCCCTCCGCGCGCGGCGTGGTGGCGGGCCTGGCGCTCTCCCACACCCGCGGGGACCTGTACCGGGCGGCGCTCGAGGCCGCCGCCTACGGGGTCCGCCATCACCTGGAGACCCTGGAGGCCGCTGACCTGCCGATCCAGCGCGCGATGGCGGTCGGCGGCGGGGTGCGTCAGGACCTGTGGCCGCAGATCGTCTCGGACGTCACCGGACTGACCCAGCAGATCCCGCGCCGCACCGTCGGCGCCTCCTACGGCAGCTCGATGCTGGCCGCGCAGCTCGCGCACGGGATCGACACCTCGGGATGGAACCCGGCCGATCATCACTGCGTGCCCGACCCGGCCCGCCGCGAGCGGTACGACGAGCTGTACCGGCTCTACCGCGAGCTGTATCCCGCCACCCGCGACATCACCCACGCCCTGGCGGTACTGCAGCGGGAGTGACACAGGCTCCCGCTACCCCTTCACGGCTGGCTCCCGCTACCCCTTCACGGCTCCCGCTACCCCTTCACGGCTCCCGCCGAGACGTTCATGATGCGGCGCTGGAAGATCAGGAAGATGATCACCACCGGCACCGTCATCAGCGCGGCCGCGGCGAGCTTGAGCGGGTACTGGCTGCCCTGCGAGAGCTGACCGGAGGCCAGCTGCGCGACGCCCTTGGTCAGGGTGGTCAGCTCCGGGCTCTGGGTGGAGACGATGAAGTGGTTCAGCTCGTTCCAGGAGCCCTGGAAGGACAGGATCACGATCGTCATCAGCGCCGGGGTCGCCATCGGCAGCACGATCGACCAGAACGTGCGGAAGGTGCTCGCACCGTCGATCTTCGCCTGCTCCTCGACCGAGCGCGGGATCGACTCGAAGAAGTTCTTCATGATGAACACCCCGGTCGCATCCGCCAGCAGCGGCAGGATCATGCCGGCGTAGCTGTCGAAGATCCCCAGCGAGTTGATCACCAGGAACCGCGGGATCAGCAGCACCACGCCCGGCACCGCCATCACCGCGACCAGCAGCGCGAACACCAGTCCGCGGCCCCGGAAGTCCAGGCGTGCCAGCGCATAGCCGGCCAGCGAGTTGAAGAACACGCGCCCCAGGGTCACCACCACCGTGACGATGAAGGAGTTCATCGCCCAGACGGGGAAGTCGGAGTTCGCGAACAGGGTCTGGTAGGCGGTGACGGTCCAGTTCGCGGGCAGCAGCGAGAGCGGTGTCGCCGCCGCCTCGGCGTCGGACTTGAAGCTCGTCGCGACCTGCACCAGGAAGGGGTAGATGTAGATGATCGCGATCGCGGTGAGCAGCAGGTAGGGCCACAGGCCCACCCCGCCCAGGGGACGACGTCGCTCTCTGCTGTCGCTCACCGGCATCGACGCGGCAGCCGTGGCGGATCGGGTGCTGACGCTCATGACACCGCTCCTTCCTGCCGTCGCGCCCGTACGGCACGTCGGCTCCTCCGCGAGCTCCCGTCACGCTCCCGCAGCACCCAGCGCTGCAGCAGGGTCAGCGCCACGATGATGAAGAAGAGGATGAACGAGATCGCCGCGCCTTGCCCCCACCGCTGCCCCTCGAAGGCGGCGGTGTAGGAGAGGTAGGCCGGGGTCAGCGTGGTCTTGGACGGCCCGCCCTGGGTGCCGGTGTAGATCTGGTCGAACACCTGCCAGGTGCCGATCAGCCCGAGCGTGATGACGGTGAAGATCGTCGGCCGCAGCTGCGGGACGGTGACCCGCCAGAACCGCTGCCAGCGGGTCGCGCCGTCCATCATCGCGGCCTCGTCCACCTCGGGGTCCAGGGCCTGCAGCGCGGCCAGGAACAGCAGCATGAAGGTGCCGGAGGTGGTGAACACGGCCATCAGGATCAGGGCGGACATCGCCACCGACGGTCCGGCCAGCCACTCCCATCCGCTAACCCCGAGCGCCCCGGGCTCCCGCAGGAACCCCGGCGCCGCCTCCAGGCCGAACCAGCCCGCGATCACGTGGACCACGCCCCGCGGGTCCTGGAACCAGTTGGGTCCCTGGAGCCCGAGGACGGAGATCACCTTGTTGACGGGGCCGGTGGCGGAGAACAGGAACAGCCACAGCACCGTGATCGCGACTGCCGAGGTCACCGAGGGGAAGTAGAAGGCGGTGCGGAAGATTCCGACCCCCTTCATCGCCCGACGGTTCACGAAGGTGGCCAGCAGCAGCGACACGATGGTCTGCAGCGGCACCACCAGCAGCACGTAGTACAGGTTGTTGCGCAGGGAGATCCCGAAGTCGCGCTGCTGGAGCCCGGGCTCGGCGAGGATCTGCCGATAGTTCTGTATCCCGATGAAGCTGACGTCGGAGGAGAAGGGGCTGCCGCGGCCGGCCCAGTCCGAGACGCTCACCCAGGCGGCCATCAGCACCGGCACGACCAGGAACACCCCGAGGATGATGATGATCGGGAGCGTGAACAGCCACCCGGCGGTGGTGTCCTTCGCCGCTCCCCGGCGTCGGCGAGATGTCACCGCAGCCTCCTCTCAGACGTACGACGTAAAGCCGGGGCGGGTCAGCCCAGGACGGCCTCGAGATTGGTCTGGACCGAGGCGAGGATCGCCTGCGCATCGCCGCTGGCGAGGGTCTCGAGCTGGGCGTTGAGATCGGCGATCACGTCCGCCGTCCCGGCCTGCGCCGGCGGGTTCTGCGCGTACTCGACGCCGTCGAGGAAGGCGACCATCTCGGGGAACTCCTGGCTCCACTCCTCGGACGCCGCGGCGACCGAGGGCATCGGACCGAAGGCCCGGGCGAAGGTCATCTGCTGCTCCGCGGAGGTGAGGAAGGTGATGAGGTCCAGGGCGGCCTCCTGGTGCGGGGAGTCCGCGGCCATGCCCCAGGCGTTGGTGAACTGGAGGGTCCCCTGGCCGCCGGGGCCGGCGGGCAGCTCCACGACCTGGTACTCGAGGTCCGGGTAGTCGTTGGCCAGGGCCCCGGTGATCCAGTTGCCCTCGATGACCATCACGGCGGAGCCGTTGCCGAAGGCCTCGCCGCCCCAGCCGGCGCCGAGGTCCGGCGCGAACTGCAGCGAGCCCGCCTCCAGCAGCGACTGCACGTACTCGAGCGCCTCGACGTTCTCCGGGGAGTCGGCGGTGGCGACGTCGTCGGTGACCAGCGCACCGCCCGCCGCGGCCATGAACGCGCCGATGCGCTGGTACTCGGTGCTCATGGTCAGCCCGGCCACGCCGTCACCGGTGGCGCGCTGGGCGACATCGGCGAGCTGGTCCCAGTCGGTGGGGACGTCCGCCTCGGTGAGGCCCGCGGCCTCCCACAGCTGAGTGTTGATCAGCAGGGCGAGGGTGGAGACGTCCTTGGGCAGGCCGTACTGGTGGCCGTCGAGGGTGAAGGCCTCGATGAGATTGGGGTAGAAGTCGCCGGTGTTCTCGACGTCGTCGCCGTACGGGGCGAG
>DXDT01000294.1 GCA_019115335.1 Candidatus Brachybacterium merdigallinarum
GGCGTTGCCGAGCACGGCGGAGGACTCGGCGCGCAGCGCCCCGAGATGGTCGAAGGCGAGCACGAGCATCGCCTGGCGCATGAGCTTCCCGTACCCGTTGCCGTGCGCGTCCAGCGTGAGCCAGGAGCCGGAGCTGACGGTGCGGCGCTCGGCGAAGCGCAGCGCGGAGACGTCCTGGCAGCCGATCAGGCGCTCGCCCGCCCATACGCCGAGCGGCAGCGTCCAGTCCTCGGGACCGATGCCGCTGCGCAGGCGCCACTGGAAGCGCAGCGACTCGCGCACGCGGGTCTCCGGCTCGGCGCGGCACCAGGGGAAGACGTGCGGGGAGTCCTCGTCCTCGAAGATCGGCCGACGGATCAGCGCGGCGTACTCGGGCAGGTCCGCATCGGCAAGCGGTCGCAGCGTGAGATCGCCGGCGCGCACGACGAGGCCGAGCGGCGGGAACAGGTCGGCGAGGTCCGGAGGCGACGTCATCGGCCCAGGATAGGGATGTCCCAGCGTCTCCGCGAGCGAGTTCCCGCGCCGCGCGGTCCTACGCTGGGCCCATGACCGCCGACGTGCTGCTGACCGGATTCGCCCCCTTCGACGGGGCGGAGATCAACGAGTCCTGGGAGGCGGTGCGCCGCGCCGTGCCGCTGCTGCACGGGCGGGGGCTCGCGGTCGCATCGCTCGAGCTGCCGGTCGAGTTCGGACGCGCCGGGGAGCTGCTCGCCGCCGCGGTGCGCGAGCATCATCCCTCGCTCGTGCTCTGCTTGGGGCTCGCGGCGGGGCGCACGGGGATCACGCCCGAGCGGGTCGCGGTGAACGTGCGCGATGCCCGCATCCCCGACGCCGTGGGCGCGAGCCCGATCGACGAGCCGGTGATCGAGGCGGGGCCGGTGGGGTACTTCAGCACCCTGCCCATCAAGGCGATGGTCGCCGCCCTCGCGGAGGAGGGCGTGCCCGGCGCGGTCTCGCGGACGGCGGGCACGTACGTGTGCAACGACGTCTTCTACGCGCTCCAGCACCTGCTGGCGACCGACACCGCGCTCGCCGGGATCCGGGGCGGCTTCGTCCACGTGCCGTCGGCCGACGTGGTCGACGCCGTGACGGGGGCCCGCGCCCTCGCCCGGATGGTCGAGGTGGGGCTGCGCACCGAGCACGATGCGCCTCTCGCGGGCGGCGCCGAGCACTGAACCGGCTCCGGGACCGCGCGTGCGGGGCCCTTGTCAACCGATCGGCCCGGATCGGGAAGGCATCGCGCCCGGCGCTGTGAACAACCGGTGCATCATGCCCCGTTTCGGCTCGGAAACGCCGTCCGTCCACCTCACGGCCAGAGTTATCCACAACGTTCTCCACAGGCGTGGACGAATGACAGACATGTAGTTCCGCAGGTACGGCGGAGAACCCGGGCGTGTCGCGGCGCGCGCACGTAGCCCGGAGCAGCGCCCCGCAACGACCCCGGGCCACCCGTCAGCACACCCCCGGAACCCCGCATCACCGCAGGTCATGGAATGGTCAAGGAAGAACCTCAGGCGTGTGCCGAGAAGGGCGGAGCGGTGCTCCGCCGGGCCGCACGGCCATGACATCGCGGTGAGCATCCGCACGCCGCTCGGGAACCGGCCGAGTTCTCCCCACCGTCCGTCCACAGCCGATCCCCGGTTATCCACAGCAAGAGCGCGCAATCCCCAATCGTCCGCAGAGTTATCCCCAATCCTGTCCACAGCTGGGGAAAACCACAGCCGTGTAGTTCCCCGATCCTGTCGCCGGGCGGGTGCGCACCGTGGTAAAGGAAGTCCGGACGGGCCGCCCGGCCCCGCTCCGTGAGCAACGGGCCGGGGAGGTCCGATCCTCATCGAGCGATCGCCGCCCCGGCCCGTGCCGGTGCTCCCTGCGCGCCCCATCGAGGGCACCGCGCCCGCTCCGGGTCACCGCGCCCGCTCTGGGGCGCCGCGCCCGTCCCCGGGCGCACCGCCTCACCCCATCGGCACCATGAGCGTCTTGACGACGATCAGCACCACGCACAGCACGACGGCGGCCGCCACCACGCCGGAGTGCACGAGGGCTGAGCGGCGGGCCAGCGCCTGACGGTCCGCGCCGTAGGACGCCTTGGGTCGCAGGGCGAACATGCCCGCGGTCACTGCGGCGCCGAGCAGCAGGCCGCCCAGGTGCCCCTGCCAGGAGATGCCCGGCACGGTGAACGTGATGGCGAGGTTCAACCCGATCAGCAGGAGGATCTGCGCGGTCTGCCCGCCCAGATGACGGTTCACGATGAAGATGGCGGCGAACAGACCGAACACGCCGCCGCTGGCCCCGAGGGTGCCGGTGTACCAGGACTGGCTCATCGGATCGGCGATCACGTACACGGCGGTGTGGCCGCCGAGCATCGAGACCAGGTAGATCGCGGTGTAGCGGACATGGCCGAGGGCCTGCTCGAGGTGCTGACCCACGATCCACAGCGCGTACATGTTCAGCGCCAGGTGCAGGATCCCACCGTGCAGGAAGCCTGCGGTGAGGAAGGTCCACGGCATCAGCAGCGCCCGGAACGGCGCGAAGATCCCCAGCTGCTCCACGATCCCCGGGGCGACCATCTGCCCGACGTAGGCCAGCACGCACAGGGCGATCACGGTGTACGTGACGTACGGGGTGCGCCTGCCCATGCTCGCGCCCATCGCGTTGCGGGGCCGGGTGGAGGCCTGCTGCCGGGAGATCTCCCGTTCGCAGTCCACGCACAGCGT
>DXDT01000295.1 GCA_019115335.1 Candidatus Brachybacterium merdigallinarum
TGGTGCGGGTGAACAGGTCGTAGGAAAGCCCCAGCGCCACCAGGTCCTCGACGATCAGGCGGTTGTTGCGGTCGGCGAGCTCGCGGGCGGAGATCCCCTCGGAGTCAGCGGCCACCAGGATCGGGGTGCCGTGCTCGTCGGTGCCGGAGACCATGAGCACGTCGTGCCCGGCCATGCGCATGTACCGCGAGAAGACGTCGGAGGGGACCCCGAACCCGGCGACATGACCGATGTGACGGGGACCGTTGGCGTACGGCCAGGCGACCGCGGACAGGACTGTGCTCATGGGATCCGAGTCTAGGGGAGGCGCACCTCGAATATTCCCGTGCGTGCCCGGGCGGCGGCGGATATCGTGGGGGACATGATGTGCTTCCACTCCGCGTGCACCCTCGTGGCGCGCCCCCGCACCCGCCGCTGACGGCGGCGCTGCACTCCTGACACCACGCCGCCGACCGGACCCCCACCGGGCGGCGCTTCGGCGTGCCCGGTGACCCTCTCACCGGAAGGCACCTCGTGACCCATCCTCTGACCCCTCAGCACTCTGCATTCCCTGCCGACGCTGGCCCCGTCGGCCCCTGCTCGAGCGGCCCTGTCGCGCTCGGCACCGCGCACCTGCGAGCACGCGACCTGAAACTCGCCCGCGGCGGCCGCATCGTCCTGGACGGCATCTCCCTCACCCTCGCCGCCGGCGATCGCCTCGCGATCGTGGGCGAGAACGGACGCGGCAAGACCACCCTGCTCGACGCTCTGGCCGGCAAGCTCGAACCTGACGCCGGCACCATCGATCGCCATGGCTCCCTGGGCCTGGTCGAACAGGAGCTCCCCACCACCACCATCGCAAAAGACCACCGGGAGCAGCCGAGCAACCGAGACCGTTCCGCGGCACGCACCGTCGGGGATCTGCTCCATGCCCTGCTGGCCCGGCCCCTGGCCGCGCTGGCGGAGCTCGACGAGGCCGCGCAGGGCCTCGCCGAGGGCACCCCCGCGGCCGCGCGCCGCTATGACGACGCCCTGTCGGTGGCCACCGCTCTCGATGCCTGGGACGCTGAACGACGCCTCGAGGTCGCTCTCGAGGAGGTCGGTGCGATCACCGATCGGGAACGCACCCTGGCCTCACTCTCCGTCGGACAGCGCTACCGCGTGCGCCTGGCGGGGGCGATCGCCGCCCGGGACGACATCTGGCTGCTGGACGAACCCACCAACCACCTGGACTCCCGGGGTCTGGACCACCTCACCCGCGCCGCTCTCGAGCATCCGGGAGCGGTGGCGATGGTCTCCCACGACCGGGCGCTGCTGGACCAGGTCGCCACCGTTTTCCTCGACTTCGACCCCGCCCAGGACGGCCGCCCCCTCCTGGTCAGAGGCGGCATCGACACCTGGCAGAACACCCGGCGACGCACCCGCATCGCCTGGGAGGATGCATACCGGGCCCAGCGGGAGGAGCATCGACGGCTGGCCGGCGCCGCCGATGACGCCCGCTCGCGTCTGTCCACCGGGTGGCGGCCGGACAAGGGCACCGGCAAGCATCAGCGCCAGTCCCACGCCCCCGGGGTGGTGCGCGCCGTCAACCAGCGGATCGCCGAGCTGGAATCGCACCGCCTGGATGTCCCACCGCCCCCGCCCCGGCTGCACCTCCCACCGTCCGCCACCGCCTCCGGCACCCCACTGCTGCGCGCCGACGGGGTCGCCCTGCCCCCGCGGCTGGCGGAGACCACTCTGCACCTGGAGGGCGGGGATCGGCTGCTGGTGGTCGGGCCCAATGGGGCCGGCAAGACCACCCTGCTGCGCATCCTGGCCGGCGACCTCCACCCTGCCGAAGGTGGGGTGCGGATCCTCGGCGGGGCGCGCATCGGCCTGCTCGCGCAGGAGGACGGGATCCCGGAGCACGGGGAGGCGGCACCGGGCGCGGGCGTGTCGGAACGGGGCGGGGTCGAGACGGCATCCGGTGCGGGCCCGGCCCCTGGGGGACAGGGACGGGGCCCTGGGGGACAGGGGCGCAGCGCTCGTCACCATCGCGGCAGCCCGGGCGAGCGCCGTCGTCGGGAGCTCGCCGCCCTGTTCCGTGACGCCCCGGACGTGCTCCTGCTGGATGAGCCCACGAACCACCTGGGCATCAGCGGGGTCGATGACCTGCTGGCCGCGCTCCGATCGGCCCCGGCCGCAGTGGTGGTCGCCAGCCACGACCGTGCCGTGCTGCGGGCCCTCGCGGACTGGCCGCGCCTGGCACTGGGGTGAGATCCGGGGGTCGGTCCCGTGGCAGAACTGTCCTGGGGCCGACTTCCGGACGGGCCGAGCGTTTGGGCCGAGATCCGGGGCTGACCGAGCTCCGGCCGCGCGATCCCCCAGGTAGCTCGGCCGGGGAGTGACCGGGCTCTCGCATCGAGTCGCTACGCTGTCCCCCATGAGCATTGAAGGACTTCAGGCCGCACAGCAGAAGATGGCGGATGCCGGGGTGGCGCAGACCGCGATCGACGTCTTCTCCCACTACTACGGTCAGCTCGAGGAGGGCGTCACCGGCACCATCCCCGAGGACACCATCGAGCCGTACCTCGACGCCCCGCGCCTGGAGGATGTGAAGATCGACCCGGCCCACGCCAAGGAGGTCTTCGACCAGCTGGTCATCATCAACCTCAACGGGGGCCTCGGCACCTCGATGGGGCTGGACCGCGCAAAGTCCCTGCTGCCGGTGCGGGAGGGCAAGACCTTCCTGGACATCATCGTCGAGCAGGTCCTCGCCGCCCGCCGCGGCACCAACTCCCGCCTGCCGCTGGTGTTCATGAACTCCTTCCGCACCCGTGAGGACACCCTCGAGGTGCTCTCGAAGTACCCCGACCTGCCCGTCGGCGACCTGCCGCTGGACTTCCTGCAGAACAAGGAGCCCAAGCTCCGCGTCGACGACCTCACCCCCGTGCAGTGGGACGCCGAGCCGTCCCTCGAGTGGTGCCCGCCCGGCCACGGCGACATCTACACCGCCCTGCAGACCTCCGGCCTGCTCCAGCAGCTGCTGGATGCGGGCTTCAAGTACGCCTCGGTCT
>DXDT01000296.1 GCA_019115335.1 Candidatus Brachybacterium merdigallinarum
ACAACGTGCTCCCTTCGCAGTGTCCGCGGCGCCCGCCCGGAGCGGGGGCCGCGGTGCGGGGCCGGGGCGAGGCGCGCCCGGCCCGTCCGTGGTACTGGCCACAGCTTAGGGACGTCACGGTCCGCTCAGCCGGGAGCCGGCCGGGACGGGCCGCAGAGATCCACAGCATCCGGCGCTCACCTGCGACGCTGCGGCGATCGCAGGCATCTTGTGAAGAACCCGACCGGACGGTCACGGTGGTCGCACCGCGCCCCACCTGCGGGTGCGCTCGCTTGCGCGCCGTGGCGCCGCCCAGGACGTGCCCGCAGCGCCGATCGCGTGGTCTGATCGTTTCAGGAGTGCGGGCGCCCCGCTGCGGGCCTTGAGGGGCCTGTGCGGGTCCCGCCAGGGCTCGGCCCGCGCTCGCGAGCAGGAAAGAGGAGCGAGCATGACCGCGAAGAGCACCGAGCCCGACGCCCACCCCGCCGACGCACCCGACCCGGAGGATCCCCGCAAGCCGGACTCGCCGGCGGAGGTGACCGCACCCTCGTGGAAGTACGTGCTGCGCACCACCATCCGAGAGTTCTCGGCCGACGCCTGCACCGACCTCGCCGCGGGCCTGACCTACCGCGCTGTCCTGTCGATCTTCCCCGCCCTGATCGCGCTGGTGTCGATCCTCAGCCTCTTCGGGCAGGACGAGCAGTCGGTCACCTCGGTGCTCGACCAGGCAGAGGGCATCGTGCCGCCCGACGCCTGGGAGACGGTGCGCCCCGCGCTCGAATCGATCCTCACCGCGCCCGCCGCCGGGCTCGGCCTGATCATCGGCCTGATCACGGCGCTGTGGTCGGCCTCGACCTACACCAAGGCCTTCGGCCGCGCGATGAACGTCATCCACGACGTGCCCGAGGGGCGCGGGGCGATCACGCTCAACCTGCAGATGTACCTGCTGACCGCGCTGTTCCTGATCCTCGGTGCGGTGGGTCTGCTGATCTTCGTGCTCTCCGGGCCCGTCGCCGAGGCCGTGGGCAGCGCCATCGGCCTGGGCTCGGTCGCCGTGACGGTGTGGAACATCGCGAAGTGGTTCGTGCTGGCCGCGATCGTGGTGCTGGTGGTGGCGCTGCTCTACTACGCGACGCCCAACGTGCAGCAGCCCCGGTTCCGCTGGGTCAGCCTCGGTGCGCTGATCGCGATCGCCGTCGCCGTGCTCGCGAGCGTCGGCTTCTTCCTCTACGTCTCGAACTTCGGCAGCTATGACGCCACCTACGGCGCGCTGGCCGGCGTGATCATCCTGCTGTTGTGGATCTACCTGATCAACGTGATCCTGCTGTTCGGTGCCGAGGTGGACAGCGAGATCGAGCGCGGCCGCGAGCTGCAGGCCGGCATACCCGCGGAGGAGGAGCTGCAGCTGCCGCCGCGCGACACCAAGGCCAGCGACAAGAAGGCGAAGAAGTACGCGGCGGACGTCGAGCGCGGCCGGAACCTGCGCGAGAGCGCCGGACGCAGCCAGGAGGACCCCGCCGCCGGTCCCTCGAGCCCGTCAGCCGATCCTTCCGCGGAGCGCGACCGGCGCTCTTGAATCGCGGGCACCGGAGTGCGAGAGCACCGCAGCAGCACGGAAATCGCGCAGACCGTAGATGTCAGAGCGGACGTCAGCTCTCGCGGCGGCGCGGCGCTCATGCGCGATGCGCGCCGTCAGTCCCAGGGGTGCTCCAGCTGGCACGCGGAACCGGTGCATGGCCGTGCGCTCGCCGAAGAGGAAGGCCTTCCGCGCACTCTCGCGGACGGCTCCGACGAGGCAGTCCTGGTGGCGCAGATGCTGTTGGGTGATGCCGATGACGAAGTGTGAGCACTCGCATCCCTTCACTTGACCACCTGCACCATCGCCAACGGCTCTCGCAAGGACGGTCGCGCCTGGTGTGCCGAGGGTGCGCCGGACGAGGAGGGCAGCATCACCAGCGCCCGGATTCGTGCCGATCTGCTCGACACCGACGGGGCCGTCTGCGATGTCCTTGGTGCAGAGACGACGGCTCGCGATCGCATCGATCTCTACAGGCATCACCGTCTGCTCTCGCTCGAACTCGTGGAGGACATCTCCGAGAACCCATGCGGCTCCGCAGTGCGGTTCTCGGCGCGTGTGCTCAATGAATGGCCGGCGCCTCTGGTGGTGCACCGGTCGAACTCCTCGCTGGTGGTGGGGGAGTAGCACCGCCCCCATGCGGCTCGGTTGCGCTATCGAGATCACAGGCATGGGGAGCGCCTGGCTGGGACGGGGCCGTTAGGGCCTTCCGCCCTACTCCCGCCCCGCGGGCGGCTCCGCCGTGCCCCACACCTGCGCATACTCCGCCGCGACGAGCGGCCAGATCCGCGCCCTGCCTTCCGCGAGGGAGGTCACCCCGTCGGCTTCCGCGCCGCTGAGCACGAACTCGTGCGGGATGATGCGGCCGGCGGCGTCGGTGCGCCGTTCGGGATCGGGGAAGCGCAGCGCCACCCGGTCGCCGAGGCGGTGGAACACCTCCGGCTGCTGACCGTCGACGGCGTCGAACAGCTCGTCGTAGGCGAGGAGCGGATCCTCCGTCCCGCCGGAGCGCAGGAAGCGGAATCCCCACGTGCGGCCACGCGTGGCCCAGAGCAGGCTCATCGGGTGCTCCGCGTCAGCACCTGCTCCTCCTCGGCCCGCTCGAGGGCGAGGAGGAACCCGGTGAGCACGGCCGTGATGCGGTGGTT
Source organism: Candidatus Brachybacterium merdigallinarum (assembly GCA_019115335.1). Taxonomy (GTDB): domain Bacteria; phylum Actinomycetota; class Actinomycetes; order Actinomycetales; family Dermabacteraceae; genus Brachybacterium; species Brachybacterium merdigallinarum. The sequence goes on from DXDT01000296.1 coordinate 2,704, forward strand.
CTTCTCCCGGGCCTCCGCGTCGGCCTCTTCGAGCTTCTCACCCACAAGGTCCGTGAACTTCTCCAGCGAGTTCCCGGCCAGCAGGGCGGCGCCGAGGGAGAACACCTTCCCAGCGGGGCCGGGAAGCTTCGAGGAGCCTGCGCTGAGCAGCTTCGCGACCGGGCCCAGCACCGCGAGCGCGGAGACGATGGAGCGGGAGTTGGCCAGGATCTGCTGGGCGACCTTCACGGGGATCTGCTTCCGCGCGGACCAGCGCACATGCCGCTCGAAGGGCATCGCCGCAGCGAGCGGCAGCAGCAGGTCCACGCCGATGCGATCGGAGACGTCGATCGTCCCCGGCGTGAACTTCGCAGAGGACAGCACCAGGAAGTCCTCGCCCACCGAGAGCGCCGCATCGCCCTGCACCATCATCGTGATCGTGCGGCGCAGCTCGGCCATGTGCCCCCCGGCCTTCTCGATCAGCAGCTCGCTGAGCCCCTGCGCCGTCATCCCCGGCAGCAGATCCGCCTTCGACAGCGCCATCACCCAGATCCGCGGGAAGCGAACCAGCGGGGTGCCGTCCTCCAGCAGATCGTCGCGCAGGTTCAACAAGCCGGTGTTGAAGGTCGAGAACAGCGCCTGCAGATAACGCTCCTCCTCCCCGGCGTTGTCCCGCAGCTTCTGCCCGTCCACCAGCAGCAGGGCGATGTCCGAGGTGAGCAGGGAGCGGAAGGTCTCCACGCGCCGGCCCGCCTCCGCCGCACTGCTCGGCCCCTGCTCGAACCACTCGCCCGGGTAGTCGTGCCACACCAGCCGCAGCGCGTTGAAGGGCGCCTTCTCCTTCGAGGCCGTGCCCTTCTTCAGCTTCACCGAGAAGGCGTAGGAGGTGGCCTTGAACCGGTTCGCGCTGGGCACCTCGGCGGAGCTGCGCATCCGGTAGTAGTTCTGCAGCAGGCGATGCCCCTCCCCGGTGTCCTCCGCGACCACGTTCAGCTCATGGTCGCGGATGTACGCCGGATCCTGTGTGCCGCCGTAGAAGGAGGAGAGCAGCACCGTCTTCCCGCTGCCGGACGCGCCGAATACGGCAATGTGCTGTTCTAGTTTCCTACTGGGTGCCATGGAATCAGCATACGGAGCGGAGCTGGGGAGCGCCGCGTAGTCCTGGCGATGATCCTCGGTGCGGTCCGGCTTGATCAGCCGCAGGGTCTGGTCGGAGCTGACGGCGGCGACTCGCCCATCGGGCAGCAAGACGGTCTCGTTCACCCAGGAGCTGAAGGAGACGGAGGCGGTGGGCTCCTGCGCCTCCCCCTCGGTGATCTCGCCGAGCACCAGACTGTTCTCCCGGGTGCTGGCGGCGCAGCGCGAGCCGTCCGCCGAGAGCCGCACGGACAGCATCCCCGGCAGCTGCAGCACCTGCGGGAATCGTGCCTCGCCCAGGGGGTCGACGAGCACGCCGAGCGAGCCGTCGTAGCCGGCGGCCACCGTCAGCCCGCCAGCGGTGTCCAGTCCTCGCACCCCGGACGGGGTCGGTGCGGCGGTCGTGCCCGCATCGCCGTCGGCAGCGGGATCCGCGGCGGCGACCGGGCCCGGCACCGGACTCAGCACGGTCGTCGCGTCCCCCTCGAGGGCGAGGCGCTGGATGGTGCCGTCCTCCGTCCCGAACAGCGCACCGCCGTCCTCGCGGACCAGCGCGGAATCCGACTTCGCCGGCAACGTCACGCATCCCAGCTGGCGCGGAGCCCCGCCCACGTCCCACAGGCACCCGTCGGCCGTGCCGTCGGCACTGTCCGCATCCTCGCCGGAGACCGCGAGGAGGGTCCGCTCGCCGGTGTCGACGAGGCTGAGCGCGTAGACGTTCGAGACCGGGCCCGGAACGCGTCGCGCAGTGCGCCCGTGCTACCTGTGACGAGCTGGATCACCCCGCCGGCGCCGCCCACCGCCAGCAAATCCCCGGTGGCGGAGACCGCGCCCGGTCCCACCGGGGTGAGGAGCCGGCGTGGCAGAGGCGCGGAGGTTTGCGCGAGCAGCCGCTCGCGGGTGGTGGCGTTGTCGTCCAGGGCGAAGCCGGCCACCGCGAGCTGCGCCGCCTCGGAGGGCATCGTCGGCGCCGCGGCCTCTGAGTAGAGGGCCACCTGCCCGGAGAGCGCGACGGTGCGGGCCGTGGCGTGCGGTCTGCTCCGACAATCGGTCCACGAGATCGGCGATGGAGGGCTCCCCTGAGGGTCGAGAGGTGGTCACGGGATGCTCCCTTCTCAGCAGTCGCTTCCACCACGCCGCGCCGATGATCGGGGCGGGGCCCCGCCCCGGCGCGCTGTGCGGCGGGGTGCGAGACGGATCTGGTGGTGCTGGACACAGCCTAGGAACCGTGCGGCGGCGCCGGCCACGGCCGGCGGACCGGCGCGGAGGTCCGCCGCTCGCCGCCCGCCGCTGACCTGCGGTGTCCCGGTGCTCGGCAGCCGAGGCCGAGAGCGTCCGACCGTACGGTCGCGGGCGGACAGTCGGAGCAGGGATGACACGGGGAGCCTTGTCGCCGAGCGGCAGCGGTCAGGCCCGCCGTACGGGCGGGGCGCGGGCAGCGCCAGGGAGTTCGTCCGCGCCCAGAGGCGCCGCTCGGCGCTGTCAGGACTGCTGCGGGCCGTCCACCGGGAGCCGCACCGTGAATGTCGAACCTTCACCCGGTGTCGAGGTCACCTCGATCTCGCCGCCGTGCGCGCGCACGAGCGATTGCGTGATCGCCAGCCCCAGTCCGGTCCCGGGGATCGCGGCGCGGCGCACCTGCTCGGTGCGGTAGAAGCTCGTGAACAGCTGGGCGATCTCGTCCTCGCTCATCCCGATGCCCGTGTCCTGCACCGTCAGCAGGGCCCAGCCCTCCGTATCCGGCGCCGGGCGCAGCGAGACCTGCACGCGGCCGTCGCGCGGCGTGTACTTCACGGCGTTCGAGAGCAGGTTGTCGAGCACCTGGGAGAGCCGGACCGGGTCGGCCCGCAGCTCGAGCCGCTCCGGCAGATCGGCCGCCAGCGTCACGCCGGCGGACCGTGCCGGCGCGGAGGCGGAATCGAGGCCGTGGCGCACGAGCTGCACCAGCTCGACGTCGCGGACGGCGATCGACGTTGCCGTCGAGTGCGCGTCCAGCAGTCCCGTCACCAGGGTCTGCAGGCGTTCGGCATTGCGCAGTGCGGTGGCGAGATAGTTTCTCAGCGGAGGGTCCGGCTCCTCGTCCCTGGCGAGGTCGAGATTGCCGATGATCGAGGTCAACGGGGTGCGGAGCTCATGAGAGATCTCCGCGACGAAGCGCTCCCGCGCCGCGACCGCCTCGACCAGGTCGGTGACGTCCTGGAAGACCACGACGGTCCCGTCGAAGGTGCCGTCCTCCTCGCGCATCGGGCTGGCCGCGACGGAGTAGTGGCGGCGACTGCCCGGCAGCCCGCTCGAGACGAGCTCTCCCTGGTACGTCTCGCCCCGCAGCGCGCGGCGCACCGGACGCTCCTCGGCGGGGATCGGTGTGGAGCCGTCGGCGCCGACGAGGAGCAGATCCTGCTCGCCGCCGTCCTCCATGCCCGGGGGCAGCCCCACCAGGTGCGTGCGCCGCTGGGTCTGGTTCATCAGCACGTCGTGGCCGTCCCGGTTCACGACCAGGATTCCCACCTCGGCCGTCTCCACCACGGTGCGGAGCATCCGGTGCTGTGAGCCCTCGTTCTCGAGGGCCTTGGTGAGCTCGTGCTTGCGGCGGTCCATGCTGCGGGTGAGGACGCTCGCCGCGATGCCGATCGCCAGGACCAGGAAGGGCACCATCATCGGCCGCGTCGGATCGGAGAGCACCTGCGACTCGAGATCCGTGGGATCCCGGAAGAGGTACGGCCACCAGGAGACCACGGCGCTGCCGAGGAA
>DXDT01000297.1 GCA_019115335.1 Candidatus Brachybacterium merdigallinarum
GCTCGACCATGGCGATGGAGGCGGTGAAGGTCCTCGCCGGGATGGGGGAGGTGCTGCACGGGCGGCTCGCCCTCTACGACGCCCTCACCGCCCGCTGGGACCAGCTCCCCCTCGCCCGCGACCCGCAGAGGGAGCCCGTGACCGAGCTCGAGGACCTGCGGATCACCTGCGGGCTGCCGGGACCCACGTGCCCAGCTGGTCAGGAGGTGACGGGGCAGGACCTGTCCGCACTGCTCGCCGAGGGGGTCCGCGTGATCGACATCCGGGAGGACCGGGAGGTCGCGGAGGGGATGGTCGCGGGCGCCGAGCACGTGCCGATGGCCAGGCTGCTCGCCGAGGCCGGTCCCGAGCTGGACGGCGCGGTGCTGTACTGCGCCGCGGGGTCCCGCTCCGGCAGTGCGCAGCGGATCCTCGCCGAACGCGGGATCACCGTGCGGTCCCTGTGCGGGGGGTATCAGGGCCTCTGCTGACGGGATGACGGGCTGCTGAGCAGGATCCGGGCTCTCCCTCAGCCCCCGGCGAAGGGAGGGAGGACGTCCAGCCGGTCGCCGTCGGTCAGCTCCCGATCCAGGTCCGTGCAGGCGATCGAATTGAGCAGGACGCTCGAGCGTCCGATCACCTGCCGCGCCTCCGCGGAGGCGCCCTCCTGCAGCCGCTGGATCGCGGCGCCCACGGTGGTGGCGCGCAGCGAGGCACGGTCGCTGCCGTACTCGGCGGCGGCCGCGGCGAACAGGTGCACCTCGATCGCGGGGGCCGGCTGGGTCGTGGGTGCCGCCGGGGTCATGGACGCGCCCGGGGTCGTGGCTGCGGTGGGATTCATCGGGGACCTCCTGAGATGGGGATGGCTCCTGCGGTGGGAATCGTGCCTGCGGTGGGGTGATGGCTGGGGTGGTGAGTCAGCCGCCGATGGCGCTCATCGGGCGGTCGGGCTGGACGAAGTCGGCGCGATCCATGCCGTGGCCGGGCTTCTTGCCCCACTGGGCGGCCCGCCACATGTCGGCGATCTGCTCGTCATCGGCACCGGCACGGAGGGCGGAGCGCAGATCGGTCTCCTCCCGGGAGAACAGACAGGTGCGCACACTGCCCTCGGCGGTCAGACGGGTGCGTCGGCAGTCCGCGCAGAACGGGCGGGTCACCGAGGCGATGATGCCCACCCGGCCGCGGTGCGCGCCGGTGGCGATCTCGGTGACCTCGAACAGCTCGGCCGGAGCGCCGTTGCGGTCCTCGTCCACCGGGCGCAGGGTGAAGCGGTCGGCGAGCAGGGCGTGCATGTCCGCCGCGGTGAGCATCTTGGTGCGATCCCAGATGTGGTCGGCATCCAGCGGCATCTGCTCGATCACGCGCAGCTGCAGGTCACGGGTCAGGCACCAGTCCAGCAGATCGGGCAGCTCGTGGTCGTTCACGCCCGGCAGCAGTACGGCATTGATCTTGATCGGATCCAGGCCCGCCTCCCGGGCGCCCTCGATCCCGGCGAGCACGCGGTGCAGCAGCGGGCGGCGGCTCATGCACTCGAAGGTCTCCGAGACCACCGAATCCAGCGACACGTTGATACGGTCCAGCCCTGCCTCCTGCAGGGAGGCGGCCCGCTGGTCGAGCCCGATCGCGTTCGTGGTCAGGGAGATGTCCGGGCGCGGCTCCAGCGCGGCGACCCCGGCGATGATCTCCGCCAGATCCGGGCGGGTCAGCGGCTCCCCACCGGTGAAGCGCACCTGCTCGATGCCCAGTAGCTCCACGCCGATCCGTACCATCCGCACGATCTCCTCGGCCGTGAGCGTCTGCTCCTTCGGCAGGAACGTCAGGCCCGAGGCCGGCATGCAGTAGGTGCAGCGCAGATTGCAGAAGTCGGTGATCGAGACCCGCAGGTCGGTCGCCTCCCGGGCGTAGCGGTCCCGCAGCGCGGGGGTGTCGGGGCGGTCCGAGGTGTCCGGGAGGTCCACCCGGGTCGGGTCGGTGGCGCGCGGCTTGGGCATGCCCAGAGCGATCCGGCGGCTCATGGTGGCTTCCTCCTCCCGGCGGGAACGAGCGTCCCTCCAGGATAGGCCCCCTCACGATGACCCGGGTCCTGCTCCGCCATCGGAGGAGGTGGTAGGGCCCCCCGGGGCTGTCGGAGCCGCGATACTGGAGGAAGATCGGAGCTGGCGGGAGATACTGCAGGGACGGGCTCGACGGAAGGCCGCGACAGGAGGCACAGGTGGCAGCGACCACAGGCGCAGGGGCAGGACCCGGGGCGGAGCGCATCCCGCTGGTCGAGCACGTCGCCGACGCCCTCGCGCTGCTGGATGCCGTGCGCGTGGTGGAGCTGATCCCCCTGGACGGTGCCGCGGCGGGACGCTGCGCCGCCTCCGACGTCCGCGCCCGGATCGACGTGCCCGGTCACGACAACTCCCAGATGGACGGCTTCGCCGTCGCCGCGACGGACCTCGGCGGCGCGTACGAGGACGGGGCGGGACGGGACGGGGGAGGCCAGCAGACCACGCTGCCGCTGGGGCCGACGATCGCGGCCGGGGATGCGCCCGGGCACCTCACCCCCGGCACGGCCCGGCCCATCATGACCGGTGCCCCGATCCCCGCCGGGGCCGACCTCGTCGTCCCTGTCGAGCAGTCCGCCCCCGGCAGCTTCGACCGGCTCCCGTCGGGCGCCACCACCATCACCCTGCACCCCACGGATCCCACCCCGGGTCGGTTCGTGCGCCGCCGCGGATCCGACACCCGCCGCGACGACACGGTGCTGCGCCGGGACCAGATCCTCACCCCGGCGAGGATCGCGCACCTCGCCGCCTGCGGGGTCGCTGAGGTCGACGTGCTCACCCGGCCCCGGACCGTCGTGCTCTCCACCGGCAGCGAGGTCGCCGCGACGGTCGCGGAGATGGTGGCGGGCGGCACCCCGGATGCGAACGGGCCCGGGCTCGCCGCGGCCCTCCGCGCGGCCGGTGCCGAGGTGGTGCACACCGGCACCGTCCCCGATGACGCCGCCGCCCTGCTCGAGACCCTGTGCACCGTGGTCGAGGCGCGCGAGGCCGAGCTGATCATCACCAGCGGCGGGGTCAGCGAGGGCGCCTTCGAGGTGGTCCGCCAGGCCGCCGCGGACCCCACCGTGACCATGACCTTCGACAAGGTCGCGATGCAGCCCGGGGGACCGCAGGGGCTCGGCACCCTCGATCTGCCGCCGGTGCGCGATGTCGGCGCGCGCGACGCCGGGCAGCCGGGACGGCGCGTGCCCTGGCTCGCCTTCCCCGGCAATCCCGTCTCCGCTCTGCTGAGCTGCGAGCTGATCGCGCGGCCCGCCCTGCGCGCCCCGGAACGGATGCGGCTGCGACTGCCGCTGGCCCTCGAACAGGCCGAGCCCTCGCCGCCCGCTCTTGCGCAGTACCGTCGTGCCCGGGTGCTGCCTTCGGGGCGGGTGCGGCTGGCCGGAGGCCCCTCCTCCCACCTCATCGGCGGTCTAGCCGCCGCGAACGCCCTGGTGATCGTCCCGGTCGGCGTGGCATCGATCCACGACGGCGACCTGCTGGAGACGATCCTGCTCCCCGAAGGAGACTCATGAGCGACATCCCCCTCAGCCACGTGCGCGAGGACGGCTCCGCCCACATGGTCGACGTCACCGACAAGGCCGTCACCTCCCGCGAGGCCACAGCCCGAGCGATCCTGCGCACCCGCCCCGACGTCGTCGCCCGCATCGCCAGCGGTGACCTGCCCAAGGGGGAGGCCCTGCCCGTCGCCCGCATCGCCGGGATCATGGCCACCAAGCGCACCAGCGACCTGATCCCGCTGTGCCACCCGCTGCCGCTGTCCGGGGTCGAGATCGACCTCTCGCCGATGCAGGACGCTGTCGAGATCACCGCGCGGGTGCGCACCAAGGGCGTCACGGGCGTGGAGATGGAGGCCCTGACCGCTGCGAGCGTCGCGGCGCTGACCGTGTACGACATGATCAAGGCCGTCGACCACCTCGCGACCATCGAGAGCATCCAGGTGCTCGCCAAGTCCGGGGGCAAGAGCGGGGACTGGACCCGGGCGGCGTCGGAGGAGTCTCGGCAGGGGGCGACAGGGCAGGGGGAGTCATGGCAGGGGGAGTCATGAAGGAGATGTCGGCCCGTCGCACCGACGCGGACTGCACCGTGCGCGAGGACCCGGATGCGCCGCCGCTGCTGCACGGCAGCGCCCTGGTGCTCATCGCCTCCACCCGCGCGGCCGACGGCACCTACGAGGACCGCACCGGACCGCTGCTCGAGCGATGGCTGTGCGGGCGCGGGCTGGCGCCCGTGGAGAAGCAGATCGTCGCCGACGGCCCCGAGGTGGGCCGCGCGCTCGCCGCCGCGATCGCCGACGGCATCGACGTGGTCATCACCTCCGGCGGCACCGGCATCAGCCCCACCGACGTCACCCCGGAGCAGACTGCCCCCTACATCGGGCGCCCCATGCCCGGCGTGCTCGAGGAGGTGCGCCGGCTGGGCGCGGGGAAGGCCCCCGCCGCCCTGCTCAGCCGAGGCCTGGCCGGCATGGCCGGGCGCAGCTTCGTGGTGAACCTGCCCGGCTCCCGCGGCGGGGTGAAGGACGGCATCGCTGTGCTCGACCCGATCCTGGACCACCTGCTCCAGCAGCGCGACGGCGGAGGACACGAATGACCGAGCAGCCCGATCCCACTCGCGGTGCGACCCCGTTCGGCATCGACCCCGCCCAGCTGCGGATCTCCGGGGACCCCGCCATGGGGCCTGCCGCCCAGCGCGCGTGCCTGGCCGAGGTGGGGCAGGAGGAGATCACCGTGGCCGCGATGATCGACGCGGTCACCGATCCGCGCTGCGGCGCGATCGTCACCTTCGACGGCGTGGTGCGCGACCACGACGACGGCCGCGGGGTCGAGCGCCTGGAGTACTCCGCCCACCCCACCGCGGGCGCGGCGATCGGAGACGTCGCCCTGGAGATTGCCGAGCGCTATCCCGACACCCTGATCGCGGTCGCGCACCGCTACGGCCCGCTCGAGATCGGGGACAGCGCCTTGGTGTGCGCCGTCGCCGCTCCGCACCGCAAACAGGCCTTCGCCGCCTGCGACGAGCTGGTCGACACCGTCAAGCAGCGCGTGCCGATCTGGAAGCATCAGCACTTCAGCGACGGCGCGAGCGAATGGACCGGGGCGCTGGGCTGAGGAGGATCGGGACACGGCGGCTCGGGATACGGAGGCTCGGGACGGGAACGCTCGTCACCTGCTGGTCACCCGTGCTCGTTACGGTGACCTCATGCGCATCCTGCACCTGACCGACACCCACCTCTACGGCGACGACGACTCCCGCCACTACGGCCGGATCGACACCACCGCTGCGCTGAACGGGCTGCTGGCCCGCTTCACGGCCCTGCGGGACATCGATGCCGTGGTCCTCACCGGCGATGCCTCCGAGGACGCCACCGCGGGGAGCTACCAGAAGCTCCACGCCATCCTCGACCCCTTCGCGGAGCAGCTCGGGGCGCAGCTCGCCGTGGTGATGGGCAACCACGACGTCTCCGCCCACTACGCCGAGGTGCGCTGCATGGGCGCGCGCGGCACCACGGTGCAGGACCACGTCCTCGACCTCCCCGGCGGCGGCCGCATCGTAGTGCTCGACTTGAACGTGCCCGGCGCGGGCTACGGCCACCTGGAGGCCGAGCAGATCCAGTGGCTGCGCGACGTGCTGGCGACCCCGGCGGCCGGGGATCGTGGCACGGTCCTCGCGATCCACCACCCGCCCCTGGTCGCGGCGACCGCCATGCTGCAGAGCCTGGACCTGGACGAGCTCGAGGTGCTCGCGGGCGTGCTCGAAGACACCGATGTGCGGATCGTCCTGGCCGGCCACTACCACCACGAGATGACCTCCCGGATCGGCGCCGTCCCCGTCCACGTCGCCCCCGGCATCACCAACGTGGTCGACCCGATCACCGCCGGGGAGCGGGAGGGGTCCCTGGCGCTGTCCGGAGCGAGCATCATCGAGCTCGCCGGCACCGCCGACCCCGCCCATGACGCAGCCCCGCGCGTGTTCACCTCGGTGTTCCCCAACGCCGGGGACCCGCTCGCCGATCCCACCGTGCCCGTCTACGACTTCGGCCCCGCCGAGATCCGCGCCATCCAGGAGCACGCCGGGCGCTGACCGCCACCCGACATCGCCGACCGACACCGCCGACCGACGCTGGCCCGAGCGGGTTCCGCCCACCGCTTAGCACTCGTGTTGCGTGAGTGCCAGCACGGGCCTAGAGTGGTCCCCGTTGGCAGTCGATGGCCGAGAGTGCCAGAGACTGCCAGTGGGGATCCTCCCCGGTCGGCACCGCGACGACGATCGGACCCGGAGTCCCCGTGGACCCAGAACTCATACCGAGTCATCTCTTCATGAAGGAGTGAGAACCGCATGTCGGTCTCCATCAAGCCCCTCGAGGATCGCGTCGTCGTCAAGCCGCTCGAAGCCGAGCAGACCACCGCCTCCGGCCTGGTCATCCCGGACACCGCGAAGGAGAAGCCCCAGGAGGGCGAGGTCGTCGCCGTCGGCGCCGGTCGTTTCGACGACAAGGGCGAGCGCGTGCCCATGGACGTCAAGGTCGGCGACAAGGTCGTCTTCTCCAAGTACGGCGGCACCGAGCTGAAGTACGGCGATGACGAGTTCCTCGTCCTCGGTGCCCGCGACATCCTCGCGATCATCGAGAACTGAGGCACGGATCCCTATGGCTAAAGAGATCAT
>DXDT01000298.1 GCA_019115335.1 Candidatus Brachybacterium merdigallinarum
AGCGGATGGCCGAGGGGCTGAGCTACCTGGTCACCAAGCATCCCGAGCTGCTCGTGGACAGCCGCAATGCCGGGCGCATGTGCGGCCAGGTCGCCTTCGCCTATGCGGCGGCCGGTGAGCAGGAGTCGGCGCGCACGTGGACCCGTCGCACGCTGACCCATCGACCGCTCGAGCCCCGAGCGTGGCTCGCGATGCTGACCATGACCCGCCTGATCTCTCCGCAGACCACGATCGCCGCCCTGAACAAGCGGGGGCGAGGGGTATGACCGTGCGCCGCCGCGGGCTGATGGTGTTGCTGGGCCTGCTCGCGATTGCCACGATCGTCACTGCGGTGGTGCTCGCTGGCGGCCCGCCCGAGAACGAGGGCCCCGGGACCTCGGCCTTCGATCCGTCGGTCCCCACCAGCACTCACACACCGCCGCCGGCGAGCGGCACGGCAGCGCCCGCCGACCCGTCCGACGGGCCGGCGGGCGACCCCACGGACCCGGTCACCGTGCCCGTCTCCCCCTCTGCCCCGTCGCCCTCCGCGTCGGGCCTGGAGGAGGTCGAGGCGGAGACCTCGCCGATACTGCTCGCAGTGCTCGAGGAGACCGCGGAGATCTCCCCCGAGGAGCCCTCCGACGTCGTGGGCGAGCTGTCCGACGTCGCCACCCGTGCCTTCCTCAGCGAGCTGGAGGCGGAACGACTCGAGTTCGAGACAGAGGGGTGGACTCGCACCGGCGACTATTCCTTCGGCGAGGTCGAGGTGCTCGAGCATTCGACCACGAGCGATGGGGAGGTCGCCACGGTCCGCGTGTGCGTGGACTCCTCAGCGCTCGTCACCCAGCGGGCCGACGGGCAGGTCATCGAGACCTCTCCGGAGTCGGCCCGCGCCTGGAACATCTTCGTCCTCGAGCGCTCCGACTCCGTCGACTGGCGGATCGTCGGCCGCACGTTCCCCGACGACCCGGCCTGCTGACCATCGGAGAAGCAATGTCCACCACGACTCCTGCCCCTGCTCCACGTCCCTCGCTGATGTCCCTCGTCGGCCGCTCCCTGCCGGGGCTTCTGGTCGCGCTCGCGACCATGATGCCCCTCGCGGCAGTCGCCGCGCCGGGCACGGACGCCCTCGACGCCGAGGACTCTCCGCCTCGCCCGGCCGCGATGGTCCCGGCCTCGCTGGGCACCACGGCCGCCTCCGACGCCAGCCCCGACGGTCTCAGCGAGGGCACGGCCGCAGCGTCATGCTGGGAGATCAAACAGCGCGACCCCTCATCCACGGACGGGGTGTACTGGCTTGTCACACCGGAGCTCGGAGCGCCCCAGCAGTTCTACTGCGACCAGAGCACCGACGGCGGCGGCTGGGTGCTGATCGGCCGTGGACGAGAGCACTGGACACAGAGCAACGAAGGACGGCTGAGCCCGTCCGACATCACGCAGAACCCCACCGGCATCTCGGCGTTCTCCCCCGCGCAGCTGCCCGTCGACACCGTGAACGGGCTGCTCAACGACGGTGCCATCGACGAGCTGACAGAGGGAGTGCGGCTGCGCCGTGCCCTGACCACGGACGGCACCTCCTGGCAGGAGGTCCGCTTCCGCTACTCGACGCCGCGTGATGACTGGTCCTGGCAGTTCGCGGGCCTGCAGGGCGTCTCCACCTGGCAGATGGACTCCCTCAGCGGAGGGGGCGGGAACACCGGCAGCTTCGGCTCCGGAAGCGCATACCAGCGCGTGGACACCACGGTGGGCAGCTCGCAGGGCTGGGCGCGCGGTTTCAGCTACGGCTCCTCCGCACGCGGCAGCTCCTCGGCGAGCTCGTACGTGTGGGCATCGTCCCCGACGTCCGGCTATCCGCGGCCCTTCACCCAGGTGTTCCTGCGGCCCCGGCTGATGAGCCAGGACATCTTCACCTCGATCCCGGATGACGGACTGCCCGAGAGCACACAGGTCGCCACCGCACAGAGCTACCCCCTGCCCACCCCCTGGGGTGTGAGCGGGCTCGGCGCGGCCGGAGGCGGCGAGCTGAACACCGAGGTCTCCGATTTCGCGGAGTCGAACGGCGTGATGTACGTGGGCGGCAACTTCCGCTACGTGCAGCGCGACGCGAACGGCACCGGACGTGTCGAGCAGAGTTACCTGGCGGCCTTCGACGTGGCGACCGGAGAGTGGCTCCCGTCCTTCCGTCCCGCCCTGAACAACCAGGTCAAGGCCATCGAAGTGCTGCCCGACGGGAGGATCGCCGTGGGCGGTTCCTTCAGCACCGCGAGCGGGCAGCCCTCCGCCGCCTTCGCCGTGCTCGACCCTGAGACCGGCGCGGCGGATCCGTCGGTCACCACCCGCATCATCAACTACACCGGCGGTGTGCCGCCGCAGATCCGCACGATGGATCTCCAGGGCGATTACCTCTACCTGGGCGGCAGGTTCACGCACCTCACCGGTGGCGGGGTGACCTCCGAGATCTATAGGCGAAACATCGGCCGCCTGGACGTCGCGACCCTCGCGCCTGGTGCGGGGTGGGACCCGATGCTCGACGGCACGGTGGTCTCGGTCGACGCCTCCGAGCACGGGGACCAAGTCTACGCGGCGGGCTACTTCGGGCTGAGCCAGTGGACGCACGAGACCCCACGGGCAGGGGCGTTCACCGCGCAGGACGCCACCGTCATCCCCTGGGAGGTGGACTTCTCGAACACTGCGGGAGGGCGCCTGGGCTACCAGCAGGCGGTAGCGGAGGTCGGCGACCGCGTGTGGCTCGGCGGATCCGAGCACATGCTGTTCAGCTACGACCGCTCCACCATGCAGGAGCTGAGCACCAACATCACCCAGAACGGCGGGGACTTCCAGGCCGTTGCGCCCTACGGGGAGGACGGGGTCGCCGCAGGCTGCCACTGCTCCGAGAACGTCTACGAGGGCGCACGGAAGTGGCCCGGCATCACCGGCTTCACCCGAGTCGAGCACATCGACCAGGTGGGGATCTGGCGAGCCTCGGACGGCGCCTACGCTCCTGAATACAGCCCCCAGGTGAGCCTGCGCAGCGGTTACGGAGCATGGGCGATCCAGGAGGCGTCCGACGGCTCACTCTGGGTGGGCGGTGACTACACCTACGCACGCGGGAAGAACACCCAGAACCAGTGGACGGGCGCCTTCGTACGCTTCGCACCGACGGACGCCACCGCTCCCGCCGTGCCGCAGGACCTAACGGCCTCCAGCAGCGAAGGAACGGTCCAGCTGAACTGGCAGGGCGTGGACGACGCGACCTACGAGGTGCTGCGGGAGGACAGGGTGGTCGCCACGACCGCCTCCGTCTCGCTCTCGCTGCCCGCTCTCGAGGATCCGGGCCGCTACTTCGTACGCGCCGTGGACGCAGCGGAGAACCGCTCGGCGACCTCGCCGGTGGCGGTGCCCGAGGTGGTGGATCCGGGCACACTCCCGGTGACCGCGATCCCAGCCGGCGGGGAGTGGACCTACCGCTACGAGACCGCCGTCCCTGAGGCGGACTGGACGAGCACGGGCTTCGACGACTCGGACTGGGCGGACGGAACGGCGCCGCTGGGCTGGGGTCACGGCGACCTGGGCACAGAGCTGACCGTCGAGGGCACGAAGCCTCTGACAGCCTACTTCCGCCGCTCGTTCACCGTCGAGGACGCCACCCAGATCGCAGCGCTCGAGCTCACCACTCGTGCGGATGACGGGATCGTCGTGTACGTCAACGGCACGGAGGTGACCCGGCAGAACATGCCGGACGGCGCTATCGGGCACGGAACCTATGCCACGGCGGCCCCCACCGCAGCGGCCGCGCTCGCGAATCCCGTGCACGTCACGGTGCCTGGCAACCTGGTGGTCACAGGGGAGAACGTGGTC
>DXDT01000299.1 GCA_019115335.1 Candidatus Brachybacterium merdigallinarum
CCACTTGTTGTGCGGGGTCAGGTAGCGGACGCTGATCCCGGTGCCGGCGGCGTCCTTCTCCCCCGGGGTGGCCTCGCCGAACAGGGCGGTCATGTCCAGCGGCGGCCGGAACACCGGCAGCGCCTCCCCCATCTCCAGGATCCAGTCGTGGTCGAGGTAGAAGTGCTGGCGGCCGGTGAGGGTGTGCCAGGGCTTCTTGCGCTCGACGTTGATGGTGAACGGGCTGTAGCGGCGGCCGCCGGTCTCCGAGCCGGACCATTCGGGGCTGGTGATCACCGGCACGGGGGCGGCCTTGGTGTCCGCGAAGTGGATCCGTTTGCCCTCGTGCTCGGCGGCGAGGTCGTGCAGCGGCACGCCAGTGCGCTTCTCGAGGGTCTTGAACCCCTGGGTGGCCATGTGCCCGTTGGTGGTGCCGGAGAGCCCCAGGATGAACTCGCAGGCCTGCAGGTCGGTCTCGATCCGGGGGCGACCGGCGGCGGGGCCCTCCCGCTTGGTACCGTTGAGGCGGCCCAGCTCCTGGACGTACTCGGTGACGTCGTAGGTGATGCCCTTGGTGGTCATCCCCTGGGTCTCCAGCAGCGGCCCGATGGAGCTGAACTTGTCGTAGATCTGGGTGTAGTCCCGTTCCACCTCGACCAGGGTGGGCATGGTCAGGCCGGGGATCGGCTCGCACTCGCCCTTCTTCCAGTCGCGGACCCGGCCGTGCGGGGTGGCCATCGCGCCGGGGCTGTCGTGCTGCAGCGGGAAGGCGACCACGTCCGTGCGGGTGCCCAGGTGCGCCTCGGCGAGCTCGCTGAACTTCTTCGCGATCGCGGCCCAGGTCTCCCAGTCAGTGCGGGACTCCCAGGGGTTGGAGATCGCGGGGTTGAAGGAGTGGATGAAGGGGTGCATGTCCGTGGTGGACAGGTCGTGCTTCTCGTACCAGGTGGAGGCGGGCAGCACCACGTCGGAGTGCAGGGTGTGGCTGGTCATCCGGAAGTCGAGGGTGAGGACCAGGTCCACCTTCCCGGTGGGGGCGTCCTCGCGCCAGCGCACGTCGCGGGGCCGGAACTGCTCCGGGGTCTCCTCCTCGGTGGCGGCGGAGTCCGTCCCCAGCAGGTGGCGCAGGAAGTACTGGTCGCCCTTGGCGGAGGAGCCCAGGGTGTTCGCCCGCCAGATCGACCAGATCCGCGGGAAGTTCTCCGGCGCGTCCGGGTCCTCGGCGGCGAACTTGATGGACCCGTCCTTGAGGCGGTCCACGAGGTAGGGGATCGTCTCCTCCTCCGCCTCGGCGGCACGGTCGGCGACGTCCAGCGAGGAGATGTCGAACTGTGGGAAGAAGGGCTGCCAGCCCAGTCGCTGGGAGAGGGCGACCGCGTCAGCGGTGGTGGTATTCGCGAAGCGTCCCGCGCCGGTGGTGGCGGCGAGGGTGTCGGCGCCGAAGCGGTCGTAGCGCCACTGGTCGGTGTGCATGTACCAGTAGGTGGTCTGGGTCATCTGCCGCGGCGGGCGGGACCAGTCCAGGGCGTTGGCCAGGTGCATCCAGCCGGTGATCGGGCGCACCTTCTCCTGGCCGACGTAGTGTGCCCAGCCGCCGCCGTTGACGCCCTGGGTGCCGCACAGGTTCGTCAGCGTCAGGAAGGAGCGGTAGATGGTGTCGGAGTGGAACCAGTGGTTGGTGCCGGCGCCCATGATGATCATGGAGCGGCCACCGGAGTCGATCGCGTTCTGTGCGAACTCGCGGGCGATCCGGGCCGCGGCCACGCCGGGCACTCCGGTGATGCCCTCCTGCCAGGCGGGCGTGTACAGGGCGTCGGCGTCGTCCAGCCCCTGCGCCCACTGCCCGGGCAGGCCCTCGCGGCCCACTCCGTACTCGGCCAGCAGCAGGTCGAACACGGTGGTGACGATCCGGCCGTCGATCCGGCGCACGGGCACGCCGCGGGCCACGTCGCCGCGGCCGCCCTGCCCAGCCGTGTCGAAGCGGGGCATGAGCACCTCGGCGACGTCCTCGTGGTGGCCGAGCAGGCTCAGGGCCGGGTCGATGTCCCCCAGCTCGAGGTTCCAGCGGCCCACGCCGTCCTCCGAGAAGCGGTGGCCGAGGGTGCCGTTGGGCACCACGGGCGCGGAGGTCGCGGCATCGAACATCATCGGCTTGAAGTCGGCGTGCTCGGTGGCGGCCTCGGCGGTGCGCTGCTCACCGGCGTCGCTGGCCACGAGGAACTTGCCGGGCACGAGGGAGCCGTCCTCGCGCTGCTCGAGCTGCACCAGGAAGGGCAGGTCGGTGTACTGCTTGGAGTAGGCCTCGAAGTAGGGGGTCTGCTCCTCGACGTAGAACTCGCGAAGGATGGTGTGGCCCATCGCCATGGCGAGCGCGGCATCGGTGCCGGGGTGGGGGGCGAGCCATTCATCGGCGAACTTGACGGACTCGGCGTAGTCGGGGGCGACGGAGATGACCTTCTGCCCGCGGTAGCGGGCCTCAGCCATCCAGTGGGCGTCCGGTGTGCGGGTCAGCGGCACGTTCGAGCCCCACATGATCAGGTAGGCGGCATCCCACCAGTCCCCGGACTCGGGCACATCGGTCTGATCGCCGAACACCTGCGGGGAAGCGGGCGGGAGGTCCGCGTACCAGTCGTAGAAGGAGAGCATGGAGCCGCCGATGAGCTGGTGGAAGCGGGCTCCGGAGGAGAAGGAGACCTGGCTCATCGCCGGGATCGGGGAGAACCCGGTGGCGCGGTCGGGGCCGTACTCCTTGACGGTGTGCACGTAGGCGGCGGAGACCATCTCGATCGCCTCGTCCCAGGAGGCACGCACCAGGCCGCCCTTGCCGCGGGCCTGCTTGTAGCGGCGGGCCTTCTCGGGGTCGGAGACGATCGCCTTCCACGCCTCGACCGGGTCGTGCCCGGGGGCCTTGGCCTTCTCCTCGCGGTACATGCTCAGCAGCGCCGAGCGCACATAGGGGAAGCGCACCCGGGTGGGCGAGTAGGTGTACCAGGAGAAGGAGGCGCCGCGGGGGCAGCCGCGGGGCTCGTACTCGGGCTTGTCCGGGCCGGTGGAGGGGTAGTCGGTCTCCTGGGACTCCCAGGTGATCACGCCGTCCTTGACGTAGACCTTCCAGGAGCAGGAGCCCGTGCAGTTCACGCCATGGGTGGAGCGGACCACCTTGTCGTGGCTCCACCGCTCCCGGTAGAAGGAGTCGCCGCTGCGCCCGCCCACGCGGTGGGTCTCACGGTTGTCCTCGGAGATCTTCTCGGAGCGGCTGAACATCTTCCGCGCCCCGATCAGTGCGTCGAACAGCGGGGAGTCGATCCCGGCGGCCGCCCCCGGTGCCGGGCGCGCGGCGTCCGATGGGGACTGGGTGTCCTGGTGGTCCTGGATGGTCATGGGGAGCTCCTCCTGCAGGTGATGCGTGACGACGGGTGGGGCGCGAGCCCTAGCCGGCGGCGGCTCGGGAGCCGCGGGCGACGAACACGGTGACGACGATCGCGCCGAGGGTGGCCAGCAGCAGTGCGGCTACCCCGATGGAGTAGGTGCCGCTGGCGGCGTAGACCGCGGCCATCACCAGCGGGGGGACGAAGCCGCCGAGGCCGCCGGCGGCGCCGACGAATCCGGTGACGGAGCCGACCACGGAGGGCTCGCTGGTCTGGGCCACCAGGGCGAACACGGCCCCGGAACCGAGGCCCAGGCCCGCTGCCATGACGATGAACACGACCGTGCCGATCGGCATCAGCTCGGGCTGGAAGACCAGCACCAGAGCGGCCAGTGCCACCGCGCCGTAGGACGCCAGCAGGGTGGTGGAGGCGCCGATGCGGTCCGCGAGGGTGCCGCCGAGGGGACGCATGATCACGGCGACGATCACGAAGCCGGCCATGCGGAAGGAGGCGTCGGTCGCCTCGAGCCCGTACCAGTTCTGCAGCATCGTGGGCAGGAACACCGAGAACGCGACGTAGCCGCCGAAGGAGAGGGCGTAGAGGTAGCAGGCCTGCCAGGTGACCTTCAGCGCCATCACGGCCATGGACTGCTGGATGATGTTGCGCTTCGACGGGGTCCAGCCCGGAGCGTTGCGCATCAGGAACCAGCACAGGATCGCGTAGACGACCAGCACCACGGCGGTGAGGATGAACGGAACGGAGCTCCCGATGCTGCTCGCCAGCGGCACCGTGGTGAAGGCGCTGATCGCGGTGCCGCCCATGCCCACGCCGTACAGGCCCGTCGCCATGCCCCGCTTAGCAGGCGGGAACCACGAATTCACGTACGGGACACCGATGGCGAAACTCGTGCCGGCGATGCCCAGGAAGAATCCGCCGATCAGCAGGGTGGAGTAGGTGTACTGGCCCACGAGACCGAGGAAGAGCACCGGGACCACGGTCACCAGGGCGATCAGCGGAAACATCATCCGCCCGCCGAATCGGTCCGCGAGGGCGCCGATCGGGATGCGACCCAGGGAGCCGACCAGCACGGGGATCGCGACGATCAGCGAGGCGTCGGCGGCCAGGCCCTGGGAGACGTAGACCGGCCCCAGGGGGCTCAGCAGCGCCCAGGCCCAGAAGGTGACGCCGAAACCCAGGGTGGCCAGCACCAGGGCGCGCCAGGCGCCGGCAGGAACGCTCTCGGCAGCGGGGTTCGCCGCTGCGGAGGAGGAGGGCGGGGGCGGGGCGTGGGATGTCATCGGCTGCTCTCCACGTGCGAGGGGACACGTCGGCCCCGGACGCACGACACGGCGCGGGGCTCCACGTTCCCCGGTGAGGATCGGGACAGCGCCAGCATCTCGGGACCAGGGCCCAGAGTACGGGACGAAAGTCACGGAATCAGGCTTTTCCGGAATTCTCCGTGGGGCCCGCTGGATTATCGACGGGGAATCCTCCCGAGGTCGTCACCGGAATGTAATGCGCAAAACTGCCGTTGCGTTAATTGGGTTCCCGCCGGCGGGGTGAGAGATCGCCGTCCGCCGCAGGAGCCGGTGGCGGCCTGCTGTCAGCCGATGTCCGCGAGGTCGAGGTCGACCATGAGCTCGGCGGCGATCCGCTCGAGCGCTTCGCGCACCGCGGCGGCGTCCTCGCCGTCGGCCAGCCGCACCGAGGCCTCGGCCTCGAAGAGCACGCCCCCGCCCTCGGGCGCATCGCGGGTCCAGCTGCGCAGGTCGTCGATGGTGGCGCCTGCGGAGGCGAGGGCGGAGGCGACCTCGCGGACCATGCCGGTGCGGTCCTGTCCCAGCAGGTGCAGCTGCAGGGTCTCGCCGTCGGCGGCGGTCCTGGCCCCCGTCGCAGCGGCCTGCGCGCCGGTCGGGGCCGCGGGTGCTCCGGCCGGGGTGACGTCGACGCGCAGCCCCACCTGCTCGGACAGTGCGGAGACCGCCTCGGTGAGCGCCGGGGCGTGCTCCTCGGCGACCTCGACCAGGACGATCCCGGCGAACTTGCCGGCCAGCAGGGCCAGGGAGCTGTCCACCCAGCTGCCCTCGTAATCGTCGATCGCGGCGGAGAGGGCGGAGACGAGGCCGGGCCGGTCATCGCCGATGGCGGTGAGCACGAGAGTGGTCATGCTCACAGCCTAGCTCGCACTCAGACCAGCCGCTGCATCCAGCCGTACCGGTCCTCGAGGCGGCCGTACTGGATGCCGGTGAGTTCCTCGCGCAGGGCGAGGGTGGCCTCACCGGAGCCGCCGTCCCCGATGGTCCAGCGACCCTGCGTGGTGACCAGCTCGCCGATCGGGTTGATCACGGCGGCGGTGCCGGCGGCGAACAGCTCGGTGATCTCCCCGCTGCGAATCTGCTCGAGGACGTCGTCGATGAGCAGGATCTGCTCGCTCGCCTCGAGACCTCGATCGCGGGCGAGCTGCAGGATCGAGTCCCGGGTGACGCCCTCGAGGATGGAGCCGGACAGCTCCGGGGTGAGGATGCGGCCGTCGCGGGTGATCGCGAAGACGTTCATGCCGGAGAGCTCGTCGATGCGGGAGCGGGTCTGGGAGTCCAGGAACATCACCTCGTCCGCGCCGCGGGCCGCGGCCTCCTGCTTCGCGAGCAGGGAGGAGGCGTAGTTGCCGCCGGTCTTGGCGGCGCCGGTGCCGCCGGCGCCCGCACGGGAGTGCTCCTCGGAGACCCAGACCACCAGCGGCTGCACGCCGCGCGGGAAGTAGGCGCCGGACGGGGAGGCGATGACGTAGTAGTCGACCACGGCGCCGGAGCGGACGCCGAGGCCTGCCTCGGAGGCGAACATGAAGGGTCGCAGGTACAGCGACTGCTCGCCGTCCGCTGCAGGGACCCACGGCTCGTCGGCCGCCACCAGCTCCTGCACCGAGGCGAGGAAGACGTCCTCGGGCAGCTCCGGCAGCGCCATGCGGTGAGCGGAGCGCTGCATCCGGCGGGCGTTCTGCTCGGGCCGGAAGGTCCACACCGAGCCGTCGGCGTGGCGGAACGCCTTCATCCCCTCGAAGACCTCCTGGCCGTAGTGCAGCACGGCGGCTGCCGGGGAGAGCTGCAGGGGGCCGTAGGGGATCAGCTCGCCGGGTCCCCAGCCGTCCTCCGCGGTCCAGCGGGCGTGGGCCATGAAATCGGTGAAATGGGTGCCGAAGCCGGGGTCGGCGAGGATGCGGGCGCGCTCGTCGTCGGCGACGCGACGGGTCGTCGTGGTAGCAGGGAAGGTGAGCACGCTCATCAGGGTCCTCCTGGGCAGTGGTCGGGGCGGGGTCAGTGCTGGGGTCGGGCGCCGAGCGCGGTGATCGCGGCGACCAGGGCGTCGCCGATGGCGACGGTGCCGCGGGGGCCGGCCCCGGCGCGGCCGGCGAGGTCCTCGGCGACCGCCCGGCGGACGATCTCGGCAGGACCGGGATGTCCCAGGTGGTCGAGCATCAGGGCGACCGAGAGCACGGTGGCGGTGGGGTCGGCCAGGTCCTGACCCGCGATGTCGGGGGCCGAGCCGTGGACGGGCTCGAACATCGAGGGGAACGCGCCGGTGGGGTTCACGTTGCCGCTCGCGGCCAGGCCGATCCCGCCGCCCACGGCCGCGGTGAGGTCGGTGACGATGTCACCGAAAAGGTTGTCGGTGACGATCACGTCGAAGCGGGCGGGGTCGGTGACCAGGTGGATCATGGCGGCGTCGACGTGCGAGTAGGCGACCTCGACCTCGGGGAACTCCTCCCCCACCTCGGCCACGATGCGGCTCCAGAGGCCGCCGGCGTGGACCATCACGTTGTGCTTGTGGACGAGGGTGAGGTGACCGCGGCGGGAGCGCGCCTGCTCGAAGGCGTAGCGGACCACGCGCTCGACGCCCACGGCGGTGTTCAGGGACACCTCCGTGGCGACCTCCAGCTCGGTGCCGGTGCGCATCGAGCCGCCGTTGCCGACGTACGGCCCTTCGGTGCCCTCCCGGACCACCAGCAGGTCGATCTCGCCGGGATCGGCCAGCGGAGAGTCCACTCCCGGGAACAGGCGGGTGGGGCGGAGGTTCACGAAGTGGTCGAAGGCGAAGCGCAGTGTGAGCAGCAGCCCCCGCTCGAGCACTCCGGAGGGCACCCCGGGATCGCCGACGGCGCCCAGCAGGATCGCGTCGTGCTCGGCGAGGGTGGCCATGTCCGCTTCGGTGAGGGTCTCCCCCGTGCGATGCCAGCGGCCGGCCCCGAGATCCACCTCGGTGGCCTCGACGCTCACACCGGCCGGGTCCAGGGCGGCGCGCAGCGCCCGCAGTCCCTGGGGGACCACCTCCTGCCCGATCCCGTCACCGGCGATGACGGCCAGGCGCAGGGAGGTGCGCGGGGTGGGGGCGGGGGTGCCGGCAGTGGTCATGGCGGGGTTGCTCCGGTTCTCCCGGTTCTCCGGGGGCGGCGTTGGATGGGATGCGGCGTCGGGTCAGCGGCGGCGGATCGTCAGTACACGAGGTCGACGGTGTGGATGGAGTGGGCGCCGATCGCGGCACCGATCCGCTCCGCCAGCTCGCGGTCCACGGACTCGTCGAGGTTGAGGATCACGAGCGCCTCGGAGCCCTGGCTGTCCCCTGCGCGGGAGACCTGCATGCCGGCGATGTTCACCCCGGCCTCCCCGAGGCGGGCGCCGTACTGGCCGATCAGGCCCGGGCCGTCGTCGTAGCGGATCACCAGCAGGTGCTCGGAGAGCGGGACGTCCAGAGCGTGCTCGCCCACCTGGATCAGCTTGTGCGCCTGCTCGACACCGCTGAGGGTGCCGGAGACAGTCACGACGGTGCTGTCGCGCAGGGTGCCGCGGATGGTGACGACGTTGCGGAACCGCTCGGAGGTCTCCTCGGTCTCCAGCTGCACGGCGATGCCCCGCTCCTTCGCGAGCACGGGGGCGTTGACGTAGCTGACCTGCTCGGTGACCACACTGCGGAACATGCCGCGCAGGGCGGAGAGTTTCAGGGCGGAGACGTCGCGGGAGGCGATCTCTCCGCGCACGATGATGTCCACCAGGGTCGGGGCCTCTCCCGCGAGGGTGGTGAACAGCTGGCCGAGTCGATCGGCGAGCGCGACACCGGGGCGGACCAGGTCGTCGATCGCGCCGCCGGCGACGTTGACCGCGTCCGGGACCAGCTCGCCGGCCAGGGCCAGTCGCACGGACCGGGCGACCGCGATGCCGGCCTTCTCCTGCGCCTCGGCGGTGGAGGCGCCCAGGTGCGGGGTGAGGGTGACGGTGTCCAGCTCGAGGAGCCGGGACGCGGTCTCGGAGGCAGCAGGCGGCTCGGAGGTAAACACGTCCAGGGCGGCGCCGGCGATCTGGCCGGTGGTCAGCGCCTGGTAGAGCGCGTCCTCGTCGACCAGGCCGCCGCGGGCGGCGTTGATCACGTGCAGGTTCGGCTTCGCGAGGGCGAACTGCTCGGCGCCGATCAGGCCGGTGGTCTCGGGGGTCTTCGGCAGGTGCACGGTGACCACGTCCGCGCTGCGCATCAGCTCGTCGAGCTCGACCACGCGGGCACCGAGCTCGGCGGCGCGGGTGTGGTTGACGTAGGGGTCGTAGGCGAGCAGGTGCACGCCGAAGCCGGCCAGCCGCTCGGCGACCAGCTGGCCGATGCGGCCGAAGCCGACGATGCCCACGGTCTTGCCCAGCAGCTCCACGCCGGTGAGCTGCTTGCGCTCCCACTTGCCAGCCTTCACGGAGGCGTCGGCCCGGGCGATGTTGCGCAGTGAGGCGAGGATCAGGCCCACGGCGAGCTCGGCGGCGGAGGTGATGTTGGAGGTGGGGGCGTTGATGACCATCACGCCGGCGGTGGTGGCGGCGGCCACGTCCACGTTGTCCAGCCCCACCCCGGCGCGGGCGACGACCTTCAGCTGCGTGGTCGCGGCAAACACCTCGGCGTCGACCTGGGTCGCCGAGCGGACCATGAGGGCATCGGCCTCCTGCACCGCGGCCAGCAGGGCGGGGCGGTCGGTGCCGTCCACGCTGCGGACCTCGATGTCGGGGCCCAGGACCTCGACGGTCGCGGGTGACAGCTCTTCGGCGATGAGCACGACGGGACGCGTCACGGGAACTCCTCCGATAAGGATGGTGGTCGTCGCGCGCATCCTCGGGAGCGACGGGTACCGGCCCAGCCTAGACCTCTGTCCGCCATGCGGTCATCTCCGTCAGGATGCGAGACTCAGACCAGCCAGCAGCCGATGGGCGATCAGCGGCGCCTCGTCCTCCGCGACGTGGTGCAGCTGGATCGAGTACTGCTCGGTGCCGCGGTGGATCTGCACGCCGAGGGTCAGGGTGCTGTCGATCCCCATCCCGATCGCGGCCACCGCGAGCTCGGCGCCAGGCACCTCCACGCGCGCGACCTGGCGGGAGGCGGTCAGCGGATACGGGCTCGGGGCGCTGAGCAGGAAGCGGGTGATCGAGGCCCGCTGCTCACCGGCGGTGAACAGCACTGCGACCTCGCTCGGGTCGGGGTCGCCGACCCCGGGTGGCAGAGCCGCTGTGAGGTCGCCCAGGGTGTGCGCCTGCCAGTCCTCGGGCACCTCGCTGCCCGTCACCACCGGGAGCGCTGCGGGATCGGCGATATGGACAGCGGGGGCGGCGTTGACCGAATAGACGAACAGTGCGTTCTGCCCGTCCTGCGAGAGCCCGAGACCGAAGGTCACCGACCGGATCAGGGGCTGCTCGCCCTCGTCGGTGGTGACCGGGAGCGCGCCGCGCGCCGACGCCAGGGTGAGCGGACCCGTGAGATCGCCGCCCTCCAGGAGCTGGATCTCCGTGTTCGCCTCGAGCAGGCTCATACGGGGGCCGTCCGCCGGGTACGGGACGGGTTCGAAGTCGTACTGCTCGGGCAGACCGACGTCGGGGTCCGACATCCCGGAGACCGGGACCTGCTCGAAGGCGGGCTCGAAGGCATCCGGGGAGAACCCCTCGAGCCCGAAGGCCTGGACGAGGGCGGGAGAGACCTCGTCGAAGCGGGAGTTGTCCGCCTCCAGCAGCAGCGGGGTGTCCAGGATCTCGAGGATGGTCTGCACCAGGACGCCCGTGGCAGCCCCGACGGCGACGTCGCGGCCGCCGAACATCTCCTCCGCGGCGGGGTCGATGCTGAGCGGCTCGGCGGTGAAGACCGGGGAGTCCTCGGCAAAGCCCGGTGACCACCAGGTGCCGTAGCGGTCCTGGCGCTCGAGCTGTCCCGGCATGGTCCCGAACTCGGCATCGGCTGCAGCGGTGTCGAGCTCGACGAGATCGAGCTGGTCCTCGCTCGCCCAGTCCTCGAAGCTGGGCTGATCGGGATCCTCGCCCCCGCCGTCGCTCGCCCCGTCGGCGCCTTGGGCGTCATCCCCGGTCTGAGCGTCGTCGCGGGGATCATCATCCTCGCCCCCGAGCCCGGGCAGCAGGGAGCAGGCTCCCGCTGTCGTCGCGATGCCCAGGGCGGTCAGGCCCGCCAGAGCGGTCCGTCGGGTGGTCGCGTGCGTGCGCGTCCGGCGCTCGGTCATGTCCCGTCTCCCCTCACCGCTCCCCCGCGGTGCGCTGTGTCATTTTCCGACCAGATGTCGATCGGTCGGGGTCATGATGCACGAACGAGAGCATCGACTGCCAGTTCGCCGCTCAGTCGGAGTCGCCCGCCTTCGACGCCTCCTTCGCGGCGGCCTTGGCCGCAGTGCGGGCTCGGTGCCGCTCCGCTCGGGCTCTGTTCTCCCGCTTCTCGAGCTCACGCACGCGCTTCTGGGTCGCCTTCCGCAGTGCTGTGACGCCCTCGAGCTCGAGCTCGGCGGTGCGCAGCGCGGCCTGCGGGGACTGCGAGTCGGCCGGGGCGAGATCCGGCTGGGCGTCTCGAGCAGCCGGGTCGACACCCGCCTCGCCGGGGGCAGGGCGTCGATGGCGTGCTGTGCGAAGTGCTCTTCGATGCGGGGCAGGAGCAGGGCGAGCGCCGAGGAGAACTCGTCCTCGCTCGGCCCGGGCGCCTCCTGGTCCTCGAAGTAGACGCCGGAGGTGATCAGCGCGGCGAGATCGGGCAGTTCGCCGGTGCGGGCGATGTCGCCCAGCAGCTCCCGCTCCGGCCGACCCGGTGCTCCGCCGCCGCCGTGCTTCTCGCGGCTGAGGGCTGCGAAGCCGCGCACGTAGACCGTCAGGATCGAGATCACCAGCAGCTTCTCCCCCGGATCGCCGCCCAGGGGGCGCAGCGACCGCAGCGCGGCATCCGCGCCGCGCACCTGGCCGGGCATCAGCATGATGTCGGTGTGCAGCGGGATGTCCAGCGCCCAAGGATGGCGGGCATAGCCGTCGGCGAGGATCCGCGCCCACTGCTGGATCCCCTCGCGACAGTCCTCGCCCTCGAGCACCCACTCCTGCGGGTCCACCACCGCGTCGAGCATCAGCTGATGGAGCTCGTCCTTCGAGGCGACATAGCGGTACAGCGCCATGGCGGTGAAGCCGAAGGCGCCGGGGACGAGCAGATCCTGGCCTCGGTGCTGTGGAGCCTGGGGATCCTGCTGGTCGCGGCGGCCGGGATCGCCCTGGGCTTCCAGCGCTCGAAGGACCGGTGAGCACTTCGCCGCCAAGGGGATGCGCCACCGGTGAACCCGCTGTGGTGGTCCCGCAGTCGCGCGCCCTGACGCGAGGAGTACCCCGAACGCGAGGAGTCCCGCACCGATCCTTGGGTGCGGGACTCCTTCAGCAGTGCTGGTTCAGCGATGCTGGTTGTGCAGAGCAGTGCCAGCGCTGCCGAGCGGCTCAGCGCGCGGCGGTGCCCTCGGTGTAGTCGTCGGAGGCGGCGGCCGCGCTCCACGAGAACATCTTGCGCAGGTCCTTGCCCACGCTCTCGATCGGGTGGGCGGCCTCCTTCTCGCGCAGCTGGTTGAACTCGACGCCGCCGTTGTCCTGGTCGTCGATGAAGCGCTTGGCGAAGGTGCCGTCCTGGATGTCGGCCAGGATGCCCTTCATCGCCTGCTTGGTGTCCTCGGTGACCACGCGGGGGCCGGAGACGTAGTCGCCGAACTCGGCGGTGTCCGAGCAGGACCAGCGCTGCTTGGTGATGCCGCCCTCGATCATGAGGTCGACGATGAGCTTGAGCTCGTGCAGCACCTCGAAGTAGGCGATCTGCGGCTGGTAGCCGGCCTCGGTGAGGGTCTCGAAACCGGCCTGGACCAGGTGGCTCACGCCGCCGCACAGCACGGCCTGCTCGCCGAAGAGGTCGGTCTCGGTCTCCTCGGTGAAGGTGGTCTTGATCACGGCCGCGCGGGTGCCGCCGATGCCCTTGGCGTAGGACAGGGCGAGGTCCCAGGCGCTGCCGGAGGCGTCCTGCTCGACCGCGACGATGTCCGGGATGCCGCGGCCGGCCACGAACTCGCGGCGCACGGTGTGACCGGGGGCCTTCGGGGCGATCAGCAGCACGTCCACGCCGGCGGGCACGTCGATGTAGCCGAAGCGGATGTTGAAGCCGTGGGCGAAGGCCAGCGCCTTGCCCTCGCGCAGGTGCGGCTCGATGGACTCCGCGTAGACCTTCCGCTGGTTCTGATCCGGGGTGAGGATCATGATCACGTCGGCCCACTCGGAGACCTCGGCGACCGTGCCGGTGCCCAGGCCTTCCTCCTGCGCCTTCGCGGCGGACTTCGAGCCCTCGCGCAGGCCCACACGGACCTCGACGCCGCTGTCGCGCAGGTTCAGCGCGTGGGCGTGGCCCTGCGAGCCGAAGCCGATGATGCCGACCTTCTTGCTCTGGATGATCGAGAGGTCGGCGTCGTCGTCGTAGAAGATCTCTGCCACGGTGTACTCCTTGGTTGGTGTTCGGTGCGGGCGCTGATCACGATCCTAGCGCCCAACGTCTTACATCTTGAGAGGGCGTCTCCCGTATTGAGACCGGAGGCGCGGTTGGTGCGGGTGCGACAGGTCAGGACAGCAGGCTGCGATCGGTGATCGCCCGGGCCCCGCGGCCGATGGCCACCTCGCCGGACTTCACGATCTCGCGGATCCCGAAGGACTCCAGCATGCCCAGCAGTGCGGTGAGCTTGTCCTGGGTGCCGGTGGCCTCGACGGTCACCGAGTCGGCGGCCGCATCGACCACCTTCGCACGGAACATCTGCACGATCTCCAGCACATTGGTGCGGCTGGAGTTGTCGGCGGTGACCTTGATCAGGATCAGTTCGCGCTGGACCGTCTGGCGGGGATCGAGCTGGACGATCTTCAGCACGTTGACCAGCTTGTTGAGCTGCTTGGTGATCTGCTCCAGGCGCCGCTGGTCCACATCCACGACCACGGTGATCCGCGAGATCTCCGGGTGCTCGGTGGGGCCGACGGCCAGAGAGGAGATGTTGTAGCCGCGACGGGAGAACAGCGCGGTGACCCGGGTGAGGACACCGGGCTTGTTCTCCACCAGCACCGAGAGGGTCTGGCTGTCCGGGGTCATCACGTGCTCGGCCGGATGGGCGGCGGGCGCCGCGGACGGCGCAGTGTCGTTGGTAGTCATGCTCAGATCTCCCTCTCCCACTCGGGGCTCATGCCCTGCGCGATCTGGATCTCGTCGTTGGAGACCCCTGCCGGCACCATGGGCCACACCATCGCATCGGCGCTGACGGTGAAGTCCACGACCACCGGGCGGTCGTTGATCTCCATCGCCTGGCGGATGGTGTCATCGACGTCCTCGTCCCGCTCGCAGCGCAGGCCCACGCAGCCGTACGCCTCGGCGAGCTTGACGAAGTCCGGGATCCGGCGCGAGCCGTGTCCGGTGTTCAGGTCGGTGTTCGAGTAGCGCTGGTCGTAGAACAGGTTCTGCCACTGGCGCACCATGCCGAGGCTCGAGTTGTTGATCAGGGCGACCTTGATCGGGATGTTGTTGATGACGCAGGTGGCGAGCTCCTGGTTGGTCATCTGGAAGCAGCCGTCGCCGTCGATGGACCACACCACCTTGTCCGGCTGCCCCACCTTGGCGCCCATCGCGGCGGGCACCGAGTAGCCCATGGTGCCCAGGCCCCCGGAGTTGA
>DXDT01000300.1 GCA_019115335.1 Candidatus Brachybacterium merdigallinarum
TTCGCCACCACGGAGCACACCCGCTCCAACGCCGAGCTTCTGTCCACGGCGATCGGCGCGAGCTTCGAGACGATCGACATCCGCCCCGCCGCGCAGCAGATGCTGAAGGACATGGGCCATCCTGCCGGCAGCGGGGCCGAGGTCTTCGACGTGACCTTCGAG
The DNA here is from genome assembly GCA_019115335.1 of Candidatus Brachybacterium merdigallinarum. Lineage (GTDB taxonomy): Bacteria > Actinomycetota > Actinomycetes > Actinomycetales > Dermabacteraceae > Brachybacterium > Brachybacterium merdigallinarum. Next base: position 163 of record DXDT01000300.1, read on the forward strand.
AACGTCCAGGCGGGGCTGCGCTACGACTACCTGTTCCGACTCGCCAACCACCACGGCGGCATCGTGGTGGGCACCGGTGACCTCTCCGAGCTGGCGCTGGGCTGGTGCACCTACGGCGTGGGCGACCACATGTCGCACTACGGCGTGAACGCGGGGGTCCCCAAGACCCTCGTCCAGCACCTGATCCGATGGGTCATCGCGGAGGAGCTCTTCGGCGGCGAGGCCACCCGGGTGATGCAGGCGGTGCTGAACACCGAGATCACCCCCGAGCTGATCCCCACCCGCGAGGGGGAGAAGGCGCAGTCCACCGAGGACTCCATCGGCCCCTACGCCCTTCACGACTTCTTCCTCTTCCACCTGTTGCGGCGCGGCGACGGCCCGGCGAAGACCGCGTACCTCGCCCATCAGGCCTGGGGCGACGTCGAGGCGGGGGAATGGCCGGCCGGCTACCGCGACGTGGATCGGCGCGCCTTCACCCGCGCCGAGATCAAGCACTGGCTGACGATGTTCACGCGGCGCTTCTTCGCGAACCAGTTCAAGCGCTCCGCCCTGCCCAACGCCCCGAAGGTGCTGGCCGGCGGCTCGCTGTCCCCGCGCGGGGACTGGAGGATGCCCTCGGACGCGGCGGCGAAGGCCTGGCTGGCCGAGATCGAGCGTGAGGTCCCCGGGGACTGAGCCGGGCCCCGCGCCGCCGCCGGGCCCGAGGCGTCAGCCCCTGGCCGTCACGGGGCCCGCGCCCTCGCCGTCGACCTCGAGAGCCCCGGCACGGGCGACCGCGCCGTACCAGCGTGCGCTGGGCTTGACCTGTCGGGCGAAGGTCTCCGGGTCCCAGGCGAGCAGGCCGAACGTGGGACGGAATCCGCTGGCCCACTCGTAGTTGTCCAGGAGCGACCAGTATTGGAAGCCGCGCACGTCGATGCCGTCGGCCATCGCCCGATGGATGCCCTCCAGGGATCCCTGGATGTAGGCGCGGCGGCGGGTGTCGTCCGCCGTGGCGATCCCGTTCTCGGTGACCATCAGCGGCACATGGCCGCTCAGCTCCCAGGCGCTGCGCAGGCCCAGCTCCGCGGCCGGCGGGAAGAACTCCCAGCCGGTCAGGGTGGTCTCGGCGCCCTCGGCCACCGGCAGCGGGCCGTCGGGGCCGATGAAGGTGCGGGTGTAGGCCTGGACGCCCAGGAAGTCGTCCCCGGCGGAGTTCTCCAGATACCAGAAGTCGCGGGGGTACCCGTACTCCTGGAGCTTCTCGGCGCTTCCCTCCTGGTCCGTCGCGTGGAAGGCCTGGGTGGCGATCGTCCAGCCGGAGAGGATCTCCGGGCGGGCCGCCTTCAGCACCTCGCGGGAGGCGGTGTGGGAGGCCAGCAGCTGATCGGCGACGTGGAGGTCCGGGAAGGCGAGCCCGTGGGCGACGAGGTTCTCGGCCTTCTCGCCTCCGGCGAGCATCGCCGCGATGTTGGGCTCGTTGATCGTGCACACGTAGCGCACACCGTCCAGGATCGGGAGCACGCTCTCGGTGTATCGGGCGAACAGCTCGGCGGCGTCGTCGGCCCGCCAGAAGCCGTCCCGCTCGAACCAGCGCGGCACCGTGAAGTGCATGAGCGTGACGATCGGCTCGACCCCGTGCTCGAGGCAGGTGTCGATCATGCGCCGGTAGTGGGCGAGCTCGGCGCGGGAGACGACGCCGCGCTCGGGCTCGATGCGGGCCCACTCGATGCTGAAGCGGTACGAGTTCAGGCCCAGCTCCGCGAGGATCCGGATGTCCTCGTCGAAACGGTGGTAGCTGTCCGCCGCGTCGCCGCTGGGCTCCACCACGGGGGAGTCCGGGCGATGCTCCATCTCCCACCAGTTGGAGTTGATGTTGTTGCCCTCGACCTGGTGGGCGGCGGTCGCGGCGCCCCAGAGGAAGCCGTCGGGGAAGTGCAGGGCGGACATGGGTCTCCTGTCGGATGTGGTCGGTGGATTCAGACCCCGTGCACGCGGCCGGGGTCAGGGATCGCGTCCAGCAGACGGATCGTGTACTCGTCGCGGGGATGGCGCATGACCTGCGCGGTCGGCCCCTGCTCGACGACCCGGCCCTCGTGCAGCACGAGGATGTCGTCGGTGATCAGACGTGCGCTGAGCAGGTCGTGCGTGATGTAGAGCAGCGACATGCCGGTGTGTTCCCGCAGGTCCCGCAGCAGAGCGAGCACACCGGCGCGCAGCGACACGTCGAGCATGGACACGGGCTCGTCCGCGATCATCACCTGGGGGTCCGAGGCGAGGGCGCGGGCGATGACGACGCGCTGGCGTTGTCCGCCGGAGAGCTGGTGCGGCAGCTTCCGGGCGTACTGCTCGACGGGGGTGAGCCCCACGGTCTCCAGCAGCTCGAACATCCGCCGGCGCACCCCGTCACGAGGCACGTCGGTGAGGTTCGAGATCGCCCGGCTGAGCGTGTACTCGACCGTGTTCAGCGGGTTCAGCGCCGCATAGGGGTCCTGGAAGACCATCTGCACGGTGCGGCGCAGATCCCGCAGTCGGCGCCTGCGCAGCGTGCCGAGGTCCAGATCTCCCAGGCGCACGGTCCCCTCGGTGGGCCGCTCGACGCCGGTGATCATGCGGGCGAGCGTGGACTTCCCGCTGCCGGACTGGCCGACCAGGGCGGTCGCCCCGCCGGGGGCGAGCGTGAAGCTGACGTCGTCGACGGCGAGCACCGGAGCGGCGGGCCGTCGCGGCGGTGCGTAGCGCTTGGTGACCCCGGAGACCACGAGCTGCAGCCCGTCGGCGAGCGACGGCCCGGCTCCGCTGCGGGAGCGGGCAGACCTGGCGGGAGCGACGGCCCTCGACGGCGTGTCCTCCCCGACCGCCGGCCCGGTCACCTCGGGCTCCTCCAGCCCGGGCAGACGCACGTGCTCCGCTCGCGGGTCCGCGAAATGGCTGAGCAGCATCCGCGTGTACTCGTGCTGCGGGCGCCGCAGGATGTCGGCGCTCGGCGCGTCCTCGACGATCCGGCCGTCGTGCATCACGAGGACGCGATGCGCGGACTCGAGCACCACGCCGAGGTCATGGCTGATGAGGATGGCCGTGAAGCCCTCCTCGGCCTGCAGGGCGCGGATCGTGTCCATCACCGCATGCTGGACCAGCACGTCCAGCGCCGTGGTGGGCTCGTCGAACACCATCAGCTGCGGCTCCAGGGACAGCGCGAGGGCGATGGTGATCCGCTGACGCATGCCGCCCGAGAGCTCGAACGGGTAGCGGTCCAGGACCTCGGGCCCCAGCGAGACGCGGCCCACGAGTTCGGCCGCGCGCTCCTCGCGCCGCGCCGCAGGGACATGCTGGTGAGCGGCGAAGATGTCGTCGAAGTGCTTGCGGATGGTGCGCACCGGGTTCAGCGTGTTCATCCCGGCCTGCAGCACCATGGCGAAGCCGCCCTGGCGCTGGGTGCGCAGGGCCTCCCGATCCATGTGGGCGATGTCCGTGTCGCCGAAGAGGACCCGACCGTTCTCGATGCGGGCTGGCGCCTTCGCGAGTGCCGTGAGCGCGAAGCCCAGGGTGGACTTCCCGGATCCGGACTCGCCGACGAGGCCGAGGAACTCCCCGCGCCCCACGTCGAAGGAGACGTCCCGGACGGCGTGGGTGGGCTCGGCCCCCACCGGTTCGTAGACGACTGAGAGGTTCTGGACGCTCAGCAGGGGCTCGTTCGTGCCCTCGGTGCGCTGTGCGGTGGTCGGTGCGGTGCTCATCGGCCGGTGCTCCCTTCCCGCAGACGGGGATTGCTGATCCCGTCGATCCCGAAGTTGATGAGGGTCAGCGACGTGGCGAGCAGGGCGATGCAGAGCCCGGGAGCGAACAGCAGCGCCCACTGACCGGTCAGCATCGCGTTGGAGTTCTGCGCCCAGTAGATCATCGTGCCCCAGCTGATGACGGTGGAGTCGCCCAGGCCCAGGTACTCCAGGCCCGCCTCGGCGAGGATCGCCGCCGTCGCCGAGCCGAAGAAGCCTCCCGCGATGAGCGAGGTCATGTTCGGCAGGATCTCGCGGAAGATGATCCGCGGCGCGCGCTCGCCGGAGAACCGCGCGGACTCGACGAAGTCACGGCCGCGCAGCGTGCGGGTCTGGCTGCGCAGCACGCGTGCGCCCCATGCCCACCCGGTGATCGCGATGACCACGATGATCATCGAGATGCCGCCGTTGCTGAGATAGGTGGCGACCACGATCATCAGCGGCAGACCCGGGATCACTAGGAACATGTTGACCACGAAGTTCACGACGTCGGCCAGCACGCCGGTCAGGTATCCCCAGCTGAGTCCGATCACCACGGAGATCACGGTGGAGATCCCGCCGGCGCCGAATCCCACCAGCAGGGAGATGCGTGCTCCGTAGATGACCTGGCTGAGCACGTCCTCCCCGGCCGCCGTGGTGCCCAGCCAGTGCTGGGCGGACGCGTCGAGGTTGCGCTCGAAGGTGTTGTCCTTCGGATCGTAGGGGGCCAGCAGCGGCGCCAGGACGGCGAGGAGGACGAACAGGCCCAGGATGATCAGACCGATGCGAGCCTTGCGGTTCCCCCAGATGATGCGCAGCCCGCCGACGAGGGCGGACAGCACGGGGCTGCGCGGTGCGCGCGCCCCTGCGGGATCGCCGCCGGTGGTGCGGCCGGGGCCGCCGCTGCCGTCGGTGCTCGCGGCGTCAGTGCTCGCGGCGTCGGGCCCGCCGTGCGGCGGGGTCTTTCCGGTCGGTGCGCTCATCGCCTCGTCCTCGGGTCGAGAATGCCGTACAGGATGTCCACGAGCAGGTTCGCGACCAGCACGCTGATCGTGATCATCAGGAAGATCGCCTGCATCAGCGGGTAGTCCTGGCCGGTCACCGCGTTGAACAGGAGGAAGCCGATCCCGGGATATCCGAAGACCTGCTCGACTAAGACGGAGCCGCCCACCACGCCGCCCAGCGCCATGCCGAATCCGGTGAGGTTGGGCAGGATCGCGTTGCGTGCCGCGTACTTCAGGGCGACGGTGCGGCCGGGGATGCCGTTGGCCTCCGCGAAGGTCACGTGGTCCTCGCCGAGGGTCGTGATCATGGCGTTGCGCATGCCGATGATCCAGCCGCCCAGGGAGGTGATCAGCATCGTGAACGCGGGCAGTGCGGCGTGGTACAGGGCATCGAGCACGAATTCCACGCTCAGCGCCGGCATCGTGGTCGCGGAGTACGCCCCGAACGTGGGGAACAGATGCAGGACGTAGCCCAGCAGGAACAGCAGCAGCAGCGCCGTCCAGAAGTAGGGGAACGTGTTGATGAAGCTGCCGCCCACCGTGGGCAGCGCGTCCAGCCAGGTCCCGCGCTTCCAGGCGGCGAGCACGCCGAGCAGCGTGCCGATCGCGAACGACGCGATGGTCACCAGCCCGACCAGGATCAGCGTGTAGGGGAGCGCCTGGGCGACCAGGGTGCTGACCGGCTCGGGGTAGAACGCGTACGAGATGCCGAAGTCGAGGGAGAGGATCTGGCCCAGGTAGTCGACGTACTGCTGCAGCAGGTTGCCGTCGGGGACGCCGAGCTGCGCCTCCACCGCCGCCCTGGTCTCCTCGGTGACCGGGCCGTTCTGGGAGAGCTTCGCGATGGCGGCGTCGGCCGGGGAGCCCGGCATCATCCGCGGCAGCAGGAAGTTGAGGGAGATGGCGGCCCACAGCGTCAGCAGGAACCATCCCAGGCGTCTGAGCATGTATCTCATCGCGGGATCACGCTTCTTCCTGCGAGACGCGGCGCAGCCGGCTGAGCACCATCAGCGGTGAGGACTGGTACGTCTGCAGCGGCGCGTACGGATCCTCGGCGGTGGGCCATCCGGTGAAGCGGCCCTCGTTGTACAGGCCCCACAGCCCGCCGTAGTACAGGGCGACGATGGGGATGTCGTCGTAGAAGATCCGCTGGAGGCGCTGCAGGATCTCGTCCTGCTCCGCGAGGTCGACGGAGGATCGGTACCGGGTGATCAGCTCGTCCACCTCGTCGTTGCGATAGCGGATGCGGTTGTTCTGCCCGTTCTCGCCGAGCGGGACGTAGTACTCGCCGGAGAGCAGGTTCGAGAAGCCCTCGAAGGCGTCCGAGCCGTTCGAGGAGGCGATCGCCACCTGGTAGTCGCCGCTGGAGAGGTTGGCCTCGTAGGCGGCGGGCTGGGGTGCGTCGATGGTCACCGCGATGCCGATGTCGGCCAGTTCGCGCTGGACCTCCTGCGCGGCGCGCAGCCAGTCGGTGTATCCGTTCGCGGTGGAGATCGCGAAGGTGAAGGGCTCGCCCTCGGGGGTGAGCATGGTGGTGCCGTCGTGGCGGAACCCCGCGGTCTCGAACGCAGCCACGGCCGCGTCGACGTCCCGGCCGATGATCCCCCGGTCCGGCAGATCCGGGTTCAGCAGGTCGGCCTGGTTGGGCAGCAGCATGCCCGACTGGCTGGCCGCCTCCATGTAGCCCTCGGCCGCGACCTCGGCGACCTGGTCGCCGTCGACCGCGAGCGCGAGCCCGCGGCGCACGTCGGCGTTCCCGAAGGGCTCGACGTCGTGGTTGGGATGCAGACCGATGATCCCTCCTGGCGGGAACCAGTACCGGTTGTCGTCGTTCGCCGCCATCCAGGTGTTCTCGACGTCGCTCATGTAGGCGTAGGCCCAGTCGTAGCCCTTGGTGACCAGGTCGAGCTCTTCGCTCGCCGCCGGGTAGACGAGATGGGCGACGTCGATGGCGTCGCGCTGCCAGTAGCCCTCGTAGCGGTCGAGCGTGTACTGGAGGGAGGTGAAGTTGCTGAGCGTGTAGGGGCCGGACCCGATGGGCTCCTCGTTGCGCCAGGTCGAGGGGTCCTCCACCGTCGACCAGATGTGCTCGGGGACGATCAGCGTCTTCCCGATCACCGGCAGGGCCGGGGAGTCCGCAGCGAGCAGCGTCACGGTGATCTCGCGGCCCTCCGCCTCGATGGTGTCGATCCGGCTCCAGACGCCGGCGGTGTCATTGGCCGGGAAGTCCTTCAGCATCTGGAAGGTGTAGAGGACGTCCCCGCTGGTGAGATCAGTGCCGTCGGACCAGGTCACCTCGTCGCGGAGGGTCAGGACGATCTGCTGCGGGTCCGGCTGGTCCCAGCTCTCGGCGAGCCAGGGGGCGAGCTCGCCGTCCAGGGGGTTGATCCAGATCAGGGGCTCGTAGATGATCGTCGCTGCCGTGCGGGGGCTCGGCTGGTACGGGTTGAAGTTCGCGGTGAAGGTCGGGGTGCCCTTGTCGCCCGCGATGAGCAGGGTGTCGTCGCCGATCGTGGGATCCGGCTCGCTGCGGATCTGCAGGGAGCATCCCGAGGCGACGAGCCCGGTGAGGCCGAGCGCACTGCCGGCGAGCAGGGTGCGCCGACGGAGCGGCGAGCGCCCTGTCGACGGGGTCGGGCTCTCGAGCGGGCCGCACCCGGAGGGCAGTGCGCGCCGTCCCGGTGTCAGGAGTGGTCTGGGAGTCACGGGTTCACGTCCTCACGCCATCGTCACGAACGGTGCCGTCCCGGTGGGACGGGCCGCAGGCCCGAGGGGGTGCCGCGTCGCGAGGTCCTCTCGTCCTGCTCCCGACCCGGATCAGCGTGGCGTCCATCGCTGGACCACGGCGTCCTCGGCGGGACGATGTGACTGTATGCGCTTACATCGGGAGAGCGCAACCCATGGACAGCGGATCCTCGGCCCGGTGACTGCGGGCCGCATCTGCCGACCGCCTCCGTGCAGGTCACGCCGAAGCGGCCCGAAGGCGGCGGCGCGCGGCCCGGGGGGTCACGCCCGGCGGTTCCGGGCCCCGCTGCTCGCCCGCAGCAGCACGTCGACCGGCAGCTGCTGATGCGTCGGCGCCGAGCCCGGGTGCGCGATGCGCCGCAGCAGCGCCTCCGCGGCGCGGATGCCCAGCTCCGTGGTCGGCTGGCGCACCGTGGTCAGGGCAGGGCGGCTGTACCGGCTCTCGTCGATGCCGTCGAAGCCCGTGACTACGCACTCCTCGGGGACCCGCACCCCGGCCTCCTGGAGCGCCGCCAGCGCCCCGAGAGCGCTCTGGTCGTTCGCCCCGATCACGGCGCCGGGGGCCGTCGAGCGCAGCCGGTCGACGATCGCGTCGTGGCCGCCCTGCCAGGTGAAGTCGGCCGGCGCCGTGCTCCACGCGCCGTCGGTCGCCCGCACGGCGTCGTGGAAACCCAGCTCGCGGGCGGCGGCATCGGGGGAGTCCGGCGGTCCCGCGAGGTAGAGCGTCGGGCCGGGCGGCTTGACCTCGAGGACGTAGCGGGTCAGCGCGGACATCCCGCCGCGGTTGTCCACCTGGACCGAGTCCGTGACGTCCGGCTGCGCACCGGCGACGAGCACCAGCGGGACGCTGCGGGCGGCGCGACGCACGAGGTCGTCGGGCAGCGTGCGCGAGACCACGGCGAGCCCGTCGACCCGGCCCGTCAGGTCCCGCAGCACCATCTCGCGGCTGACGCTCGTGCCCGCGGCGACCAGGAGCGCATAGCCGGCTCGCCACGTCGCGGCCTCCGCGCCGCGGACGAGCCTCTCGAAGTAGCGGTCGTGGAACGGGTCGGCATGGCTGTCGTCGTGATCGTCGAGGAACTCCACGCTCCCGGGGGCGTCCGTGGGGCGACGGCCTCCCGAGGGGATGTCATGGCCGGGGATCAGCAGCCCGAGCACACCGGTGCTGCGTCCGGCCAGGCTCCGTGCGCTCGCATTCGGCACGTACCCGAGCTCGTGCACCGACCGGTGCACGCGATCGCGAGTGGCCTCGGCGACCTTCTCCGGCGTGCGCAGCACTCGGGACACCGTCGCGATGGAGACCCCGGCGTGCTCTGCCACGTCGTAGACGGTGGGTGACTTCCTGGGCTGCACGGAGGCCTCCGGGATGGCGCCGCGCGGGCGCCGCGAGCGATGACGGGGACTGTCGCACGGTACCCGACCCGTGCGCGGGCCCCTCGGCCCGCCCTCCTCGGTATCGTCGGCCGTACCCCGTCCGCTGACGAAAGGCGCCGCCGCCATGGTCTCCCTGAACGCCTCCAGCCTCTCCGAGATCGCCGCGCGCGGCGAGGTCGCCACCCCGCAGCAGCCCTTGGACGAGCGACGCGTCGGCATCGTCCACTTCGGCGTCGGCGGCTTCCACCGCGCCCACCAGGCGATGTACCTCGACCGCCTCATGAACGCCGGACGCGACCTCGACTGGGCGCTCTGCGGCGTCGGCCTCCTGCCGGGCGACGCCCGGATGCGCGACGCGCTCGACGCCCAGGACTCCCTGTACACCCTGGTCACGAAGGCGCCCGA
>DXDT01000044.1 GCA_019115335.1 Candidatus Brachybacterium merdigallinarum
CCATTCGCCGGGCTGCCAGTCCAGGATGCCGCCGCCGACCATCGCCACGTCATCGGAATCCGGGATCGGGGCCTGGAACTCGTAGGGCGCGCCGAGCGCATCACCGGCCGCCGCCCCGACGACGGCACCGACCGCTCGATCGCACTGCTCATCCGTGAGCCCCATGGCCACCCCCTCCCGCCGACAGTTCCGTCCGGAGCCATGTTTGCACATGGAGCCTGACCGAGGCCGACCCCGCTACCCTGGTGGGAACCACGAGGAGAGAAATGACCGACACCCTGGGGACCGCGGAGAGCGGCACCGACCCCCACGACCACTCCGACCACGACCATCCGCCCACGGGCGCCGATCTGGTCCTGGAGCTGGTGCGCGGCCTGTCCATCCTGGCACTGGTGATCCCGGTGCTCGCAGTGCTGCTGCTGGTGGCGATCCTGCCGGTCGCCCCGAGCAGTCCCCTGGTGCTGGTGCTGGGCCTGGCACTGGGCTCATCGCACCTGATCTCCCTGGTGCTGACCAGCCTTTTCGTCGCGAAGACGCGGAAGCAGCTGGCCGTGAACCCGGGCCTGCTGGTGGCCCGCAGCGCCATCGAGGAGGCGCTGCGGCTGGCGGCTGCGCTGGCCGTGGTGGTGCTGTGGCCGCTCGATGCGGCCGGCCCGCTGGGGATCTGGCTCGGTGCCGGCGCGGCTCTGGTCTGGATGGCGCTGACCACCGCGCAGACCGTCTCCACCCGACGTCGTATCGCCCGCCCCTCCGAGTGGTCGAAGGAGGCGATCGAGACCCTTCTCACCCAGCGCGTCACGGTGCGCTCGACCATCGTGATGCGGGTGCTGGACCTGCTGGGGACCGTCGGCTTCCAGATCGGGGCGACGCTGCTGCTGGTCCAGGCGCCGGTGCTGGTGATCGCCACCCTGGTGCTCTCGATCGGCTCCGGGCTCTCGACCCTGGTGCTGCAGCGCAAGCCGCCAGCCGAGCGCGCCGCCTCCGCCTGGTCCTACGCCCCGCTCGGCATCGGGATCCTCGCTCTGGCGATGGGCCTGCTGGGCCTTCTCGCCTGACCCCGCTCCCGACTCCGGCGCCGCTGCCACCTGTGCTCGTCCCGGCACCGAGCGCCTGACCGCACTGCTCGACCGCACCGCGTCCCCGCCGTGCCGCTGACCATCCGAACCCTCTGTGACAGGAGCTGTCGATGACCACTTCCGATTCCGCCCCCGCTGCCCGTTCCGGCCTGATCTTCGAGGAGGTCGATCCCGGGATCCGCGTGCAGGACGACCTGTTCGGCCATGTCAACGGCCGGTGGCTGCGCGAGCACGAGATCCCTGCCGATCGCTCCACCGACGGGGCGTTCATCACCCTGCGGGACCTGTCCGAGGAGCGGGTGCGGGAGATCGCCGAGGACGCCGCGGCCGCCGCGGAGCCCGGCCGCATCGGGGTGCTGTACCGCATGTTCATGGACACCGAGGCGATCGAGGAGCGCGGCGCCCGCCCGCTGGACGGGATGCTCGCCCAGATCGGGGCCGTTGCCGACCTGGAGGACCTGGCTCGCCTGATGGGTGCTCCGGACTCGGGCACCAGCCTGCTGCACGCATATGTGTGGACCGACGACCACGACTCGAGCCGCTACCAGGTGAAGATCCACCAGGGCGGGCTGGGGCTGCCGGACGAGTCCTACTACCGCGAGGAGCAGTACGCCCCGGTCCGCGAGGCCTATGTGCAGCACCTGGCGAACCTCGCCGAGCTCGCCCGGCTGCCCGGTCGCGAGGGGCTGCTGGACGGGGACGCGGCCGCCTTCGCCCGGGCCGTGATGGATTTCGAGACCCGGCTCGCGCAGTGCCACGTGGACGTGGTGCGCCTGCGGGATCGGGAGAAGTCCGCGAACCCGATGGATGCCGCGCAGCGCCGGGAGCTCGCCCCCGACTTCCCCTGGGACGCCTTCATCGAGGGAACCGGCGCGCAGGCCTCCGCCTTCGAGGTGGTCTCCGTGGGGCAGCCCGAGTTCGTGGGCGCCGGCGCGACGCTGCTGGCGCAGCAGCATGCCGCGGATCCCGCGGTGCTGCGCAGCTGGCTGGCGGTGCACGCCGTCTCCGCGTACGCCCCCTATCTGCCCGCCGCCTTCGTCGAGGAGGACTTCGCGTTCTCCGGCCGGGTCCTCTCCGGCGCCGAGGAGCTGCGGGAGCGGTGGAAGCGGGCCGTCGCCTTCGTCGAGGGCGTGGTCGGCTTCGAGGTGGGCCAGGAGTACGTGGCCCGGCACTTCCCGCCCGCTCACAAGGAGCAGATGGTCGCCCTGGTGGACGGTCTGCTGGAGGCCTACCGCGATTCGATCTCGACCCTGGAGTGGATGACCCCCGCGACGCGGGAGAAGGCGCTCGAGAAGCTCGCGAAGTTCACGCCGAAGATCGGGTACCCCGAGACCTGGCGCTCCTACGAGGGGCTCGAGATCAGTGCGGACGACCTCGTCGCGACCGTGCGGGCCTCCCGCCGCTTCGACGCCGAGTTCGAGTACGCCAAGGTGGGCGGGCCGATCGACGAGGACGAGTGGCACATGACCCCGCAGACGGTCAACGCCTACTACAACCCCGGGCGCAACGAGATCGTGTTCCCGGCCGCGATCCTGCAGCCTCCCTTCTTCGATGCCGAGGCGGATCCCGCCATGAACTTCGGCGGCATCGGCGCGGTGATCGGGCACGAGATCGGGCACGGCTTCGACGACCAGGGCTCGAAGTTCGACGGTGACGGCAATCTCGTCTCCTGGTGGACCCAGGAGGACCGGGAGGCCTTCGACGCCCGCACCGCCGTGCTGATCACCCAGTTCTCCGAGCTGTCCCCGCGGGAGCTGGACGACGCCCACACCGTCAACGGCGCCTTGACCATCGGGGAGAACATCGGGGACCTGGGCGGGCTGTCGATCGCGGTCAAGGCGTACCTCGCCGCTCATCCCGAGGCGCCCGAGCTGGACGGGATGAGCGGGTTGCAGCGCCTGTTCTGGTCCTGGGCGACGGTGTGGCGCGCCAAGAACCGCCCCCAGGAGGCGATCCGTCGCCTGGCCATCGACCCGCACTCCCCCGCCGAGTTCCGCTGCAACACGATCGCCGGGCACCTGGACGCCTTCCATGAGGCCTTCGACGTGCGCGAGGGGGACGGCATGTACCGGGCGCCGGCGGAGCGGGTGAGCATCTGGTGAGGCCCGAGGCCCCGTTCTACGTCGGCACCACCCAGCCGGGCGGGGTGGGATGGATGCGCATCGCCGTCACCATCGGTGCCGGTCTGGTGATGATCCTGCTGCTGATCACCCGCGACATCCAGCCGCTGATCCCGCTGGCCGCCCTGGTGGTCGCTGCGTTCGCGCTGTTCACCCTGGTGACCTGGATGCGGCAGTCCACCCGGTTCATCGTCGACGACCGGGGGCTCACCGTGAGCCTGGGCGGCTTCCTGCCCCGCAGCCCCTGGCCGCTCGCGGACTTCCGCACCGTGCAGCTGCGCACGATCCCCGCGGAGCGGGTGGGCGTGACCGTGGGCGGCTACGGCTGGCGCACGGGCCGGGTGACCTCCTCCCAGCCCGGCGAGCTGCAGCCCGTGGGCAGCCGGAAGATCTTCACCACCGGGGAGACCTCCGAGCGGTACCGGACCCTGGTCACCAGGCCCGGCACGATGGTGGAGATCATCGGCCGCTCCGGCACCCACTACCTGATCTCCCCGCAGGACCCGCAGGCGACAGCGGACGCCGTCGACCAGGCGATCCGCGCCCGCCGCTGAGCGAGGAGCCTCTCAGCACGCCCGCGGCAAAGCAGGTACGATCAAGGATCGTCATCCTTGACAGGGGAGCACCGTGGGGTGCTGAGAGTGCGCGACCACGCGCAGACCCTCGAACCTGATCCGGTTCACACCGGCGGAGGGAGTCGGGATTTCCGCACGGCACGCGTTGCTGTGCGCCCCTTCCACAGTGGAAGGAGCCAAGATGACACGCTTCCGTACCATCGATCTGCTGGTCACCGTGCTGATCGGAGCGGCGTTCGGCGTCGCGTTCCTCGGCTATGGCCAGCTGTACACCCTGATCGGGCCGCTGACCGCGGCCTTCAAACCCGCGGAGGGTCTGCTGGCAGGGCTGTGGTTCCTGCCCGCCATCCTCGCGGGCCTCATCGTGCGCCGGCCCGGCGCGGCGCTGCTGGCGGAGATGATCGCCGCGATCGTCTCGATGCTGCTGGGCAGCCAGTGGGGCTGGGGCACCGCGATCTCCGGGCTGATGCAGGGCGGCGGTGTCGAGCTCGCCTTCCTGGCCTTCCGGTATCGCCGCTTCACCCTCCCGGTCGCGATGCTGGGCGGGGTGCTCTCCGCCCTCCTGGAGTGGGGCTGGGAGAAGTTCGCGTACTACCAGGAGATGAGCTGGACGTTCTCGTTCCTCATGCTCGCCTTCTTCCTGCTCTCCGGGGCGCTGCTGTGCGGGGCGCTGGGCTGGGTGATCACCCGGGCACTGGTCGCCACCGGAGCCCTGGACGCCCTGCCGGCGGGTCGTGAGGCGGCACTGCAAGCACAGCCGGCGGCGCCGTCCGGCGGCAGCGAGTCTCCTGCCACCACCGGCACCCGTGGCAGCGCCGATCGCGGGACCGGTCCGGGACCCTCGCAGAAGGCCGATGCCTGACTCGACCCCGCATCCCGCCGCACTGCGGCTGGAGCACCTGACCTGGCAGCCACTGACCCGTCGGGAGCCGACGATCGATGCCGTCGATCTGGAGATCCCGGCGGGTCAGCGGGTGCTGCTGGCCGGAGCCAGCGGCAGCGGGAAGTCCACGGTGCTGCGCGCCCTGGCGGGACTGCTGGATCCCGAGGACGGGCACCTGGCTGGCACTCAGCCGGTGCCCGGCCGGCCCGGCGATCACGGCCTGCTGCTGCAGAACCCGCTGCATGCCCTGGTAGGGGCGAGCATCGGCCGCGACACCGCCTTCGGACCCGAGAACGCCGCCCTCCCCCGCCCCGAGATCCACGAGAGCACCGCCCGCGCGCTCGAGGCCGCCCAGGTGGACCTCGACGCCGAGCGGGTGCCCCTGGATGCCTCCGGGGGTCAGCAGCAGCGGATCGCGCTGGCCGGGGCGCTGGCCCTGGACCCCGCGGTGCTGCTGCTCGATGAGCCCACCAGCATGCTCGATGCCGACACCGCAGCGGCCGTGCGCGCCCAGATCCTGCAGGCTGCCGACGGCCTCACCCTGGTGGTCGCCGATCACCAGCTGGAGCCCTGGCTGCCGGTGGTGGACAGGGTGGTCGTCCTCGGGAAGCATGCGAGAATCCTCGCCGACGGACCCCCAGGCGAGGTCACCGGCGCACTCACGGAACTGCAGCGTGTCCCTCCAGCGAGAGAGCACCGACCATCTCGTTCTGCAGCAGGCTCCGACGGGGATGTCGTGCTGCGCCTGGCCGACGCCGCGATCGCCCGGAAGGGGGCGGGGCGGGACGAGCGACCGCTGGTGGAGCACCTGGACCTCGAGCTGCGCACCGAGCGCCTCCATGCGCTCATCGGGCCCAGCGGTGCCGGGAAGTCCACCGTGCTGGAGGAGGTGGTGGGCCGGTGCAGTCCCGGCCAGGTCGCGCTGGTCCCGCAGAATCCCGAGCACTCCTTCCTCGCCACCACCGTCGCCGAGGAGGTCGGTGACGAGACCCTGGTGGAGCGGGCGGGCCTGGCGGAGCTCGCGGCCGCGAACCCCTACCGGCTCTCCGGCGGGGAGCAGCGGCGGCTGGCGATCGCGGCGGCCCTGGCCCAGGCCCCACGACTGCTGGTGCTCGATGAGCCGACGGTCGGTCTGGACGCTCCGCGCCGTGCCGCCGTGCTGGAGCTGCTGAGCAGTGCGGCGGCGGACGGCTGCGCGGTGCTGGTGGCGAGCCATGATCCGGAGGTGATCGCCGCCGCTGATGCCGTCACCCGCCTGCCCGCTCCCCCGCCGGCGACCGTCGGTGCCGTGCCGGATCGCTCGATCTCCCCTGTGCGGCAGGAGCCCCGGATCCCGGCCGACGCCCTGAATCCGCTGACCCTGAGCCTGATCGGGATCCTCGCGGCGATCGGGTCGTTCGCCGTCCAGACCTGGCAGGGCGGGCTGCTGGCGCTGCTGCCCGTGCTGCTGCTGGGACCGCTCGCGATCCGCACCTGGGGCGGCGGCCTGCTGCGGCTGCTGCCGATCAGCCTCTCCGCCGCCGGGCTCGCGTGGACCACGGCGCTGCTCGGTGATGCCCCGGCACTGTCCGGCCAGGCCTGGCTGGTGGGACTGAAGGAGGCCACCCGGATCACCATGTTCGTCGCCCCCGGGGTGCTGGCCCTGGGCAGCGTGGATCCGACCGCGCTCGGGGACGCGCTGGGCGGCAGGCTCCGGTGGCCGGCCAGACCGGTCGCGGCCTCGGTGGCAGCGCTGGTGCGCACCGGGCATCTGGGCCGGCAGTGGCAGATCATCGTGCGCACCCGGACCCTGCGCGGCCTCGGCACACCGCGCTCCCCGCGGCTGCTGGCCGGGGCGACGTTCGCCCTGCTGGTCGATGCGCTGCGGGGTGCCGAGCAGCAGGCTCTGGCGATGGACGCCCGCGGCTTCGCCGCAGCGACCAGGCGCACCTGGGCGCTGCCGAGCCCGCTGGGCAGAGCCGACCTGCTGGGCACCGGGATCGCGCTCGGTCTGCTGATCTGGCCGTGGGTGGCCGAGCATCTCGTACGCTGAGGGCGTGAACGACGAACAGAGCCCCGATCCCGCCGTCATCGAGCTCGCCCATCGGATGCTCGATCAGGCCCGCCACGGCCGGTCCGGGCCGCTGCTGGCCCTGATCGACCAGGGCGCCCCCGTGAACCTGCGAGACAGCTCGGGGAACTCCCCGCTGATGCTCGCCGCCTATCACGGGCACGCCGAGCTGGTGCGGGAGCTCGCAACCCGCGGCGCCGATGTGGACCTGCTGAACGACCGCGGGCAGTCCCCGCTGGCCGGTGCCGCGTTCAAGGGGTTCACCGAGGTGGCGCAGGCGCTGCTCGAGGCGGGAGCGGATCCCGCCGCGGGCACCCCGAGCGGGCGCGAGACCGCCCAGTACTTCGAGCGCACCGAGATCCTGGCCCTGATCGACCAGCGGTGAGCGGCCGGCAGGGACCGGCCAGCAGCCTGCGGCCGGTGCTGACCGACGCGCAGTGACCGCCTGACGGGACCCCGCCTGGAAGGGTCCGTCCGCGCGATCCTGCTCAGGTGCGGCGGAGGACCATCGGCACGTGCTCGATGCCCGCTTCCATGAACATCGCGCCGGTGGTCTCGAAGCCCAGCCTGCCGTACCAGCCCTCGAGGTAGGCCTGGGCATCGAGGTGCACCTCGGCCTGCGGAGCCAGCTCTCGGGCGATCTCCAGCGCCGCCCGCATCAGCCGTGCTCCGTGACCGCCGCGTCGGTGCGTGGAGGCCACGGCGACCCGTCCGATCCGCAGCGCGCCATCGGCCTCCTGCAGCACGCGGGCGTGGGCGATGGGCTCGCGCTCCAGTCCGGCTGCCGCGGCCGCGGGCCCCGGCATCTCGATCCAGACCAGCACCGTGGCGGGATCCAGGTCGCGGCCGTCCAGATCGGGATCGGTGGCCTGCTGCTCGGTGCTGAAGACGTCCTGGCGCAGCTTCGCGATCAGGTACAGGGTGCGGGGGTCGATCTCGGCGGCCCGTGCGCTGCGGAGCACGGCCTCCGCAGGGTGCTGTGCAGGCGGGGCGGGGTCCGGCCCCGACGATGCGAGGTGGGGTGCTGCCTGGTCGTTCACGGGTACGGGCATGCGGTCACTGTAGTGGAGTGTTCGCCTCCACGAGCCGGGCCATCGCGGCTCGCCAGCGCTCGACCATCGCCGGCCCGCCGTGCCCTTCGTCCTCGATGACGTGGAGCTCGCTGCCCGGCCAGGCTCGGTGCAGCTCCCAGGCGGTCAGCACCGGTCCGGAGACGTCCCGTCGGCCGTGGATCAGGATGCCGGGGATGCCGGCGAGGCGTTCCATGCCGCCGAGCAGGCCGGCCCCGGTCTGGCCGTCGAAGCGCGCGGGCCAGTCCCCGACGAACCCGTCATGGGCCCAGTAGTGGGTGACCAGGCGCGCGAACGTGCGGCGCTGGGCGCGCTGGGCCTCGGTGGCCGGCACCGTCGGGCGGGAGATCTCGAGCTCCCCCGTGCCGATCCGCATGTGCTCGTCCTCCCACGTCACCCAGGCCTGGGCCGCGCCGTCGACCAGCTCGGGATCCGAGGACGCGAGCATTCGGCGGTAGGCCTCGATCAGCGGCACCCGCGCCGGGGTCCGGTCGTGGCGGTCGAAGTCCCCGTGCTCCTCGGCGAAGCTCGCCAGCTCGTCCCAGGCTTCGGGGAAGACGGCGCCGATCTCCTCGCTGATCCATTCCACCTCACGCCGTGAGGTCGTGGTGACGGCGAACAGGACGACGCCGAGGACCCGTTCGGGATGCGCCTGGGCGTAGGCGAGGGCGAGGGTGCTACCCCAGGAGATGCCCTGCACGATCCATGCCGAGATCCCCAGATGATCGCGCAGCGCCTCGATGTCCGCCACCAGTTGCGTCGTGGTGTTCGTGCTCAGATCCACCGGGCCCGCTGCTCCCGCCGACGGGGTGGACTCCCCCGCACCGCGCTGGGAGAAGCCCACCAGCAGGCACGACTCAGCGGGGGCCTGACGACGGTAGCCGGAGCTCAGACCGCTGCCCGGGCCTCCGTGCAGGTACAGCGCGGCACCCCGTCCCGTGTCCCCGACAGCTCGTAGGCGACCTCCGCCCCGTCGGCCCGTCGGAGCCGACCGGATTCGAGGAGCGGGGGCGGGGCGTCGGAGGCCATCACCGAAGCATACGGCCCGATGCCGCACCGGCGGGCACGGAACAGCTCCGGCTGCGGGGGTCAGCGGGATCAGTCCTGTTCGAGCGCCCAGTCGGCTGCCGGGTTCTGGCCGATCCAGGGGGCGCGGCGGGTGCGCTCGGTCTGGCAGCGGGGGCACCAGAACACGCTGCGCGCCGCGATCTCACCGGAGCGGATCTCGGTGCCGCAGATCCGGCAGGGCAGGGTCTGGCGGTGGTAGACGTAGAAGGACTTCTCACGCGGCACCACCGAGGGGTCGTCGTCCCCGTTCTGGCGGGTGCCGCGGGAGCGCTCGATGATCCGCGCCTCGATGTCACGATGCTCCGGCTGGGTGGTGACGATCCGGCCGGTGCGCGCCCCGTAGTCCATCAGCACCGCGAGGTCCTCCCAGATCCCCTCCACCAGGCCGCGGCCCAGGGCGCTGCCGGGCACGAACGGGTCCAGCCGGGCCCGGAACAGCGCCTCGGCCCGATAGATGTTCCCCACCCCGGCGATGACCTTCTGGTTCATCAGCTGCGCCCCGATCGCGGTGCTCGAGCCGCGCACCTTCGTGACGAACGCTGCGGGATCGGCATCGGTGCGCAGCGGGTCCGGGCCCAGCCGGTCGATCACCGCGCGGCGCCCGTCGGAGTCGAGGATCTCGCAGGCCGTCGGCCCGGTCAGGTCCGCGAGCCCTGAGGCGCCCGCGAGGCGCAGGCGCACGGTCTCGCGCGGCACGATCCGCCGCCAGTCCCGGGCCCCACGGCTTCCTGCCTCGCTCGCCTCGGTGACGTCCTCGGTCTCCCCGATCCGCAGCCGGGGCGCCCCGATCGCGGCGTCGGCGATGAATCCGGGCTCCCCGGCGAAGGACCATGATCCGTACAGGCCCAGATGCACGTGGACGTAGCGGACCACCGGGTCATGCGGGTCCACGTCCTCGCTGGGGGCGAAGGGGAGGAACAGGTGCTTGCCGACCGCCTCGGCGTCCAGCAGCACCCATCGGTCCAGCTGGGCGGCCTCGGGAAAGCGACCCTGCGGGCTGAAGGCGCGCACCCGCTGTCCCCCGAAGCCGCGCCGGAAGGCGGCGGCGAGCCGGTGGACGGTGTGTCCCTCCGGCATTACTGCGCGGCGGAGGCGGGGCCTGCCTCGTCGTAGCCGCCGGTCGTCTCGTAACGGGCGACCAGGTCGATCCGGCGCTGGTGGCGCTCCTCGCCGCTGAACGGTTCGGCCAGGAACAGCTCGATGAGCCCCTCGAGCTCCTCCTCGGTGTGCTGCCGGGCCCCGACGGAGATGACGTTGGCATCGTTGTGCTGGCGGGCCAGGCGCGCGGTGTCCTGGTTCCACACCAGGGCGGCACGCACCCCGGGCACCTTGTTCGCCGCGATCTGCTCGCCGTTGCCGGACCCGCCGATCACCACCCCGAAGGAGCCGGGCTCAGCGACCACGGCCTCGCCCACGTCCGTGCAGAACGGCGGGTAGTCGTCGAGGGCGTCGTACTCGTGGGCACCGTGGTCGGTGACCTCGTGACCCTTCGCTGACAAGGCTGTGACCAGCCGGTTCTTGAGCTCGAAACCGGCGTGGTCGGTGCCGATGTGCACGCGCATGGGTGGGTTCTCCTGATCAGGGCAGTGGGGGTGAGGGAGGCCGGGCGGCTCCGCCGGCGGTCGTCGGCCGCAGGCGGGCGGCGGCGGTCAGCTGAAGTCGACGCCGCCGGTGCGGGTACGCTTGATCTCGTAGAAGCCCTCGACGTTCGCCAGGGCCTGCAGGCCGTCGAGGAGACGACCGGCGTCCTCCCCCTTCGGGGCCGGGGAGAGCACGGGCCCGAAGTAGGCGGTGCCCTCGCCGAAGGAAATCACGGGGGTGCCGACATCCTCGCCGACCAGCGAGATGGCGCGCTCGTGGGCGGCGCGCAGCGCGACGTCGACCTCATCGTCCTCGACCGGGTCGTAGGCGTCGATCAGGGCGGCGGGCAGCTCCGCGGCGGCCAGCGCCTGCTCCGCGACCGCGCGGCGGTCGGACGTGTCCCCGCCCACGTGGTAACGCTCACCCCAGGCGGTGTACCAGCGGGCGAAGGCCTCGGCGCCCTCGGTGCGATGGATCTGGATCGCCAGACGGGCCGCGCCGATGGTCTGATCGGTGGTGCGACGGTAGTCCGGATCCAGCTCCCGGCCCTCGTTGAGGACGTACAGGGACATCACCGAGAAGGTCGGGGTGATGTCGCGGACCTTCGCGGCCTCGAGCAGCCAGCGGCTGGTCATCCAGGCGAAAGGGCAGGCAGGGTCGACGAAGAGTTCGACGGTGCGGTCGCTCACGGGGTGATCCTCTCCTCGGGA
>DXDT01000301.1 GCA_019115335.1 Candidatus Brachybacterium merdigallinarum
CCGATGTCCCGCCGCTGCGCGTGATGAGCTTCAACGCGCTGTTCGCCACCGACGCGACGACCGAGGCGGACCCCGGGCACTGGCCGCGTCGCGCCCCGGCGATCGAGGCACTCCTGGCCGGCGAGCGCCCCCATCTGGTGGGCCTGCAGGAGATGCAGGAGCACACCTTCACCCCGGTCGAACGAGGGCTCGGACCGTCGTACAGTCGGCTCGGCACCGCCACGCGCGGCGGGAGCGACGGGCTGATCAACCCGATCCTCTTCGACACCGACCGGCTCGAGCTCATGGCGTGGAAGCAGTTCTGGCTCTCGGACCGGCCGCGCGAGATCGGCTCGGCGACCTGGGGCAACGCCGGGCCGCGGGTCGCCGTATGGGCACGGTTCCGGGACCGGGTCACCGGCGGAGAGCTCGTGCACCTGAACACCCATCTCGACCACGTGATCACGCAGGCGAAGATCAAGGGCGCCCAGCTCATCGCGGACCACCTGCGCCAGTTCCACCTGCTGCACCTGCCCGCGCTGGTCACCGGCGACTTCAACTCGGTCGCCGGCGACTCCCCCGCCTACGAGGTGCTGGTCGAGGACTTCGGCATGCAGGACACCTGGCTCGATGCCGCCGAGCGCACCACGCCGGGCTGGAGCACCTTCCCTCACTTCGGCGAGGTCGAGGAGTCCCCGTTCCGCATCGATTGGATCCTCGCCAGCCCCGGCGTGGAGGTGCTCGAGGCATCGATCAACGCCACCCGACCCGGAGGGGTGTTCCCGAGCGATCACCTGCCGGTGCAGGCCACGGTGCGGGTGCCGCGGTCGGGGAGCTGAGCAGCGTCTCCGCCTGCACCGGCACAGGCCGATACGGCCCCGATCCATGGCGTAGATGCCACGGCCGCCGCGAAGCTTGCGCGCGTCCTTCACCGCATGATCCTGTCCCAGCACTCGGGCCCCGGCCGACTGGCGTGCCAAGCCCTCTTCCACCCGCAGCCTTCCCGACGTAGCCTTAGTCTGTAGACAAATATCTAGGAGGCCTAGATGGGACGCACGATCAGCGTCGGCCAGCTCAGGCAGAACCCGACCCGCATGCTCCGCGAGGTGCAGGCCGGAGCGACCTACACCGTCACCGACCATGGCCGCTCCGTGGCGGCGGTCGTTCCCCGGAGCAGGCATCGATGGGTCCCCGTCGAGGAGGTCGCGGAACTGCTCCGCACGCTCGGCGACGACGACGCATGGCGGCACGAGATCTCCGAGCAGCGCCGTGCTGAGCAGCCCTCCGACCCCTGGGACGACCAGCGGTGAAGGCCCTGCTGGACACGAACCTCCTCGTCGCCGGCGACCTCTCCTTCACCGGCTACGAGGTGTCCGTCGCCTCGCTGTCCTGGGCTGAGCTCCAGTTCGGAATCCGCGCGGCACGCTCACCGCTCGAGCGAGCCCGTCGAGAAGCACGGATTGCTCGACTGCGCGCGGTGCTGGGTGACGGCCTCCCCTTCGACGACGCCGCCGCCGAGGCCTACGGCACGCTCTGCGGCGTCGTGCTCGGCAACGGCCGCGAGGCCCGCGGACGCATGATCGATCTGATGATCGCCGCGACGGCGGCCGCGCACGACGCCGCCATCCTCACCCGGAACGTCTCCGACTTTGCCGGGCTGGAGGGGCTCGTCGCCATCAAGGCCGTCTGACGCGCCGACTCCGCCCCGGAGGCGTTCCCGCGGGAACGCCTCCGCGTCCGAGCCAGTCTCTCAACTCCAGCCCTCGGTGCGCTCCTTCAGCTCCCGGTACGCCTCGAGCACCTGCGGGGTGGGCTCGGCGTCGACGGTGCGGGAGCCGCTGATCTCCCAGGCGGGCGGCTCCTCGGTGCCGGCGAGCGCCCAGGCGGCCTGACGGGCGGCACCGAGGGCCACGTACTCCCCCTCGGGAGCGATGGTGACCTCGCGGCCGAAGATCGCCGGGGCGATCTGCTGGACAGCCTCACTGCGGGCGGCGCCGCCGATCAGGGTGATCCGCGCGGCGGTGGTGCCGGTGCGCTCTTCGAGGGCGGAGATGCCGTCGGCCAGGGAGCACAGCAGGCCCTCCACGTAGGCGCGGGCGATGTCGGCGCGAGTGGTGGCGGTGCTCATCCCGGTGAGGGTGGCGCGGGCGTCCGGACGGTTCGGGGTGCGCTCCCCGTCGAAGTAAGGCAGCAGGGTGACACCGTTCGCGCCGGGCACGGAGTCCAGGGCCAGGCGGGCGAGCTCGTCGACGTCCACCCCCAGCAGGCCGCGGGCGGCATCGAGGATCCGGGCGGCGTTGAGGGTGGTGGTCATGGGCAGGAAGCGGCCGGTGGCGTCGGCGAAACCGGTGACGGTGCCGGTGGCGTCGTTCGGCTTCGTATCGCTGACCATGGCGCACACGCCGGAGGTGCCGATCGAGACGGAGACGTCCGCCGGGCCGAGGGACAGGCCGAGCGCCGCCCCCATGTTGTCACCGGTGCCGGCGGCGATCGCGGCACCGTGCGGTGTGCGGGCCATGACCTCCTGCGGGGAGGCGGGCAGGCGCGGCAGCTCGAGCGTGCGGCCCAGGGCGAGCTCGACCAGCTCCGGGCTCCAACGCTCCTCACGGGTGGAGTAGTAGGCGGTCCCGGAGGCGTCACCGCGGTCGGTGAACGGGGCGGCGCCCTGCTCGGCCAGGTGCAGGGACACGTAATCGTGCGGGAGCAGCACCGCGGCGGCGCGCTGCGCGGTCTCGGGCTCGTGATCGCGGACCCAGCGCAGCTTGCTCGCGGTGAAGGAGGCGACCATCAGGCTGCCGATCTCCGCGACCGACGCCTCCGGCCCGCCCATCTCCTCGATCAGGTCCTGCGCCTGCGGGGCGGAGCGGGTGTCGTTCCACAGCAGGGCATCGCGGATCACCTCGCCGGCCTCGTCCAGCAGCACCATGCCGTGCTGCTGACCGCCGACGGCGAGGGCGTCGGCCCGCTCGAGCAGAGGTCCTGCGGCCTCGTCGACCGCAGCGAGCCAGGCCCGGGGGTCGACCTCGGTGCCGTCGGGATGGGCGGCGCGGCGCTCCTCGAGCACCTGCCCGGTCTCGGCGTCGACGAGCAGCGCCTTGGTGGACTGGGTGGAGGAGTCGATGCCGAGGACGAGCGGTGCCATGGAGGGGCCTTTCGGGCGGGACTGACGAAGTGAGCGGGGCGGAGGGGTCGGGCTGGGGCGGGTCGGCGAAGCCCATGGTGCCAGTGTCCATCAACGGGACGTCAGCGGCACCCGACCTGCACAGCGCAGGGCAGGTGCCGCTGAGAGCCCGTTCATGGACTACCGGTGAGGCGGGATCCTCAGGCGCGGAAACCGGTGAGGTGCTGCATCGCGAGCTGCTGGAGCTTCACGAAGCCGTAGTTGCGCTCGCCGGCCTTGTCGGCGTCGAAGTCCTCGAAGGCGGAGCGGTCCGCGAGCAGATCCGCGACGGTCTCGCCCTCGCCGAGGGTCGGCTCGGCCAGCTCGAACACGCCCGAGTACTTCAGCGCCTCCTGGACCTCGGAGTCGGCGCGGAACGCGAGGGCGCGCTCCTTGAGCATCAGGTACATCTCCATGTTGGCGTAGGCGGAGTCGTACTGGCCCTGCTCGTGCTCGGTGCGGGAGGGCTTGAAGTCGAAGTGGCGGGCGCCCTCGTAGGCGCCGGGCTTGGACGGGAAGCCGTTCTCGAGCAG
>DXDT01000302.1 GCA_019115335.1 Candidatus Brachybacterium merdigallinarum
GCTGGACGCGGGCGCGCTGAGCGCCGTCCTGCCCGTCGGCTACTCCGGGGCCGGTCGCGCCGCGAAGCAGCACCTGCTGTTCTCCGAGGCCTCCGGCACCGCCTCGCCCTATGCCGTCGGCGGCACCCACCGCCACATCCCCGAGGTGCTGCAGAACCTCCGCCGCGCGACCGGCCGCGACGACGCCCGCCTGGGCTT
The DNA here is from genome assembly GCA_019115335.1 of Candidatus Brachybacterium merdigallinarum. Lineage (GTDB taxonomy): Bacteria > Actinomycetota > Actinomycetes > Actinomycetales > Dermabacteraceae > Brachybacterium > Brachybacterium merdigallinarum. Next base: position 199 of record DXDT01000302.1, read on the forward strand.
CACCCCGGTGCTGGTCCCCATGAGCCGCGGGATCCTCGCCGTGTGCACCGCCCCGGTCACAGGCGGCACCACCACGGCGGATCTCCTCGCCGCGCTCGAGCAGGACTACGTCGAGGAGCGCTTCGTGACCGTCCTGCCCGAGGGCGTCGCCCCCGCGACCGGGCAGGTCACCGGTGCGAACACGATCCGGATCGGTGCCGCGGTCGATGCCCGCAGCGGCCAGGCCACCGTCATCTCCGCGATCGACAACCTCGTCAAGGGCACAGCCGGCGCCGCGCTCCAGTCGATGAACCTCGCCCTCGGCCTGCCCGAGGCGACCGGTCTCCGCCGCACCGCGCTCGCCCCCTGACCGGGGCACGCCGGGTCCTGTCGGTCCGCCGGCTCCCGACGGCCGGCCGCCGTTCCCGCCCGACTCCCGCCCCGTGCCCGCCGCCCCCACGCCCCAGGAGCTCCCATGTCGATCACCCGTCCCCGCGGCTTCCGCGCCGTCGGCCTCGCCGCCGGCATCAAGAGCACCGGCGCGAAGGATCTCGCGCTCGTGATCAATGACGGCCCCCGCGACGCCGCTGCCGCCGTGTTCACCGCCAACCGGGTGCAGGCCGCCCCGGTGGTCTGGTCCCGGCGTGCCGTCGCCGACGGCCGCTCCCGCCTGGTGGTGCTGAACTCCGGCGGCGCCAACGCCTGCACCGGCCCCGAAGGCGCTGCCGATACCCGCGCCACCGCTGAGCACGCCGCCGATGCCCTGGACATCTCCGCTCAGGACGTCCTGGTCTGCTCCACCGGGCTGATCGGTGAGCGCCTGCCCATGGAGCCGCTGCTGGCCGGGATCACCGAGGGCCTGGACGGCCTCGCCGCCGGGCCCGAGGCTGATGCCGCCGCGGCAGCGGCGATCATGACCACCGATACGGTGCCCAAGACCGCCTCCCACACCCTGGAGGGTGGCGTGACCGTCGGCGGGATCGCCAAGGGCGCCGGCATGCTCGCCCCGCAGCTGGCCACCATGCTGGTGGTCCTGACCACCGACGCGGACGTCGACGGCGAGCTCGCGGCAGCGGCCCTGCGCGAGGCCACCCGCACCACCTTCGACCGGGTCGACTCCGACGCCTGCATGTCGACCAACGACACCGTGATCCTGCTGGCCTCCGGGGCGAGCGGCATCACCCCCTCCCTCGCCGAGCTCACCGAGGCGGTACGACAGGTCAGCGCGGACCTCGCACGTCAGCTGGTGGCCGATGCCGAGGGTGCCAGCCATGACATCCACGTCATCGTCCGCTCCGCGAGCAGCGAGGGGGCCGCGCTGGCTGTCGCCCGCGAGATCGCCCGCTCCAGCCTGGTCAAGACCGCCGTGTTCGGCGACGACCCCAACTGGGGGCGCATCGTCGCCGCCGCGGGCTGCGTCCCCGCCGAGATCGCGCCCTTCGACGCCGGTGATCTCTCCGTGCACGTCAACGGCGTGGAGGTGTGCCGCGGCGGCGGTGCCCACCGTGACCGCAGCGAGGTGGACATGACCCCGCGCGAGACCGTGATCGAGGTGGACCTCGGTGCCGGGGACGCCACCGGGGACATCTGGACCAACGACCTCACCCACGCCTACGTCGAAGAGAACAGCGCCTACTCCTCATGAACCAGATGGATCCCAAGGACGAGACCCTGCTCGGCAAGAACCCCATCGCCCAGCTGGACGCCGCCCGCACCGAGGCCCGCGAGAAGTCCGGCGTGCTCATCGAGGCGATGCCGTGGATGCAGCGCTTCCGCGGCAAGATCGTGGTGGTCAAGTACGGCGGCAACGCCATGGTCGACGAAGACCTCCGCGCCGCCTTCGCCGCGGACATCGTCTTCATGCGCCTGGCCGGGATCCGGGTCGTCGTCGTCCACGGCGGCGGCCCGCAGATCAACGAGATGCTGGGCCGGGTCGGGATCGAACCGGAGTTCCGGGAGGGACTGCGCGTGACCGATGAGCCGACCATGCAGATCGCCCGCATGGTCCTGGTGGGGCAGGTGGGCCGCGAGCTCGTCGGACTCATCAACCAGCACGGGCCCTACGCCATCGGGATGTCCGGCGAGGACGCCCGCCTGTTCGGTGCCCGCCGCCGCGCCGCCGAGGTCGACGGGGAGACGATCGACCTGGGCCTGGTCGGCGCGGTCACCCAGGTGCGTCCCGAGTCCATCCAGGACCTGCTCGATGCTGAGCGGATCCCCGTCATCTCCTCGATCGCCCCGGAGATCGACGAGCACGGCGACCCCACCGGCCGGGTCCTGAACATCAATGCCGATCTCGCCGCCGCCGCGATCGCCGAGGGCCTGGACGCCGAGAAGCTGGTGATGCTGACCGACGTGGAAGGCCTCTACCGCGACTGGCCGGATCGGGCCTCGCTGATCCCCGAGATCGCCGCCAGCGAGCTGCGCGAGATGCTGCCCGGCCTCACCGCTGGCATGATCCCCAAGGCCGAGGCCCTGCTGGGCGCGATCGATGCCGGGGTGCGCACCGCGGCGATGATCGACGGCCGTATCGAGCACGCCGTGCTCCTGGAGGTCTTCACGACCAAGGGAGTCGGCACCATGGTCAGGAGGGACGACTATGTCTGAGCACACCACCGCCGCCGAGCACACCACCACGGGATCCGGCTCCGGCGCACGGCCCGCGGGCACTGACCTGCCCACCCGGTACGCCGACGCGCTGCTGCCGGTGTTCGGCACCCCGCAGCGCGTGCTCTCCCGCGGGGAGGGAGTGCGAGTGTGGGACACCGAGGGCCGGGAGTACCTCGACCTGCTCGCCGGGATCGCCGTGAACACCCTGGGCCACGCCCACCCCGCGATCACCTCCGCCTTGGCGAAGCAGGCGCAGACCCTCGGCCACGTCTCGAACTTCTTCGCCACCGCCCCGCAGATCGAGCTGGCCGAGAAGCTCCTGCAGCTCGCCGGCGCCCCGGCAGGCTCCGGGGTGTTCTTCGCCAACTCCGGCACCGAGGCGAACGAGGCGGCCTTCAAGATCGCCCGCCGCACCGGCCGGCCCCGCATCCTGGCCCTGGAGAACTCCTTCCACGGCCGGACCATGGGTGCACTGGCACTGACCTCCAAGGAGGCCTACCGCGCCCCCTTCGAACCGCTGCCCGGCGGGGTCGAGTTCCTCCCCGCCGGTGACGAGCAGGCCCTGGCCGCCGCGCTCGCCCCCGGGGACGTCGCCGCAGTGTTCGCCGAGCCCATCCAGGGCGAGGCCGGAGTGCTGCCGCTGGGGCAGGACTACCTCCGCGCCCTGCGCCGCCTCACCCGCGAGCACGGCACCCTGCTGATCCTCGACGAGGTCCAGACCGGGATGGCCCGCACCGGCCACTGGTTCGCCCACCAGGCGTTCGCGGACCTCCAGCCCGACGTGATGACCCTGGCCAAGGGCCTCGGCGGAGGGTTCCCGATCGGCGCGGTGATCGCCTTCGGGGCGCAGACCCACGACCTGCTCCAGCCCGGCCAGCACGGCACCACCTTCGGCGGGAACCCGCTGGCCGCCGCCGTGGCGCTCGCCGTGATCGGCACGATCCTCGAGGAGGACCTGCTCACCCGCACCGCCCGCACCGGTGACGCCTTCGCCGCCGGCGTGGAGGCCCTGGACCATCCCCTGATCGACGGGGTGCGCGGCGCCGGCCTGCTGCGCGGCATCGGCCTGCGGGAACCGCACGCCGCCGGCGTGGTCACCGCCGCGCTCGAGGCCGGTTTCATCCTCAACGCCCCCACCCCGACCACCCTCCGCCTCGCCCCGCCGCTGATCATCTCCGGTGCGGACCTGGACCTGTTCACCGCCACGCTGCCCGGTCTGCTCGAGACCGCCGCAGCCGCTGGAAGGAGCTGACATGCCCCGACACTTCCTCCGCGACGACGACCTCACACCGTCCGAGCAGCACGAGGTCCTCGACCTCGCGATCGCACTGAAGCGGGACCGCTTCGCCAAGCGGCCCCTGGCCGGCCCCCGCACCGTCGCGATCATGTTCGACAAGTCCTCGACCCGCACCCGGATCTCCTTCGCCACCGGCGTCACCGAGCTGGGCGGCAGCCCGCTGGTGATCGAGTCCGGTGCCAGCCAGCTCGGTCGCGGCGAGTCCGTCGCCGACACCACCGAAGTGCTCACCCGCATGGTCTCGACCATCGTGTGGCGCACCTTCGGCCAGTCCCGCATCGAGGAGATGGCCGCCCATGCCACGGTCCCGGTGATCAACGCCCTGACCGACGAGTTCCACCCCTGCCAGATCCTCGCCGACCTGCAGACCATCGCCGAGCACACCGGTGGCCTCGCCGACGGCGACCCCGCCCTGGCCGGGCGCTCCCTCGCCTATCTCGGCGATGGCGCCAACAACATGGCCCACTCCTACCTGCTGGGCGGGGCCACCGCCGGGATGGACGTGCGGATCGCGGCCCCCGCCAGCCACCTGCCCGAGGCCGGCGTGGTGCGCCGGGCCGAGCAGATCGCCAGCACCACCGGCGGCTCGATCACCATCACCGACGACCCCCGCGCAGCGGCCCGCGGCGCCTCCGCCGTCCTCACCGACACCTGGGTGTCGATGGGCCAGGAGGACGAGACGGATCGCGGGCAGAGCACCTTCGCCCACTACCAGGTCACAGAGGAGCTGATGGACCTCTCCGGCGGCATCTTCCTGCACTGCCTGCCCGCCTACCGCGGCAAGGAGGTCACCGCCGCCGTGATCGACGGTCCCCGCTCGGCGGTGTGGGACGAGGCCGAGAACCGTCTGCATGCGCAGAAGGCGCTGATGACGTGGCTCCTGGAGCACCCGGATGCCCAGACCGCGCCCCACGCGCACGGGATCCGACGATGAGCGATCGCCGCGCCATCGCCCAGACCAAGACCTCCCGGCAGCAGCGCATCGTCGCCCTGGTCAGCCAGGGCGAGGTCAGCTCCCAGTCGCAGCTGGCCCAACTGCTGGCCGCCGAGGGGATCGACGTCACCCAGGC
>DXDT01000303.1 GCA_019115335.1 Candidatus Brachybacterium merdigallinarum
GTAGCCGGGGCCGCCGGTGCCGGTGCCCAGGGGGTCGCCGCCCTGGATCATGAACCCGGAGATGATGCGGTGGAAGATGACGCCGTCGTAGAAGGGGCGGGTCACCTTCTCGCCGGTCTCGGCGTCCTTGAACTCACGGGTGCCCTCGGCGAGGCCCACGAAGTTCTCGACGGTCTTGGGGGCATGGTCGGGGAACAGCTCCAGGCGGATGTCCCCGTGATTGGTGTGAAGAGTTGCGAACATGGCGTCATCCTCGCACAAGGACGACGGTCACTGACCGACGGCGCCGCTGCGGTGGGCCGACCGGGACTCTGCGGTGGACCGACAGGGCACCGCGATGACCGACCCGGGGGCGATGACGGACCGGGATGCCCGACCGAGCGGTCTCGCGCTGGGCGAACTCCTGGGAACGTCCTCACCCGAGCGCGTTAGAGTGATGGCACACGGGTGTGAGCGGCGCTACGGCGTCGTACGCGCCCAGGGACCACCGTCGGCCCGATCCGGCGGATACGACAGGAAGGGGAACCTCATGGCGCTGATCACCAAGCCGGAGACCAAGAAGGCCCGGAAGCAGGCCAAGAAGACCGCGAATGCCGCGGGATCGTCCGCCCAGCAGGCCGAGAAGGCCGTCGACGAGCTGAAGAAGCTCGCCGGCCAGGTCGGACCCGTCGTAACCGAGGGTGCTCGCGAGGCGCGCACCCGCGCCACCGATCTCTACGACCAGTACGCTCCCGCCGTCGAGGAGCGTCTGCGCAGCCAGGGCGAGAAGGTCACCCAGAACCTCGGCCCGCGCGCCGAGAAGATCGTCCACGACGTGCAGGACGACTACTACCCGCGCGCCCGCAAGACCGCGGAGACCACCGGCAACGTGCTGCGCTCCGCCGTCGATGCGGCCCGCAAGGAGCTGGACAAGGGCCAGGGCTCCATCAAGTCCGCGGCCCTGACCCCCACCCCGAAGCCCAAGAAGGGCCGCGCCGGCAAGGTGCTGCTGATCCTGGGCCTGGCCGCCGCCGGCGCCGCTGCGGGGTACATCGTGTGGCAGAAGACCCGTCCGGTCGAGGACCCCTGGGCCCCGCCCGCGGACTTCGCCCGTGCCCACTACCCGGCCTCCGCCTCGAACGAGTCCGACTCCTCGACCGTTTCGGACACCGTGGGCTCCGCCGATGCCGGTGACGTGGCCTCCTCGCTGAAGACCGAGGACCGCGCCTCCGACACCGCCCCCAAGGAGGTCAAGGTCGACTCCGCACAGGACGACGCGACCGGCAAGGTCATCGACCCCGTCGCGGACCCCGAGGAGAACCCGGCGGATCCCGCCAAGAAGGGCACCCACCGCGGCGAGGCCTGAACGCCTCCCCGGAGCTCTCGCTCCCGCTGGACCGCACGGCGCGGCAGTCACCGTCATCCGACGGCGGCTGCCGCGCCGTCGTTCTGCCTGTCGAGTCGGCCTTCCCCACTCGGCTGCCCGCGACCTCCGCACCATCCACCCGCACTCCCTGCTCGCCACCGCTCCGCTGCGCCCGCTGGGACGTCACTGCGGGTGCCCACGCTCCTAGACTTGCCCCATGCCCGCCTCGTCCCCCGCCTCCGGAGCCGGCCGCTATGCCCCCTCCCCCAGCGGTGACCTGCACCTGGGGAATCTGCGCACCGCGATCCTGGCCTGGGTGCTGGCACGCCGCAGCGACCGCCGCTTCCTGATGCGAGTGGAGGACCTGGACCGGGTGAGAGAGGGCGCCGAGCAGAGGCAGCTCGAGGATCTCGCCGCGCTCGGCATCGACTGGGACGGCGAGGTGATCCGCCAGTCCGAGCGCACCGCGGCGTATACGGCGGCGATCGATCAGCTGCAGGAGCGGGGCATGGTCTTCGAGTGCTACTGCACGCGGCGCGAGATCCTCGAGGCGCCGTCCGCCCCACATGCACCGCCCGGTTCGTACCCGGGGACCTGCCGCGACCTGACCCCCGCCCAGCGCGAGCAGGGCCGGGCCCGGATGCGGGAGCTGCGCCGGGAGCCGGCGGTGCGTCTGCGCGCCGAGGTGACCGAGTGGACCGTGCAGGACCTCTGGGCCGGGGAGGTCACCGCGGCGGTCGACGACCTGGTGCTGCGACGCGGTGACGGCGTGCCCGCCTACAACCTCGCCGTGGTGGTCGACGACGCCGCCAGTGGTGTGGACCAGGTGACGCGGGCCGACGATCTCCTCTCCTCCGCCCCGCGCCAGGCCCATCTCGCGCACCTGCTCGGGCAGGAGCAGCCCACCTACGCGCACGTCCCCCTCGCGGTGAACGGCGATGGCGCTCGCCTGGCCAAACGCGACGGCGCGGTGACCCTGCGAGACCGGCTCGAGCGCGGCGAGACCGTGGCGGAGGTCGTGGAGCGGATCGGGGCCTCGCTCGGCCTGACCGGCTGCTGCAGCGCGGCGGACGTGCTCGAGCGGTGGGATCCCGCGACCCTCCCCGATCAGCCCTGGGTGGTCCAGCTTCCCCGCTGACCACGGGCCCTCCTCACGGCACCCCGGGCAGTGGCGCTATAGCGGGTGCCGTGCCTATATAGGCACAGCACCCGGCCCACGTCCCGTACCCGTAAGGCCTCCTCGTCACGACACGGCCGGCAGGCGCCCGACAGCTGCCGGCCCACCCGCTCGCTGCCTCCCAGGTCCCCCCGGGCGGCACCTCTGCAGCGCACCCTCGCCCTGCCACCCAGGCCGCACCTCTCCAGCTCATCCGCGTGCCCTGCCTCTCCAGCTCAATCGCGCCCACCCCTCCAGCCCACCGGCGCCCCGCCCCTCCAGATCAACCCGCGCGCCACCACCTGTTCAGCCCGACCGGCGCGCCACCACCTGTTCAGCCCGGCCGGCGCGCCACCTCTCCAGCTCACCCTCACCCATCTCTCCACCCCGACCCGCGCGATACCTGTCCAGCCCACCCACGCCCACCCCTTGTCTTCCTCCCCACCCCGCGCTCGTCCACATTCCCGGGCGGGCTCTCGCTCCCCGGCGGGGGCTCCGCTGTACTGCAGGGATGAAGATCCCAGGCATCCTCCACCGCTCCGAGATGGCAGACCGCGGATTCCCCGAGGCGAAACGGCGGCGACTCCAGCAGCAGGGGCAGGTACGCCGCCTCGGGCCCTGGTACACGACCTCCAAGGCACCGGCCGAGCTCCTCCCCGTGCTGGCCCGGGGTGTGCGCCTCACCTGTGTCAGCGCCGCCGAGCACCACGGCCTCTGGGCCCCGCTCCACGAGGGGATCCATGCCTATCGACCTCGCGGTCTCTCCCCGGTCGAACCGGACGGTGCGGATGCTGCGCCGGAGCTGTTCATGCACGGCACCAGCCTGCGCAGGTGGCCGGACGCCGACCCGGTCGCAGACCTGCCACTGGCCCTCGAACATGCCGCGCGCTGCCTGCCGGTGCGGGATGCAGCGATCCTCTTCGAATCCGCTGTGCACAAGAAGCACCTCACCCTGGACCAGGCGCGCCGACTCGTCGCGGCGCTGCCCCGTGATCTCCGGGCCCCGCTCTCCAGGATCAGTGGCAGCGCGGAGTCCGGTACCGAGACCGCGGTGAGGTGGTGGCTGGAGGGGCGTCAGGTCGGTGTCACCCCGCAGGTATGGATCCCGGACGTGGGGCGGGTGGATCTGAAGGTAGGCCGGAACTGGATCATCGAATGCGACAGCCGGCAGTTCCACGACAACGAGGACCAGTACCACCGCGATCGTGCCCGGGACCTGCAGTTGCGCGTGATGGGGTACATCGTCACCCGGCTGACCTGGGAGCAGGTCTTCCTCGACTGGGAGAGCACCGAGAAACAGCTCCTCACCGTGCTGCGCCGCCGGGAGCACCGCCGTCGACTCGCCGCCTGAGCCCAGCTCTCGCCCTGCACTCGCCCAGCCCTCGCCCTGCCAAGCAGGTTGCCCCACCGCAGCGGGGATGGGACTGCGTGTCGAAACGGGCGGAGAGCCCGATACGCCGAAGCCTCGCCGGGGAGGTTGGGGGCGGTGCAGATGGACCAGGCGGGGCAGGCGGGGCAGGCAGGACAGATGGACCAGGCCGGGCAGGCGGAACAGGCAGGGAAGCCCGATAGACCGAGGCCTCGGCGGGAGAGGCGGAGCGGGAGTAGCGGGCAGGGCGGGAGTA
>DXDT01000304.1 GCA_019115335.1 Candidatus Brachybacterium merdigallinarum
AGCTCTCGTCGGCGTAGTTGTAGCCGGCGGGGATCTTGCAGGTGAAGCCGGCTGCCGGATCGTCGCGGATCTCCTGGATCGCGGCCGCGCCGCAGTCGTCCAGGCGCATGTCCGGGTGGGAGGGATCGAGGCCGGAGTCGATGATCGAGATGACCATGCCGGTGCCGTCCACGCCGCCTCCGGCCCAGGCGGCGGGCACCCCGTGGTTCTCGCGCGCGGTGTGCTCGGTGCGCACGTACACCCGCTCCCAACCCACCGAGTCGACACCCGGCTTCAGGGCGAGGTCGGCGATCCGATGCTCGGGCAGCAGGGCGCTGAAGCCGTTGACCAGATAGCCGAACTGGCGATCGACCTCGAGGCCGTACTCGGCCGACCACTCCTCGACCACTCCCTGCTGCGCGCGCAGACGAGTGGCCTCGGTGTCCAGGGACAGGCTACGGGACTGATCCTCCAGCAGCACGATGACCGGGACCAGCTCTGAGCCCGCCTCACCAGCATCCGGAGCATCGGGTGCATCCGGGTCGGCCGGGGCGGGGAGGGCGGGCGGCGGCTTCGGTGCGGGGTCGGCGACCGCGGAGGTCATGCCGAGACCGACGGTGCCGAGGACGAGTGCGCCGGCCAAGGCGCTGAGACGGCGGAAGGGCCGCCCCGCAGCTGCGGGACGGCCCTTCCGGGTACTGCAGATTCTGCCTGGTGCTCGCCGGGGCGAGCACCGGAGATCACTTGATGGTGACGGTGGCGCCGGCCTCTTCGAGCTTCGCCTTGGCGGCGTCGGCGTCCTCCTGCTTGACACCCTCGAGGACGGGCTTGGGGGCCTCGTCGACGAGCGCCTTGGCCTCCTTCAGGCCGAGGGAGGTCAGGGCGCGCACCTCCTTGATGACACCGATCTTCGCGGAACCGGCGGACTCGAGGATGACGTCGAACTCGGTCTTCTCCTCGGCGGCCTCACCGGCATCGCCACCGCCAGCGGCGGGAGCGGCACCCGCGACGGCGACCGGCGCGGCGGCGGTGACGTCGAAGACCTCCTCGAACTGCTTCACGAACTCGGAGAGCTCGATGAGGGACATCTCCTTGAAAACCTCGAGGAGCTCGTCGTTGCTGAGCTTCGCCATGGTGGCGTTCCTTCCTGTCTGCGGGACCAGGTCCCTGCGTGTTGTGCGGCGCTCGTGCGCCAGGTCGTGCGTTCCGGTGCCCCGGCGGGGCGCTCCGGTGAACAGCGCTGTGGCTGTGGTGGTGCGACAGCGGATCGAGCGGCCTCCCGGCAGCTCGGGCCGATGTCAGGCTTCTTGCTTCGCCCGCAGCGCGTCCACGGTGCGCGCTGCCTTGGACAGCGGCGCCTGGAACACGGCGGCGGCCTTGGACATCGACGCCTTCATAGCGCCGGCGGCCTTGGCCAGCAGGACCTCGCGGGACTCGAGGTCCGCGAGCTTCTGGACGTCCTCCTTCGTGAGCAGATTGCCCTCGAAGTAGCCGGACTTGATCACGAGCTGGTCGTGAGTCTTGGCGAAGTCACGCAGAGCCTTGGCGGGCTCCACCGGCTCACCCTTGATGAACGCGATCGCGGTGGGGCCGCTGAGCTGACCATCGAGGCCTTCGATGCCGGCCTCACGGGCGGCGATCTCGGTGAGCGTGTTCTTCACCACGGCGTAGGTCGTCTCGGAGCCCAGTGAACGACGCAGCTGCTGCAGCTGGCCGACGCTGAGCCCGCGGTACTCGGTGATCACGGCGGCATCGGATTCACGGAACAGCTCCGTGATCTCGCCGACGGCGCTCACCTTCTCGGGGTTCACCATGGCCCTCCTTCCAGAGGTCTCTCTCCACCGGCGTGAATCGCCCCCGGACACGGAAAAGGCCTCGACACGCAGGTGTCGAGGCCCAGGACGCTGTGGTGCACGAGCGGGACGGGGCGCCGGGAGAGTGTCCGTGGCGCTTCGCCTGCGATCCCCGCCGGGGCGGAGGCGCTGTCGAGCACGACCGAGCGATGGTCGCTTGAATCACCTGCGCAGGCCATCCCGTGCGGGAAGTCTTCGGTCCCCCTCGAGGTCGAGGGCGACGACCGGCGGTCTTCGGTGCCGCCCACTCTACTCCCCCGGTCGCGCCCCGAGCCACCCCGAGACCCGCGACGTGCCTCACACGCCGGGCCGGCCTCGACTCGTCGGGTACGGGCGCTGAGCCGGGTGCTGTGCCTATATAGGCACAGCACCCCGTATGACGCCAGTAAACGACGACGCCCCGCCCACCGCTGGGGTGGACGGGGCGCCGGGGAGTGGAGTGCGTGCCTGGCTCAGGCACTGCTGACCACCCGAGCTCCTACCGCTCGTACCTCGCAGTACGTCGCTCAGGCCATGCTGACCACCCGAGCTCCTACCGCTCGTACCTCGCAGTACGTCGCTCAGGCCTCGTCGGTCTCCACCGTGAGGTTGCGGGTGCGGTTGATGTCGACCGGAACGCCGGGGCCCATGGTGGTGGACACGGTGATCTTCGAGATGTAGCGCCCCTTGGCCGAGGACGGCTTCAGGCGCAGCACCTCGTCGAGCGCAGCGACGTAGTTCTCGATCAGCTGCTGGTCGGTGAAGGAGACCTTGCCGATGATGTAGTGCAGGTTCGCTGCACGATCGGTGCGGAACTCGATCTTGCCGCCCTTGATGTCCTCGACCGCCTTGGTCACATCCATGGTGACGGTGCCGGTCTTCGGGTTCGGCATGAGGCCGCGCGGACCCAGGACGCGGCCGAGCTTGCCGACCTTGCCCATCAGGTTCGGGGTGGCCACAGCGGCGTCGAAGTCGGTCCAGCCGCCGGCAACCTTCTCGATCAGCTCGTCGTCGCCGACCTCGTCGGCGCCCGCTGCGAGAGCGGCCTCGGCCTGCGCACCGGTCGCGAAGACGATCACGCGAGCGGTCTTGCCGGTGCCGTTGGGCAGGTTGACGGTGCCGCGCACCATCTGGTCCGCCTTGCGGGGATCGACGCCCAGCCGCATCGAGACCTCGACAGAGGCGTCGAACTTGGCGGGGGAGGTCTTCTGGGCCAGACGCACGGCGTCCAGCGGTGCGTAGAGTCGGCCGTCCTCGATCTTCGCGGCGCCGTCCCGGTAAGCCTTGCTACGGAATGCCATCGTTATCAGCCCTCCACCGTGATGCCCATGGAACGAGCGGTGCCCTCGACGATCTTCGCCGCGGCCTCGATGTCGTTCGCGTTCAGATCAGGCATCTTGGTCTCCGCGATCTCGCGGACCTGCGCCTGGGTGATCTTGCCGACCTTGTCGGTGTGCGGCACGGCCGAGCCCTTCTGGAGGCCGGCGGCCTTCTTGATGAGCTCCGCGGCCGGCGGGGTCTTCGTGATGAAGGTGAACGAGCGATCCTCGTACACCGTGATCTCGACCGGGATGATGTTGCCACGCTGATCGGCGGTGCGATCGTTGTAGGCCTTGACGAACTCCATCATGTTCACGCCGGCAGCGCCGAGCGCGGGACCCACGGGCGGCGCAGGGGTGGCCTGGCCGGCCTGGATCTGGAGCTTGATGATGCTCGCGATCTTCTTCTTGGGAGCCATTGCTCTTCC
>DXDT01000305.1 GCA_019115335.1 Candidatus Brachybacterium merdigallinarum
GAGTTCTCGGTGGTCGACGCGAACAAGGGCAGCGCCGTCCAGGCGCTGGCCCGGGCGAACGCCGCCGACTCCTGGCTGTACCTCGGCGATGACGTCACCGACGAGTCCGTGTTCCAGCAGATCGGCGAGGACGACCTCGGCATCAAGGTGGGCGGGGGCGACACCGCCGCCACCCACCGCATCGCGGATCCGGCCGCTGCCCGCGACCTGCTGCTCGACCTCGCCCGCCGACGCCGGGACATCGACCTCTCTGAGTGAACGCGGCCACGACGCAGAAGTCCCCGGTCGGCGATCTCATGTGATCGCCGACCGGGGACTTGCTGGACGCCCGCGACAGGATTCGAACCTACGACCTTCTGCTCCGGAGGCAGACGCTCTATCCACTGAGCTACGCGGGCCAACCCCGACATCCTAACAACAGCCCGAGCCCCAGGTCGCACTCCGCCCACGGATCTCGCCCCAGTGAGGCGGACCTCACCGTCCCGAGCCGTGCCGACGGCTGCAGGAGAGGCACGCGCCGGCCCGCTCCTCCACCTGTCCGTCGACTCAGGCCGGCAGCGGCAGCTGGGCGCCGTGCAGCACGGCAGAGGGGTTCGCCGCGATCCCGAGGCCGCTCGGCTCGGCGCCGGAGCGGACCAGCAGGTCCCCGACCGCGGCGATCATGGCGCCGTTGTCGGTGCACAGGCGCGGCGGGGGGATGCGCAGCTCGATACCGGCCGCCTCGCAGCGGGCCTGGGCCTGCTCGCGCAGTCGTGCGTTCGCGGCGACTCCGCCCACGATGATCAGGGTGTCCAGACCGCGTTCCTGCACGGCCCGCAGCGCCTTGGTGACCAGCACGTCCACGACGGCCTGCTCGAAGGAGGCGGCGATGTCCGCGACCGGCACCGGGTCACCGGCCCGTTCGATGGTCTCGACCGTGCGGGCCACGGCCGTCTTCAGGCCGGAGAAGGAGAACGTAAAGGGCGCGTCGCGCGGGCGCAGCATCGCGCGGGGGAAGGTGAAGGCAGTGGGGTCGCCGCCTGCCGCGGCGCGGGAGATCGCGGGGCCGCCCGGGTAGCCGAGGCCGAGCAGTCGGGAGACCTTGTCGAAGGCTTCGCCGGCGGCGTCGTCGAGGGTGTCGCCCAGGTGCTCGATCGGATCCCGGACCAGGTCGCCGACGGCGAGGATCGAGGTGTGGCCACCGGAGACGATCAGCACGATCGAGCGCTCCGGCAGAGGGCCGTGCTCGAGCACATCGGCGGCGGCATGCCCGGCGAGGTGGTGGACCCCGTACAGGGGCACGTCCAGGGACCAGGCCAGGGACTTCGCGGCGGCGAGGCCCACGTGCACGGCAGTGGCGAGGCCCGGCCCGGAGGTCGCTGCCACATGGGTGATGTCCCCGAGCTCGACCCCGGCATCGTCCAGAGCGATGCGCAGCGTGGGCACGGCCGCCTCGAGGTGGGCGCGGGCGGCGATCTCGGGGACCACTCCCCCGAACTCGGCATGCTGGCGGGCGCTCGAGGCCAGGCCCTGGCCGAGCAGCGTCCCTTCGGAGACGATCCCGAAGCCGGTCTCGTCGCAGGAGGACTCGACGCCCAGGATCACGGGCGAGGTGGTCACCGCAGCAGCGACATCGGGTTCGAGTAGGAGCCGGAGGCGTCCATCTTCGCGAAGTGGAGGTGGCAGCCTGTTGAGGTGCCGGTGGTGCCGACGTAGCCGATCACATCGCCCTGCTCGACGGTAGCGCCCTCGGTGGTGTTGTACCCCTGCAGGTGGTAGTACCCGGTGGTGTTGCCGTCGCCGTGGTCGATCTTCACCCGCTTGCCGGAGGAGCGGTGGTACTCGACGGCCGAGACGGTGCCGGACTGGGCGGCGTGGACCGGGGTCCCGCAGGCGGCGCCGAAGTCGACGCCGGCGTGCAGCTTGGAGTAGCCCAGCACCGGGTGGGTGCGGTAGCCGTAGTTCGAGGTGATCGGGGCGTTGACCGGCTGGATGTAGCCGGAGCCGGAGGCGGTCAGCTCGGCGCCGGACTCATCGACGACCTCGGGCTCGGGCTCGGGGACGGACACCGAGATGCCGGTGCCCTCCTCGGCGGCGGCTGCGGCCTCGGCGTCGTCCTCGGTGGGCTCGCCCTCGTCAGCGGCGGCGTCGTCAGCGGGTGCGTCCACGGCGGTGGAGGTGGCGGCGGCGGGCACGGCGCTGCGGTCCTCGCTGCGGCTGGCGTCCTCGGCGGCGTCGGCGGTGCGCGCTTCGGCCGCGGCAGTGCCCTCGGCCATCGGCAGGGCGACCGGCTCGGGGGTGGCGGAGGCGTTCTCGGCGACGCTGTTCTCGGCGATCCCGGCGGGGGCGGCCTCGGGCGCGGTCGCGGTCTCGTCCACACCGGCGGCGGCTGCGGCGAGCGGCGCGGCGATGGTGGCGGTGGCCAGCGCACCCAGCACGCTCACCTTGACCACACCGGCGGGGAGGGACGCGTCCCGGTGAGTGGCTCCGCTGCCGCGATACCTGCGCATCTGAGCGCGGCCATCTGCACGATGATTCGCCAAGAGATTCGACCTGCTTCCGAGAACTGCTGCTGAGCTTCCACGAGTCCGTCGCGACGCCGGACTGGGGAAGGGACGCGTCGCCGAACAACCGCAGACAATCTACGGCGGTTCCCACCTGCCCTCGAGCTGCCCAACCTGTCCATTGCCAAGTTTTTGCCATGACGCCCCGAAGGTTGCCCGGTCTTGACGCGACACCCCGCGCAGGGGTGCTTCCCTGCCTCTCGCGTCACATGCGACGTCACGTCCGACTCCTGATCTCCCGCATCCGTCGGGACCGCCGCAGGGCCCGGCCCTGCCCGGGCTTCCGGGGATTGCTCGGGGTCGCGGTCTACAGTGGCGCCATGTCGACTGCGGAGACCCCCGAGAGCAGCACCCCCGTCCACGTGGTGGTGATAGAGGACGAGCCCACGATCACCCGCGCCATCGCCGACCGGCTCTCCGCCGAGGGGTGGCAGGTGACCACTGCCCTGGACGGGCCCACCGGGGTGCGCGCCGTGAGCGAGGTGCGTCCGGACCTGGTGGTGCTGGATGTGATGCTGCCCGGCTTCGACGGGCTCGAGGTGTGCCGCCGCATCCAGGCGGACGCCCCCGTCCCGGTGCTGATGCTCACCGCCCGCGACGACGAGACCGACATGCTGGTCGGCCTCGGGGTCGGGGCGGATGACTACATGACCAAGCCCTTCTCGATGCGCGAGCTGGTGGCCCGGCTGAAGGCGCTGCTGCGCCGCGTGCGCCGCGCCCCGGCCCCTGCCCCCTCCGGTGCCGAGTCCCAGGTGGCGCTCGAGATCGGCGACCTCGTGATCGACCGCGCCGGGCGCCGGGTGATGCGCGCCGGCGTTCCCGCGCATCTCACCCCGACCGAGTTCGATCTGCTGCTGTGCCTGGCCAATGCGCCGGGGACCGTGCTGACCCGCGAGCAGCTGCTGGCCGATGTGTGGGACTGGGTCGACGCGACCGGCACCCGCACCGTGGACTCCCATGTCAAGGCGCTGCGCCGCAAGCTCGGCGCCGATCTCGTGCGCACCGTCCACGGGGTCGGCTACGCCCTGGAGATCCCCGAGGACGACTCCGACGACGTCACCGAGGGTGCCCCGGCCGGGTCCCCGAACGCCGTCTCGCCGGGGAGCGCCATCACCGGGGAGATCGAGCAGATCGAGGACTGATCACGGTGAGCGCTCAGCCCTCCGGCGGCTCGACCAGCGCTGCAGGCCCCGGCGAGAGGGGCCCGCGGCGCGTCCCGGAGCGCCTGGACGTGCGCCCGCTGGACAGCTTCCGCTCCTTCAAGGTCAAGCTCGGGGTGCTGGTCGCCGCCGTCGTCACCGTCGCCGCGCTGCTGACCCAGATCAGCATCCGCGGCGGGATCACCCCGTGGATCGCGATCCCGCTGGTGGTCGCGATCGCGCTGGTGTTCACCCAGCTGCTGGCCCGCGGGATGACCTCCCCGCTGCGGGAGATGACAGGGGCCGCGCAGGCGATGGCCCGCGGAGACTACACCCAGCGGATCCACACCACCAGCCGGGACGAGGTGGGGCAGCTCGCCTCCGCCTTCTCCACCATGGCCTCCGAGCTCGAGCAGACCGACCGGCTGCGCCGCGACCTGGTCGCCAACGTCTCCCATGAGCTGCGCACGCCCGTCGCCGGCCTGCGGGCACAGCTCGAGAACATCGTCGACGGCGTCACCGAGCCCGATCTGGATGCGCTCGAGGTCGCGCTGCGGGAGACCGAGCGGCTCTCGCTGCTGGTGGATCACCTGCTGGATCTCTCGCGCCTGGATGCCGGAGTGGTGGACCTCGACCTCGAGGACATCGACCTGACACCGTTCCTTCACGAGGTGGTCGATGCGGTGGCGCTGGGCACGGGGGGCCGCGATGCACGCTGGAGCATCGACATCGACCCGCCGGGGCTGACGGTGCGCGCCGATGCCGCGCGGCTGCGGCAGGTCATCCACAACCTGCTCGAGAACGCCGTGCGCCACTCCCCCGCGGGCGGACGGATCCGGATCCACGCCGCCCGCACGGAGGGCTCCGAGATCCACATCGAGGTCGACGACGAGGGCCCCGGCATCGCCCGGGAGGACCGCTCGCGGGTCTTCGAGCGGTTCCAGCGGGGAGGCCGCGCCGACGCCACGGGCGGCACCGGCCTGGGCCTGGCGATCGCCCGCTGGGCCGTGGGCATGCACGGCGGGCGCATCGAGATCCTCGACGACCCTCGCCACGACGGCGACGGCGACGGCCGCTCCTCCCGCATCCGCGTCACCCTGCCCGACCAGCCGGCCCCGGTCGCGGACGACGGCATCTGACCAGATGGCTGCTCCCGAGCAGGATTCTGACGTGACGTCAGCCACCAGGGAGGGCGGTCCGCCGAGGGCTCCGCACCGTTCTCCTCGCGACTCCCAGGGAGCAGGCACGGGAAGTGCCGCGCCTCCGTTAGGCTGAACGCATCCGCATCACCCGACCGTGAGAAGGCTGGAGAATTCAGAGTGTCACGGAAGACACAGGACCCGGAGACCCCGGAGTTCGGTCCGAATCAATGGCTCGTCGACGCACTGCGGGAGCAGTGGCGTGAGGACCCCGCGAGCGTCGACCCCAGTTGGGCCGAGTACTTCGGCTCGCTCGCCGAATCCAGCCCCCCGGACCCCGCGGCAGCGGACCCCACGGCACCGGCAGCCGGGTCCGCCGATCAGGACTCCAGCGACCCGGCCACCGATGACCGGGAGCGCATCACCCAGGAGCCGGACCCCACCCCGGCTGCCGAGCCCGCGAGCGCCGCACCCTCCCCTGCCGCCTCGGCCCCGGACTCCCCTGCCGCGTCGACGGCCCCAGCCTCTCCCACTGCGAAGGACACCGCACCCGTGAACGACTCCCGCTCCGCCCAACCCGCCGCTGAGAAGCCCACCGCACCGGAGCAGGCGGCCTCCCAGCGCCCCCGGGTCTCGACCACCTCCGACCGTCCGGCCAAGGTCCCCACCACCACGGCGCAGATCCCGGTCGTCGAGCTGAGCGAGCCCACCACCACCAAGCTGCGCGGCCCGGCCGCCGCAGTGGTGCGGAACATGGACGAGTCCCGCGAGGTCCCCACCGCGACCTCGGTGCGCGATGTGCCGGTCAAGCTGCTGTTCGACAACCGAGTGGTCATCAACAACCACCTCAAGCGCAATCGGGCCGGGAAGGTTTCCTTCACCCACCTGATCGGCTGGGCCATGATCGAGGCGATCTCCGAGGTCCCCGACATGAACAACGGCTTCGACGTGGACGAGAAGGGCAAGCCGCTGCTCGTGGAGCGGCCGGACGTCAACTTCGGCCTCGCGATCGACATGCCGCGGGCGGACGGCTCGCGCGGGCTGGTGGTGCCCAGCATCAAGGGCGCCCAGCGCTTCGACTTCCACGGCTTCTGGCGCGCCTACGAGGAGGTCGTCAAGAAGGCCCGTGCCGGCAAGCTGACGATGGACGACTTCACCGGCACCACGGTCTCCCTGACCAACCCCGGCGGCATCGGCACCGTGCACTCGATCCCCCGCCTGATGAAGGGCCAGGGCGTGATCGTGGGCGTGGGCGCGATGGACTACCCCGCCCAGTTCCAGGGCGCCAGCCCCGCGACCCTCGCGAACCTCGCGGTCTCCAAGGTCATGACCCT
>DXDT01000306.1 GCA_019115335.1 Candidatus Brachybacterium merdigallinarum
AAGTTCTACGCCTCCGTGCGCATGGACATCCGTCGCATCGAGACCCTCAAGGCCGGCACCGATTCGGTGGGCCACCGCACCCGGGTCAAGGTTGTCAAGAACAAGATGGCCCCGCCGTTCAAGCAGGCCGAGTTCGACATCCTCTACGGCGAGGGCATCTCCCGCGAGGGCGGCCTGATCGACCTCGGCGTCGAGCACGGCGTGGTCCGCAAGTCCGGCGCCTGGTTCACCTATGAGGGGGATCAGCTCGGCCAGGGCAAGGAGAACGCTCGCCAGTTCCTCAAGGACAACCCGGACCTGGCCGCGGAGATCGAGGAGAAGATCCTGCGCACCCTCGGGGTGGGCAAGTACGCCGCGGAGCAGGCCGCCCCGCAGGATGACGCCGTGGAGGCTCCGCTGGCGGAGGACGAGTTCCTCGACGAGGACGTCCCCGCGGCCATCTGAGCATGACCAGCAGCACCCCTGATCTGCACGGGGCCGACGGTCCGGCGACCGTCGGCCCCGTGCAGGCGCGACTCGCCGCCCGCACTCAGCAGATCCTGGAGCGACCACGGCCCGCCCCGGACCCGGAAGCAGCCACCCGTGAGAAGGCCGTGGTACACGAGTGCCGCTACCTGATGCGGCAGCTGTCCCTGCGGAGCCGCTCCGAGGGCGAGATGCGCGCGCGCCTGGCCCAGCGGGAGGTTCCCGCCGACGTCGCTCACGAGGCGATGGCGCGCATCGACCGGGCCGGACTGATCGATGACGACGCCTTCGCTCGTGAATGGGTCGCCCAGCGCCGTCGGCTGCGCGCCCTCGGCGACGAAGCGCTGCGCCGTGAGCTCGAGGACCGCCGCGTCGATCCCGCGATCATCGAGGCCGCTCTCGGCGCCGGCGAGGGGGAGCCGGAGATCGCCGAGGAACAGCGCTGCCGTGAGCTCGTCCGCTCCCGCATCAGCGCACGCGACCGCGAACGCCTCGCGACCGAGCGGGACGGCGCCCACCGCCGACGGCTCTCCCGGCGCCTGGACGCCCTCCTGACCCGCAAGGGCTACCCCGGCTCCCTCGCGGTGCAGGTGATCACCACCGAGCTGCGTGCGGTGAGCACGGGCGGTGACTGAGCCGGCCCTGCCGGCCAGGGCTCAGGCGGTGGCGGGAGACTGCTCGCCCATCCCGCCGTCGCCGGCACGGCCGTCCCCCGGGGCGGAACCGCTGTCCCCGCTTGTGCCGCCGCCGGCACGGCGGCGCAGCACCTGGAGCACCACGGCCACGGCCATGACGGCGAAACCGACCGCGGAGACGATGATGCTCGGATAGACCATCAGCAGTCCGCCCCCGATCAGCATCACCCGCTCGACCGCCTTCGCCGGGCCGATGAAGAACCCCGCCAGACCCGCCGCGACCACCGTCATCCCCAGGATCAGAGTGACCAGGGCCGGGATCAGGTCGGAGACCGGGCCCTCGAACAGCAGCGAGGGCTCGAGCACGAACACGAACGGGATCAGGAACGCCGCGATGGCGAGCTTCACCGCCGTCACGCCCGTGCGCAGCGGATTGGAGCCGGCGATGCCCGACCCCGCATAGGCGGCCAGGCACACCGGTGGGGTGATGTCGGCGAGGATCCCGAAGAAGAACACGAACATGTGCGCCGCGATGACCGGCACGTCGAAGTTGTTGATCAGGATCGGTGCAGCGATCGTGGCGGTGACCACATAGTTCGCCGTGGTCGGCAGGCCCATGCCCAGGATGAGGCACACGATCATCGTCATGAGCAGCACCAGCAGGAAGTTGCCCTGGGCGAGATCGATGACCGCATTCCCCAGTCGGCTTCCCAGCCCGGTGCTGGTCACGGTGCCGGCGACGATCCCCGCGGTCGCACAGGCGGCGATCACCGGCAGCGCCGTGCGGGCACCGGCCTCGAGGGTCTTGACGATGCCCATGAACCCCAGGCGAGTGGACTTGCGCAGGAAGCTCAGCGCGAACGCCGCGGCCACGCCCCAGAGTGCCGAGCGTGCCGGGGAGAAACCGTCCAGCATCATCCACACGATGATCACCAGCGGCAGGATCAGGTCTGCCCGCTTCAGCAGCGACTTCCAGCTGGGCAGCAGGTGGCGGGGGAGCCCGCCGAGCCCGTTCCGCTTGGCATCGAAGTGGACCGAGAGCATCACGCCCAGGAAGTACAGCACCGCCGGGATGATGGCGATCAGGATGATCTCGGCATAGGGGATCCCCGTGTACTCCGCCATGATGAACGCGGCGGCGCCCATGATCGGCGGCATGATCTGCCCGCCCGTCGAGGCGGCCGCCTCGGTGGCGCCAGCCACGTGCGGCTTGAAACCGGCCTTCTTCATGATCGGGATCGTGAAGGAGCCCGAGGCGACGGTGTTCGCGACCGAGGATCCCGAGATCATGCCCTGCAGCCCGCTGGCCGCGACCGCCGCCTTCGCCGGGCCGCCGGTGAAGCGGCCGGCCAGGCGGAAAGCGAGGTCGTTGAAGAAGACGCCGATGTTCGTGCGGATCAGCACCACCGCGAACAGCAGGAACAGGAAGATGAAGGTCGAGGAGACCTGGATCGGGGTGCCGAACACTCCCGAGCGGGCCGTGAAGAAGGTTCCCACCGCATAGTTCTGCCACGACATCCCGTAGACGAAGATCGAGTACACGATCGCCACGGACGCGATGATCACGATCGGCAGGCCCACACAGCGTCGGGTCGCCTCCAGCACCAGCAGGATCCCGAGCGCGGCGACGATGTGGTCGATGTCCCGGAAGCCCATGATCTGCACGAGATTGCTCGTCAGGTGCGAGTACTCGATGACGATGTACAGGTGGGCGCCGAGCCCGAGCAGTGCCAGGACCGCGTCGTACCACGGCACGCCGTTCGTCAGGCTCAGGCGCTTGCTCGCGGGGTAGAGCAGGAAGATGATCGACGTCGCCCCGCCGAGGTGGATGGCGCCCTGGATGAGTGAGGGACGCGATCCGAAGATCCCGGTGTAGAGGTGGAACAGCGTCAGCGCGATCGACAGACCGCCCACGATCCATACCCAGAAGCCCAGCCCGGTGCGGAAGCGGCTGGCGCTGTCATGCTCCTTCAGGAGCTCCTCGGTCTGCTCCTCGGCCTTCTTCATGGCCTCCGCGGAGACGTCGAGATCGACCGCGGAGTCCTCCGGCCGAGGAGCGGGCCCGTGCTCGGCAGAGCTCATCTCAGAGGAGCCCCTGTTCCTCGTAGTACTGCTCCGCTCCCGGGTGCAGCGGCACATCGCCCTGGCCGAAGAGAGCGTAGTCGTGGGTGATCAGCTCGCTCTGCGGCAGGGTGATCTGATCGGCGTGCTCGAACGTCGCGGCCGTGATGTCATAGGCCAGCTCCGGGCTGACCTGCGTGGTGGAGGCCACCAGCGCCGCGGCGACCGACAGCGTCGTCACCGGCTCGGTGAGGAAGTCGTAGGACTCCGCCTCGATCGTGTAGACGTCGTACAGCGACTCGTCGGCGATCTGCTGGGCGGTGGCCTCGTCCAGGGAGAGGAGCTTGACCTCGTTCGTGGCGGCGAGATCGCCGAGGGAACCGGTGGGAGTGCCGACCACGAAGATCGAAGCGTCGATGTTGCCGTCGCGCAGCAGGTCCAGGGAGCTGGAGAAGTCCTGCTCGAACGGCTCGTAGTCGCCCTCGGCGATGTCGTGCGCGGCGAGGATCGCATCGGATGCGGCACGGGTGCCGGAGCCGACGTCGCCCACCGCGATGCGGGCTCCCTTGAGATCCGCGACGGTCTCGAAGCCCGAGCCCGCGAGGGTGACCATGTGCGCCGCCTCGGGGTAGAGGGCGGCGATCCAGCCCAGATTGTCGACCTGCGCCCCTTCGAAGTCGGCGGTGCCGGTCACGGCGGCGTTGGCGGTGTCGCTCTGTGCGATGCCGAGCTGCCACTCGCCCTGGAAGATCATGCCGATGTTCTCCACCGAGGCACCGGAATCGGTGTAGTTCACCGTGATGCCCTCGATGTTGTCCTCGTAGATGGCCGCGTACTCGCCGCCCAGCGGGTAGTACACCCCGGCGGTGCCGCCGGTGCCGAAGGTGAGGTCGGTGACGAAGTCGCCCTCCCCGCCGCCGGAGCCGCCTTCTCCGCCTCCGCCGCCATTGCCGCCCCCGCTGTCGTCACTGCAGGCGGCTAGCACGCCGAGTCCCAGGATCGAGGCACCCAGGGCGGTGAAGCTCCGTCGTCGCATACGCATGATTGCTCCTCGTCAAGTCGTCATCGTGGGCCGGGTGAATCGATCGGCGAGCCCGTCTCCTGCGACCTGCCGTCGCCCGGTCCCCATGTCCGGTCGAGCCTAGAGGGGGTGAGCCGTCACTCCCATCGGTTCCGGGGATCGTTTCCTCTCCGTGACCTCTCGGGCCGTCGCCCCGGAAGCGAGCGGCGGAGAGCCGCGTCGTACCCTGGAGGCATCATGAACACCCTGACCATTCCTGCGCCCACCCCAGCGCCCGGCCCTGTGCGCGGCACCTACCAGGTGCGCACCTTCGGCTGCCAGATGAACGTCCACGATTCCGAGCGGCTGACCGGCATGCTCGAGGAGTCCGGGTACCGGCGGGCTCCGCAGGGGGCCGATGCCCGCAAGGGCGAGGTCGACGTGGTCGTGTTCAACACCTGTGCGGTCCGTGAGAACGCGGACAACAGGCTCTACGGCACCCTCGGCGCGCTGCGCCCCGCCAAGGACGCGAACCCCGCGATGCAGATCGCCGTCGGCGGATGCCTGGCCCAGAAGGACCGCTCCACCATCGTCGAGAAGGCGCCCTGGGTGGACGTCGTCTTCGGCACCCACAACATCGGCTCCCTGCCGGTGCTGCTGGACAAGGCGCGTCACGACGCCGAGGCGCAGGTCGAGATCCTCGAATCCCTCGAGGTGTTCCCCTCCACCCTTCCCACGCGGCGCGAATCCGCCTCCTCGGCCTGGGTCTCGATCTCGGTGGGCTGCAACAACACCTGCAC
>DXDT01000307.1 GCA_019115335.1 Candidatus Brachybacterium merdigallinarum
CGGTGCCCGCCGCGGTCCGCGATGATCAGGGGGCGCCCGAGGACCAGGGATTCGGCGGCGACGATCGAGAACGTCTCCTCGGAGGAGGTGTGCAGCACGGCATCCACCTCCGCCATGCGCTCCAGCGTCGCGCCGTGCGGCATCCTGCCGTGGAGGGTGACGAGGCCGGCGAGGTCCAGCTCCTCGATCATCGCCTCCACGCTCTCCCGCAGAGGGCCGTCCCCCACCCAGTCCAGGGTGACGGGGAGCCCGCGGCGGCGCAGCTCGGCGATGACCTGCAGCGAGAGCAGGGGATCCTTGACGGGTGAGAGGGTGCCGACGGCGAGGAGACGGAGGGGATCGCCGGCGCCGGCCGGGTGCCGGCGGCTGCCGGCCACGATCTCGCCGGGGACCTCGACGATGTTCGGCACCACGGTCACGTCGCGGCCGCTGACCGTGGTCATCGCGTCCCCGAGGTAGGTGGACACGGCGTGGAGAGCGTCCGCGCGGCGCAGCACGGTCCCTGCGATCCGGGCCACCCCGGGCTTGGATCCACCCCGCGCCATGCGGGTGATGCCCGTCCAGTGCTCGGTGTGGAGCACCGGGAGGCGACGAGGAAGCAGCCGCACCGGCATCAGCGAGGGGAACGCCATCGTGTGGATCACGTCGAAGGCCCCCAGGGCAGCGTGCAGGGTCCGTGCCGCCCGCGCGATGTGCAGCGGGTTCCAGGTCGCCATGGGGATGCGGGTGACGCGATGTCCGTCCGCCTCGAGGCGGCGCTCCCCATCATCGAGATGGGGCGCCACCAGGTGGAAGACGTGCACGTCGTGCTCCGCGGCGATCGCCCGGATGTCATGGGCGTTGAAGATCCCGGACACCGGGTCGATGCTGCTCGGGTACCAGCACGTGATGACGGCGACCGAGAGCCGCTCCGTCGCCCCCATCGATCAGGCCACGCTCTGGATCTGCACGACGCCTCCGCCCTCGGCGGAGCTGAGGACGGCCTCGACGGTGCGGACGGTGGCCAGGCCCTCCTTCATCGTGACGATGTTGGAGGCATCGCCCAGGATCGCGTCGCGGAAGGCCTGGTGCTCGGTCGCCAGCGGCTCCTGGCGCTGCAGCGAGTAGCGGATCGAGTCCCCTTCGCTGACCCCGCGGAAGGAGGCCATCGTCTCCCACAGGTTCGTGGTGGCATCGGCGTTGGCATGGAAGGTGAGGTCTGCGTTGAGGGTGTCGCCCACCAGAGCGCCCTTCTCCCCCGTCACCACGGTGACCCGCTCCTTGAACGGGGTCAGCCAGTTCACCAGATGGTTGGTGATCGTGCCGTCCGCCAGGCGACCGGCGACCGAGACCATGTCCTCGTCCTCGCGGCCGGAGCGCCGGGTCGAGGTCGCCGCGACCTGTGCATACGGGGACTGCGCCACCCAGGCCGTCAGATCCAGGTCATGCGTGGCGAGGTCCTTGACCACACCCACGTCCGCGATCCGGGCAGGGAAGCCGCCCTGGCGGCGGGTGACGATCTGGTAGATCTCCCCCAGCTGCCCCTCGGCGATCCGGCGCCGCATCTCCTGCAGCGCCGGGTTGTACCGCTCGATGTAGCCCACCGCGCCGACCAGGCCCGCGCTCTCGAACGCGGCGGTGATCTCCTCGGCCTCGCCGATGTCGAACGCGAGCGGCTTCTCGACCAGGGTGTGCACCCCGGCCTCGGCCAGGCGCAGGGCCACGTCGCGATGGAACTGGGTGGGCACCGCCACCACGGCGTAGTCGATGCCGGCGGCGATCAGCGCATCCACGTCCGGCAGCACCTCGAGGCCGGGCGCCGCGCCGTGGGGGTCACCGTGCGCATCGGCGACGGCCACCAGCTCCACCCCGTCCAGCGCTCTGAGGTTCCGGGCGTGGTGCCGACCCATCATGCCCAGCCCGATCAGTCCGGCCCGCAGCGTCTTGTCCTTGCTCATGCTCATGCTCCTGCCTTCGCCACGGTGTTGACGGCCTGGACGACGCGCTCACGGTCCGCGTCGGTCACCGACGGATGCACCGGCAGGGACAGCACCTCCCGGGCCAGAGTCTCCGTGACCGGCAGATCGTTCTCGGAGCGGAACGTCTCCAGCCGGTGCACCGGCGTGGGGTAGTACACCCCGCAGCCCACCTGGTGCTCCTCGCGCAGCGCGGTCGCGAAGGCATCCCGCTCCTGCGCCGAGGCGCCCTGGATCCGGATCGTGTACTGGTGGTACACGTGCGTGGCCTGCTCCCGCACCACCGGGGTCGTCACGCCCTGCAGGTGCGCGTCGAAGAATGCCGCGGTCTCCTGGCGGCGCGCGGTCCAGGCCGGCAGCTTGCCGAGCTGGACCCGGCCGATCGCGGCGTGGATGTCGGTCATGCGGTTGTTGAACCCGGCGACCTCGTTCGCGTACTGCTTCTCCATGCCCTGGTTGCGCAGCAGCCGCACCTGGCGCGCGATCTCCCCGGTGCTGGTCGAGACCATCCCACCCTCACCGGAGGTCATGTTCTTGGTCGGGTACAGCGAGTACATCGCCGCGTCCCCGAATGCGCCCACCTGGGTGCCGTCCCAGGTCGCACCGTGCGCCTGCGCGGCGTCCTCGAACACCCACAGCCCCTGCTGCGCGGCGATCGCCATGATCCGGTCCATCGGCGCCGGGTGCCCGTACAGGTGCACCGGCTGGATGCCCACGGTGCGCTCGGTGATCGCCGCCTCGAGCGCAGCGGGATCGAGGGTGAACGTCTCCGGATCCACGTCCACGAACACCGGCACCCCGCCGGAGACCGCCACCGAGTTCGCGGTCGCCGCGAAGGTGAACGAGGGCACGATCACCTCATCGCCGGGCTTCAGCCCCAGCGCCAGCATCCCCAGGTGCTGACCCGAGGTCCCCGAGTTCACCGCCACGCACTCCCGGCCCCCGGCCAGCGCCGCACCGAACTCCTCCTCGAAGGCCTTCACCTCCGGCCCCTGCGCGACCATCCCGGAGGCCAGCACCCGGTCGACCGCGTCCCGCTCCTCCTGCCCGATGATCGGCTTGGCGGCGGGAATCATCTCTGCCTGGGTGTTCATGCGGTGGGACCGTCCTGTTCGTCGTGGTCTGCGGGGTCGTCGAGAGGGGCCGGGCGCGGGGCGTCGGCCACGGGGGTGGAGGCGAGCTGGAGCCCGCCGGAGGTCTCGTCGGGGATGTACCACTCCCCGGTGGTGGGGCACACCCAGGCGTCGGTGCCGTCGGCGGCGGGGGCGAGCTTCTCCCCGGCCCGGCCCACCCAACCGATGCGCCGAGCGGGCACCCCAGCGACCAGTGCGTGCGGGGGGACGTCCTTGACCACGGTGGCGCCGGCGGCCACCATCGCCCAGGCCCCGATGGTCACCGGCGCCACGCACACGGCGCGGGCGCCGATCGAGGCGCCCTGCTCGCAGGTGACACCCACCGGCTCCCAGTCGTCAGCGGACTTCGCGGTGAGGTCCGGGTTCACAGCCCGGGGGAAGTGGTCGTTGGTGAACACGGCGGCGGGGCCGACGAACACCCCGTCGGCCAGGCGCGCGGGCTCGTAGACGAGGGCGTAGTTCTGCACCTTGCACCCCGCGCCCATCTGCACGCCGGTGCCGATGTAGGCGCCGCGGCCCACGACGCTGTTCTCGCCGATCACGGCGCCTTCACGGACCTGCGCGAGATGCCACACGGACGATCCTCTGCCGATCCGGGCCTCATCGGACACATCCGCGGAGCCCATGATCCGGACATCCGCATGCGGGGAGGTGCTGTTCATGGGGGCAACCCTACCGCCCTGACCTCGGATCGCCGGGACGCCTGGCCTCCTGGTCACTCCCGAGCACCCAGCCGAGGTCGCGCGCTGCGAGCTCGGGGCGCCGCGAGCGCCCAGTGCGGTCCGAATCGATCGATGAACATGGCGAAGAGCACTCCCGCGGCCGTGCCGAGCGCGGTGACGACGGGGACCAGCAGGA
>DXDT01000045.1 GCA_019115335.1 Candidatus Brachybacterium merdigallinarum
CACGATGACAGACGAGCCTCTGGTCATTGTCGGAGCTGCGGGCACCGGCAGAGAGACCCTCGACATCGTCGACGCGATGAACCGCGAAGGCGCTGGCATCGACGTGCTCGGTGTGCTCGATGATTCCCCCGCCCATGCACACCTCGAGCGCCTCGCAGCCAGGGATGTTCCTTTCCTCGGCCGTGTGGATGACTGGCTCTCCACGCGCACCGAGAGGTGCGGCTTCGTCGTAGCCATCGCATGGCCGCATGTCAGGCGACGCGTCGCAGAGCAGTTCGAGGAGGCAGGTCACCTACCGTCCACACTGGTGCACCCGAAAGCGATCTTGGGCTCACAAGTGAGCCTCGGAGCAGGCACCGTCGTCTACGCGGCAGCGCAGATCTCGACCAACGTGAACATCGGTCGGCACGGGATCATCAATGCCCAGTGTTATGTCGGCCACGATTCGATGCTGGACGACTATGTTTCCCTGAACCCAGGAGCTCGCATCTCCGGTGAGGCACATTGCGGAACAGAAGTGCTCATCGGCGGTAGTTCAACCGTGCTCCAGGGACTGACCATCGGCCGCCAATCTATTGTCGGCGCATCCGCACTCGTCACGAAGAACATACCGGGCCGGGTCACTGTGAAAGGGATTCCGGGACGGTGGGAAAAGCTCAATACTGGAGCCCGGTCGAGGTAGGAGAAAAGAAACAATGAGTCCTCGGATCTGCTTTGTGGTGACAAGCCCCCTCACCGCCTTCACCTTCTTGCGCGGGTACCTTGCGCACCTCGCCCACGAGGGCTGGCGCGTGACACTGATCTCGAGCCCCCATCCAGATCTCAAGGCTTTCGCGACTGCGGAGGGAGTTGAGCTCTGCACGGTCCCGATGAGGCGCGATCCCGCTCCCCTGAATGACGTCCTCTCGCTGGTCACTATGTACCGGACACTCAGGGAGGTGCGGCCTGACGCCGTAGTTTACGCGACGCCTAAGGCGAGCCTGCTCACGGCGCTGACGGCAGCACTCGCACGAGTGAGCATCCGGGTGTACGAGCAGTGGGGATTGAGGCTTGAAGGGGACCACGGCGCCAAGCGCACGATGCTCTACGCGATGGAACGGTTGACGTGTGCGTTATCCACCGACATCATCGCGAACAGCCCCAGCCTAGCCGCACGGATCGAGGATCTCGGACTGGCCGGGCAGCGCCCGATCCGTATGCTCGGCAAGGGGTCCTCCCACGGGGTCGACACCGACGCGTACTCACCTTCTCTCGAGCAGATTCCACTCGATGACGCGACTCAGGAATTCCTCTCCGGCACGGAGGGGCTGACCGTCGGGTTCGTAGGCAGACTGCATCCCGACAAGGGAGTGGGCGCACTTGTAGACGCTCTCGATCTTTGCCACCAGCGCGGCCTATCCATCCGTGGCATCCTCGTGGGCGACGACGAGGGGGCAGTTCCTGCCGCACGCGATTTTTCCTCGGGCGCTCCACTCCATCTAACCGGCCCGGTCGCTGACCCGCGCCCGTTCATCCAGAGGTTCGACCTACTGGTGCTGATGAGTGAACGGGAGGGCTTTCCGAACGCCGTTCTGGAGGCGGCCGCCATGGGGGTTCCCGCCGTGGTCGCCAACTCCACCGGGACGAGGGATTCAGTGGTTGACGGAGACACCGGCATCATCGTCCCGGCTGGAGACTCGCGACGATTGGCCGGAGTCCTCACCGAGCTCGCCGCCGACCGATCCCGACTGGAGCGGATGGGCGCCTCCGCTCGCGCCCGCGCTGTCGATGACTTCAACCAGCACGTCGTTCGCCAGCTGCACATCGATTACCTCTCTTCTCGTCTCGTCTCCCATCCCGAAGCGGACGACGTCCGTCCCTGGACGTTCATCACGGAGGCGCATTTCGCGTGCACTCCCGATGGTCGGGTCTACGCGATGGACGGCTCCAGCGGCGACAGGACGTGGCGCCGATACGCCGAGCAGGGGGGACCGATCCGCGTAGTCGCTCGCACGTCAACGACGGAAAGCCCTGTGAACGGGGACCCGCTCACCGTCGGCACTCTCATCCCACTGCCGGACTATACCGGGATCAGGGGCTTCATCCGCGAAATGCCTCGCCTTTCTCGCATCCTTTCGCGGGAGCTCCGAGCGAGCGGCCCTTTCGTATTGCGCCTACCTGGACTGCTGTCTCTTCTGGCGGCGGCCATTGCGATCCCCACCCGCCGCAGGTATGCGGTAGAGCTGGTGGGTGACATCGAAGCGGTACTCGGATCAGGGGTAGGGCGCCTTCCCGGGGTGGTCATCCGGGCAGTGACGGCCTTGACCAAGTCCGCCGTCCGCCGAGCCGATGCGGTCAGGTACGTGACCCGCGGTGCGCTGCAGGGGAAGTACCCTTTCAGGCGGCAGGCTATAGCCGTCTCCGATGTGGCAGTTCCCGAATCTGCCTTCGCTGCTTCCGCGCGCGGAGCACGGGACGGTGGGCCCCTGCGGGTGATATCGGTGGGAAGCCAGCAGACACCCTACAAGGGGCACCAGGACATCATCCAGGCAGCCGCGAGGCTCCGTGATGAAGGACATTCCGTCGAAGTAGTGCTGGTCGGTGACGGGGCGTTCCAGTCTGACCTCCGAGCGTTAGCTGATCGACTCGGAATGGAGAATCGCGTCCGCTTCACCGGGGCCCTCCCGTTCGCGGCGGTGA
The DNA here is from genome assembly GCA_019115335.1 of Candidatus Brachybacterium merdigallinarum. Classification (GTDB taxonomy): domain Bacteria; phylum Actinomycetota; class Actinomycetes; order Actinomycetales; family Dermabacteraceae; genus Brachybacterium; species Brachybacterium merdigallinarum. The sequence continues at coordinate 2,680 of DXDT01000045.1, forward strand.
TGAGTGAGCTGCGGGCGGCGGACGTCTACGTGCAAGCATCGCACACCGAGGGGCTGCCCCGGGCACTGGTGGAAGCGATGTCCCAGGCCCTGCCGGTCATAGGTACCGATGTTGGTGGGATTCCCGAACTCGTCCCCGGGGAGTTCCTCGTCCCCATAAGTGCGCCTGACGCCATCGCAGAACGGTTGATCGCAATGTCGGATGAAGAGACGTGGCACCAGGAGTCCGCACGCTCGCTCGAGGCGGCGCTCCGCTACGCCCCCTCGGCCCTGGACCCGATGTTCGCCCGGTGGTGCGCGATGATCCGGGGTCTTGGCTGAGGTTACCTAGCTGTATGAGGTCATGACGTTGTCGACACGTTCGTGGACTCGGGTGGCCGGGGGTTGATCGCTGCAGGGGGACTGATGCGCGGGTAGGTGTCACATGATCTGTGGCGCTGGAGGGCGTTGCAGGGAAGGATGTGCACCATGCCTGCTCCCTATCCCCAGGAGTTCCGTGACGACGTTGTCCGCGTCGCGAGGAACCGCGAACCTGGCCAGAAGCTCTCGATGATCGCGAAGGACTTCGGGATCTCCGAGTCCTGCCTGACGAACTGGATGCGCCAGGCCGATGTCGAAGACGGTGCCCGGCCC
>DXDT01000046.1 GCA_019115335.1 Candidatus Brachybacterium merdigallinarum
CGCGCTTCGCCCCGGAGATCGCCTCGTAGGTGCGCTCGATGAGGTGCTCGCGGGACTGGGTGAGGACCTGGATGGAGACGTCCTCCGGAATGCGGTCCTCCTCGATGAGGGTGCGCACGAAGTCGTAGTCCGTTGCGGAGGCGGCCGGGAACCCGACCTCGATCTCCTTGTACCCCATCGTCACCAGCAGCTCGAACATCCGCAGCTTGCGCTCGGAGTTCATGGGGTCGATGAGGGCCTGGTTGCCGTCGCGCAGGTCCACGGCGCACCAGCGGGGGGCGCGCTGGATCCGCGTGTCCGGCCAGGTGCGGTCGGGGAGGTCCACGGTGATCTGCTCGTGGAAGGGCCGGTAGCGGTGGATCGGCATGCCGGAGGGCTGCTGGGGGGCATCGCCAGCGGGCCCGACGACGGGCCGGCTGGGGTCCTGGACGGCGGCGATCGCGGGGATGGTGGTCTGGTCGTTCATCTCGGGATTCCTTCTCACGGTGGGCTGCAGCGCGCCGGGCTCGACATCAGCCGCGACGGGGTCCCGACCTTCAGGTCCCGTCGCGGCGAAGAAGCAGGAGAAGCGATCCGCGCATGCTCGTCACCGTAGCACCGGGAACGACCGAGCCGTGCATGGCTCACATGTCGGGACGCCCGCCGGGGAGACGGTGCGGACGCCGAGGGGTCTCAGAAGCCCAGGCGGCCCAGCTGCTTGGGGTCGCGCTGCCAGTCCTTGGCGATCTTTACCCGCAGGTCCAGGTGGATCTTCCGGCCCAGCAGCTGGTTGATCTCGGCCCGGGCGCGAGAGCCCACCTCCTTCAGGCGGGAGCCGCCGCGGCCGATGATGATGCCCTTCTGGCTCTCCCGCTCCACGAACAGGCTCGCCCGCACGACCAGGCGCCCCTGCCCCGGGGCGACCTCGGCGAAGGGGTCGCCGTCCGGATCGGTCTCGACGACCTCCTCGACCACCACGGCGATCGAGTGCGGGAGCTCGTCGCGGACCCCCTCGAGCGCGGCCTCCCGGATCAGCTCGGAGATCCGGTCGTCGCGGGACTCCTCGGTGAGCTGGTCATCGGGGTACAGCGGCGGGCTCTCAGGGAGCTGGGCGGCGATCACATCGAGCAGCACGTCGATCTGGGTGCCCTCGACGGCGCTGATGGGCACGATCTCGTCGACGTCCAGCAGCCGGTCCACCGCCACCAGATGGGCGGCGAGGGCCTCGCGGCTGACCAGGTCGGTCTTGGTGACGATCGCGATCAGGCGAGGGCCGCGCCGTCCGCTGCGCAGCTCCTGCAGGTCACGGGCGATGAAGGTGTCCCCGGGGCCGATCTTCTGATCGGCGGGCAGGCAGAAACCCACCACGTCGACGTCGGTGAGAGTCTCCTTGACCAGCTCGTTGAGGCGTTCGCCGAGCAGGGTGCGGGGGCGGTGCACGCCGGGGGTGTCCACCAGGATGACCTGGGAGTGCTCGCGGGTGACTATCCCGCGGATCGCCCGCCGCGTCGTCTGCGGCTTGGTCGAGGTGATCGCGACCTTCTCCCCCACCAGGGCGTTGGTGAGCGTGGACTTGCCGACGTTGGGCCGCCCCACCAGGGCGACGAAGCCGGAGCGGTGCGGGGTGCCCGAAGCGTCCGCGGGGAGCTCGATGGGAGGCTCGGCGGGAGACTCTGCGCCGACGGCGGGATGCTCAGTGGTCATGGGCGTTCTCCTGCGTGGAAAGGGGTCCGGCCCTCGGCGGGCTGCGGAGCACGGGTGACGATGATGGACGAGAGGCGCTTGCGGCGACCGGCGGTGCGCTCGGCCTCGAGGTGGAGGCCGTGGGCCTCCGCGCGGGAGCCGACGATCGGGACCCGGCCCAGGGTCTTGGTGAGCAACCCGCCCACCGTATCGACATCCTCGTCGTCGATGTCGAGATCGAACAGCTCTCCCACCTCGCCGACCCCGGCCCGGACGGGCACCCGGAACCGCCCTCCGCCGAGGTCCTCGATCTTCTGCTCGCGCGGATCGTGCTCGTCGTCGATCTCGCCGACGATCTCCTCGACGATGTCCTCGATGGACAGCAGGCCGGCCACCCCGCCGTACTCGTCGACCACCACGACGATGTGGACGCGGGAGGTCTGCATCTGGCGCATCACCGCATCGGCGGTGACGAACTCGGGCACGAAGCGGGCCGGCCGCATCAGCTCCCCCACCGGGCGGCCCGGCGCCGGGTTCCGCGGGGCGTGGATCGCACGCACCACGTCCTTGAGATAGAGCATGCCGCACAGGTCGTCGACGTCCTCCCCGATCACGGGGATCCGGGAGAAGCCGGAGCGGACGAACAGCCGCATCGCCTTCTCGGCCGGGGCGTCGGAGGCGATGGTGATCATGTCGGTGCGCGGGACCATCAGCTCACGCACCAGGGTGCCGCCGAGGTCGAAGACCCCTTCGATCATGTCGCGCTGGTCATCCTGGACGTGCTCGTTCTCCAGGGCGCGATCCACGCTCTGGCGCATCTGGGCGGCGCTGCTGTACGGGCTGCGACCCGCCCCGGCCACGGGGGTGAACAGGCGGCCGATGCGGATCAGCATCGAGGCGGGCGGCCACAGCAGCCCCCGCACCGCCGCGATCACGTGGCGGGAGCGGATCAGCGTCGTCTCCGCGCTGACCCGGCCCAGGGTGCGCGGAGAGGAGGAGAGGCCGATGAACACCGCCACGGCGGTCACGACGATGCCCACCATGGCGGTGAGCGCCCAGTCCTGGAGCCAGAGGTGGACCAGGACGGTCACCGCGACCGCGAGCACCGCCTCGGCGAGGATCCGGCCCAGGGCGATCGCGGCGAGGGTCCGCTCATTGTCCTCGAGCTGACGCAGCACCCGCTCCCGCACGGGCACGGCGCGGTCGGAGACGACCTTCTCGAGGCTCTGCCGGGAGACCCAGTGATAGGCGGAGTCCGCCGCGGCCAGGACCGCCCCGAGCACGAGGCCCAGCAGGGCCAGCGGGACGAGCACCAGCAGCGCCGGGGTCATCGGCGCCGGGGGCGGGGTCGTCGGTCCGAGGGAAGAGCTCGTCGGTCCGAGGGACGGGGGCGTCGAGGCGGCATGGCCGGGGAGCTCACGCCTCCCGTCGGCCGGCGAGGAAGGTGAGCAGGAGCTTGCGCTGCAGGTCGAACATGACCTTCCGCTCTTCCTCCTCCATGTGGTCGTATCCCAGCAGGTGCAGGATCGAGTGGACGGTCAGCAGCAGCATCTCCTCGACCGCGCTGTGCCCGGCCTCAGCGGCCTGCTTCGCGGCGACCGACGGGCACAGCACCACATCGCCCAGCAGCCCTTCGGGGGTGGGCGCATCGGGAGTGCCGGGGCGCAGCTCGTCCATCGGGAAGCTCATCACATCGGTGGGGCCGGGCAGGTCCAGCCACTGCACGTGCAGCTTCTCCATGGCGTCCTCGTCCACGAACAGGATCGACATCTCGGTGGCCGGATCCAGGTGCATCGCATCCAGCACGAAGCGGGAGAGCTCGACGAACTCGGTCTCGTCCACCCGCACGGTGGTCTCGTTGCGCACCTCGATGGTCATGAGAGGTTTCCTTTCGTGCCGCGGTGGCGGGAGTCGCGATTGCCGCCCGGACCGATCTCCCAGCGCCCGTAGGCGTCCACGATGTCGCTGACCAGGCGGTGGCGGACCACGTCCCGGGAGGACAGGCGGCAGAAGGAGATGTCGTCGATGTCCGCCAGGACCTGCTCGACCACGCGCAGGCCGCTCTTGTGCCCGCCGGGCAGATCGACCTGGGTGATGTCGCCGGTGACCACCATGGTGGAGTTGAATCCCAGGCGGGTCAGGAACATCTTCATCTGCTCGGGGGTGGTGTTCTGCGCCTCGTCCAGGATGATGAAGGCGTCGTTGAGGGTGCGGCCGCGCATGTACGCCAGCGGCGCGACCTCGATGGTGCCCGCGCCCATCAGGCGCGGGATCGACTCGGGATCGAGCATGTCGTGCAGGGCGTCGTACAGCGGCCGCAGGTAGGGATCGATCTTCTCGTTCAGACCACCGGGCAGGAAGCCCAGCCGCTCCCCCGCCTCGACCGCAGGGCGGGTGAGGATGATCCGCTGGATCTGCTTGCTCAGCAGCATCTGCACGCCCATCGCGACGGCGAGGTAGGTCTTGCCGGTGCCGGCCGGGCCGATCCCGAAGGTGATGGTGGAGGTCTCGATCGCCTCGATGTAGGACTTCTGCCCCATGGTCTTCGGGCGGATGGACTTGCCGCGGGAGGACAGGATCGTGCGGGAGAGGACCCGGTCGAGCTTCTCCCCCTGGGCGCGCTCGTCCCCGTAGAGGGACGCGGCCCGCTGGACGGCCTCCGCGGTGACGGCCTGGCCGGTGCCGGCCAGCTCGATCAGGGAGCGCATGATGTGCACGCTGCGGCGCAGGGCGTCCTCGGTGCCCCGCAGGGTCACCTGATGGCCGCGCACGTGGACGTCCGTATCGGGCACGGCATCCTCGAGGGCGGCCAGGGCCTGGTCGTTCTCCCCCAGGACCTGGAAGGGGCTGAGGTGGTCGGGGATCGCGAGCCGGCGCTCGAGCACCTCGGGGGTGCGGCCGGGAGGCGGGGTGGCGGCGTCAGCCACGTCGTGTCACATCTCCCTCTCGGCGAGGGTCCCGCCGGCCAGCACATGCGCGTGCACATGGAACACGGTCTGCCCGGCGCCCGCACCGGTGTTGAAGATCAGGCGGAAGTCGCCGTCGGCGAGCTCTCCCGCCACGGACCCGGCCACGGTGGTGACATGGGCGAGCAGCTGCGGGTCCCCGGCCAGATCGCGCACGTCGCGATGGTGGGCGCGGGGGACGACCAGGACGTGCACCGGGGCCTTCGGGGCCAGGTCCCGGAAGGCGATCACCTGGTCGTCCTCGTGGACCCGCTCGGAGGGGATCTCACCGGCGATGATCCGGCAGAAGACGCAGTCCGGGTCGGTCTGGGCGGTCACGGTATCGAGCATGCCGGCCAGTCTACGGGAGCGAGACAGCCCACATCCCGCTCGGGAACAGCCACGGGAGTGAGTAACGTTGCAGGCATCATGACGACACTCGGAATCATCCTGGCCAGCGCCCGCCCCAACCGGGTGGGAGCACACGTGCTCGAGTGGGTCACCGCGACCCTCGACGACCGCTTCGACGTGGACGTGATCGACCTCAAGGAGGTCGCACTGCCGGCCTTCGACGGCCTGACCAGCCCCAAGCAGGGCCAGCCGAAGACGGAGCAGCACGCGATCGACTGGGGCGCCCGGATCGAGTCGCTGGACGCTCTGCTCATCCTCACGCCGCAGTACAACGGCGCCTACCCGGGCCAGCTGAAGAACGCGATCGACTTCCTGTACGCGGAGTGGGAGAGCCTGCCCACCTTCCTGGTCGGCTACGGCTGGAACGATGCGAACGAGGTCCTGCCGATGCTGGAGACGCTGATGGGACGGGTCGGAGCCGAGGTGGTCGGCTCCGTGGGGCTGGGCTTCCGCGCGGACCTCTCCGTGGACGGCGAGCTGTTCATCCGCGAGGAGAAGAGCGCCGCGCTCCGCGAGGGAGCCGATCTGCTCGCGGCGAAGGCCCCGGCCCAGGTCGGCTGAGACGCCTCAGCCCCAGCGGCCCACCAGGGCGCTGAGCACGGCGAGGGCGGAGGGCCCGGCAGTGGAGGAGCGCAGCACCTCGGGGCCCAGCCGCACGGTGCGGGCCCCGGCGTCGCGGAGCTGATCGAGCTCCGCCGCGGCGATGCCGCCCTCCGGGCCGACCACGACGATGATCTCCTCGACGCCGTCCGCGCTCGCCTCCCGCAGCTGCGGGGCGAGGCTCATCAGCGCCACGGACTCCTGCTCGTGCAGGACGATCACGAGGGCTCCGGCCCGCACCTCCTCGTCCACCAGTGCGGCCAGGGCCGAGGTGTTCACCGCCCCGGCCACGACGGGGATGCCGGGCCGTCGGCACTGCTTCACCGCGGCGCGGGCGGTGCTCTCCCATTTCGCGCGACCCTTGGCGAGCTTCTCCCCCCGCCACACGGAGACCGAGCGCTGCGCGATCCAGGGCACTATCCGATCCACTCCCAGTTCGGTGGCGGACTCGATCGCCTGCTCGTCACGGCCCCCGGTGGCGAGGGCCTGCACCAGGGTGAGCAGGGGCAGGCGCTGGACCGCGGGGGTGGGGGCGGCCAGCAGGCGCAGGTCGAGTGCCTCCTTGTGCGCCGCGGTCACCTCGGCGAGGACCTGGCGGCCGGGAGCATCAGTGAGCAGGATCTGCTCCCCCACCCCGATCCGGGCGACCTTCGCGGCGTGGCGCCCCTCCTCCCCGTCCAGGGTGAGGTTCTGACCCTCCTCGGCGGTGGCGAGGACCTCATCGAGGATCAGGAAGGCGGGCGGCGTGGTGGGCATGTCAGCGCGTTCTCGGTGGGGCCTCGAGCGGGCTCAGAGGTTCTGCAGGCGGTCGCGGAGCTTCGCGAAGGGTCCGTGGCCCTTGCGGCGGGTGGTCTGGTCACCGCGCAGCGAGGCGAAGCGCTCGAGCAGCTCTCGCTCCTCGTCGCTGAGCGTGGTGGGGACCGCCACGTCGAGCACCACGCGCAGGTCGCCGCGCTTCTCGCGTCGCAGCGGGGTGACGCCGAGGCCCTTGAGGGTGATCTCGTCCCCGGGCTGGGAGCCGGGCTTGACGTCCACCTTCTCCATGCCGTCGAAGGTCTCCAGGTCGATGGTGTCACCGAGCGCCGCGGAGGTCATCGGCACCGCGATGGTGGTGACCAGGTCCTCGCCGTCGCGGTCGAAGGTGTCGTGGTCGGCGACGGACAGCTCGACGAACAGGTCACCGGAGGGGCCGCCGGCCTCACCGGCCTCGCCCTCGCCGCGCAGCTGGATGCGGGTGCCGCTCTCGACCCCCGAGGGCACACGGACGGTGACGGTCCGCTCGGTGGCGGTGCGGCCGTGGCCCGCGCACGCGGTGCAGGGGCTGGCGATGACGTCGCCGTGGCCCTCGCAGGTGGGGCAGGGCGCGGAGGTGACCATCTGGCCCAGCAGCGACTGGGCCACGCGCTGGACGTGACCGGAGCCGTTGCAGTTGGTGCAGCGGGTGGGGCTGGTGCCGGGCTCGCTGCAGGAGCCGCCGCAGCGCTCACAGCGCTCGGCGGTGCGGAAGGAGACCTTCTGCTCGGTGCCGAAGACCACGTCTCGCAGCTCGATCCTGACGCGGCGCAGGATGTCGCCGCCGCGGCGCTGGCGCGGGATGGGTCCCTGCCCGCGCCCGCCCATCCCGGTGGCGCCGGCGAACATGTCGAAGATGTCGTTGAAGTCGAAGCCCGCGCCGCCGCCGGGGAAGCCTCCGCCGCCCATGCCGGGGCCACCGCCCATGTCGTACTGGCGGCGCTTGTCGGCATGGGAGAGGGTCTCGTAGGCCTGGGAGACCTTCTTGAACCGCTCCCCCGCATCGGGATCGGGGTTGACGTCCGGATGCAGGGTCCGCGCCAGCTTCCGATACGCCTTCTTGATCTCCTCGGTCGAAGCGTCACGGGAGACGCCGAGCAGATCGTAGTAGTCGTCGTTCACAGGCGGGATCCTTTGCGGGAGATCGTCGGGTGGGTCGGGGCCGGTCGGAGGGGCCGGGACGCACGCAGGCGCGAGCGGTCCGGGGCGCGGCGACCGTTCTATTCGAGATAGCGGGAGACGTACCGGGCGATGGCCTGGACGGTCGAGATGCCGCTGACGTAGTCCATGCGGGTGGGGCCCAGGATCGCCAGGTGCGACCCGGAACCATACCCCGCCCCCACGACAGAGGCCTGGACCAGGGCTCGGTCGCGCAGCTCGGAGCCGATGCGCACCTCGACGTCCCCCGGGCGCACGTGCATCTCGGTGAACAGGCGCAGCAGCACCAGCTGCTCCTCGAGCACGTCCAGCAGCGGCTCGACGTCCTGGGCGAAATCCCCCGCGGAGCGGGCGAGGTTCGCGGTCCCGGCCATCATGATGCGATCCTCGGCGCGGCCCGCGGCCATCTCGGTGAGGGCCTCGGCCACCTCCAGCACGGCGCCGCGCTCGGCGGGGGGCCGGGAGTCGACCAGATCGGCCAGCGGCTGGGCGATCGCGGTGACCTCACGGCCCGCGGTGGCCCGGTTCACCACGTCCCGCAGATCCGCGTAGAACTCGCCGGGCTGCGCGGAGAGCACGGGAATGGTGCGCTGGTCCACGCGACCGGATTCGAGGATCTGCACCACCAGCAGCAGGGAGTCGGCGACCTTGACCAGTTCGACGTGGCGGATCCGCGCCTGGCGGCGAGCGGGGTACTGCACCATCGCGACCTGGTGGGTGAGCTGGGCCATCAGGCGCACGGTGCGGGCCAGCAGCTCCTCGACGTCCGTGGATTCCTCCAGCAGGCGCTGGATCGCGCGGCGCTCGGGGGCGGAGAGCGGCTTGACCGTCGCCACGTGGTCGACGAAGGCGCGGTAGCCCTTGTCGGTGGGGACCCGGCCTGCGGAGGTGTGGGGCTGGTGGATCAGCCCCTCCTCCTCGAGCACGGACATGTCGTTGCGGACGGTCGCGGCGGAGACGCCGAGCTCATGCCGCTCCAGCAGGGACTTGGAGCCGACCGGTTCACGGGTCGAGACGTAGTCCTCGACGATCGCGCCGAGGATCTGCAGCTTCCGCGCGTCCATGTCTCTCACCTCCCAGCCTGCGGTTCCGGTCCCGTCCTCGGGCTGTCGTGCGGCCCTGCCGCGGGCCGTGAGGGGCCCGGGAGAGCGCTGGCACTGACAGCCCTCGAGTGCCAATCCTACGTGCTCGCGTGCCGGTGCCGGGGAGGTGTTCGCCACGGGTGTACGGTGCTGAGCCGTGCCTGCTCCCTCCGATCGCTCCCCCGGCCGACTCAGCTCCTCCGACCGGTTCAGCTCTTCTGACCGGTACGGCCGTGACGTCCTCTCCTCCGGCCCACCGGCGCACCACCGCCGTCGCCCCGTCTCCCAGGAGGTCCCGGCGCGCCGGGGTCTGGTGGTCGAGGAGGCGTCGACCGGGTTCACCGGGGCGATCACGCGCGTGGAGAAGACGGCGGGCGGCCCGATCGTCGAGCTCGAGGACGCCCGCGGTGCGCTGCGCACCTTCCCACTGGGGCCCGGGTTCATGATCGACGGGAAGCCCGTGACCCTGGTCCGCGCCCCGGCGGCCTCGGCCCCGCAGGGGCCTCGACGCTCCGCGAGCGGCTCCGTCTATGTCGAGGGAGCCAGAGCCCGCACGGCCCGCGCCTCCCGGATCTGGGTCGAGGGGACTCACGACGCCGAGCTGGTGCAGAAGGTATGGGGTCATGACCTGCGCGTCGAGGGCATCGTCGTCGAGCAGCTCGAGGGTGCGGACAACCTGGTCGAACGGGTCCAGGAGTTCGGCCCCTCCCCCGGGCGACGGCTCGGGATCCTCGTGGACCACCTCGTGAAGGGCTCCAAGGAGTCACGGATCGCAGCGGAGGTGATGGCCCTGCCCGGCGCCCGCGGGAATGTGACGGTGCTGGGTCACCCGTACGTGGACGTCTGGCAGGCGGTCAAGCCCGCGCGGGTGGGCCTGCGGGAATGGCCCCACGTGCCCCGCGGCACCGACATCAAGGTGGGCACGCTCGCCGCGCTCGGCTGGCCGCACCAGGACCAGGCTGATGTCGGGCTCGGCTGGAAGCGGATCCTCGCCACCGTGCGCTCCTACGCCGACATCGAGCCGACGCTCTCGGGGCGGATCGAGGAGCTCATCGACTTCGTGACCGTCGACCAGCCCGCCTCGTGAGTGCGCTCCGACCATCGTCGTGGGGGTCATCCCCCAGCTCGAACGGCGGTCTGCCCCGCTGACTCCGCGGGCTGCGCTGGTTACGCTGGATGCATCGACCGTTCGCCGCGGGTCCGCCGGGCCCGTGCCACCGACCACGAGGGGAAGCCATGACCCAGCCGCAGAATCCGTACGAGCCCGCTCCCGACGCTCCCGACGCCGCATCGTCCGAGATGGGCAGCCCCACCTCTGATCCGGCGCAGCACCCGCATGATCCCTTCGCCACCCCGCAGCAGCCGCACAGCGCACCGCAGGGGCAGCAGCACAGCGAGCCCTCGGCCCAGCAGGCATACGGCGCACCTCAGGACCAGCCGCGCGAGCAGCAGTACGCGGGCGCGCAGCAGCAGGCTCACACAGGCCAGCAGCACGCCGCCGGAGCCGGAGGGTTCGTGACGGATCTGCCGCCGACCGGGATCAAGGGAGTCTTCGAGGGACCGCTCTCCGGCCAGCCCACCACCGAGTCCGATACGAAGATGTGGGCGATGTTCGCGCAGCTCTCGGCGGTCCTCGGCTACGTGATCGGTGCCGGCTTCCTCGGCTGGCTCGGCCCGCTGATCATCTTCCTGGTCCACAAGGACCGCAACCGCTTCGTCCGCTACAACGCGGCGGAGGCGCTGAACGCCGCGATCGCGACCCTCATCGTGGAGATCGCACTGGTCGTCGTCTTCGGCATCATCACCGTCATCACGCTGGGCTTCGGCTCGGTGCTCTTCGCCCTCGTGGGCGTGCCCGCGATCATCCACGTCATCTTCGCCATCGTCGGCGCGGTGAAGGCGAACAAGGGCGAGTGGTGGAACTACCCCGTCAACATCCGCCTCGTGAAGTGACCGGCTCCCACATCATCTGAGCCACGGCCGACGGCCGCAGGCAGGAGCCCCCGGGAACGAATCCCGGGGGCTCCTGCACGTCGGGGCACGAGCGGCCGACGCTGCGCACCAGTACCCGCCACGGATCCGTCGCCACGCGACAGGACCTGTCGCCGTGCACCGGGTCCGCTCGTACGGTGCGGCGGGATCTCACATCCAGTTCACGCCGTCCTGCTCGAACTCGGCGAGTCGGTGACGGGCCATGCGCCGCAGGAGGTCGACGGGCATCGGCGCGTCGTAGGTCAGCTTCACACTGCCCTTGCCGGTCTCGAGCCCCTCGAGCTCCGCGGCGAAGTCCTCCTTCGCGCTCGGGGTCACGACGAAGTTCGCGTGGGCCTTGTGGGCGCTGAGCATGAGCAGGATCGTGCCCTTCGGGTGCACGAACGCAGGACTGCCCCACTTGATCGCCTCGATCGCCTCCGGCAGCTCCTCGCGCACCAGGGATCGCAGCTCGGCGAGCCGGGCACGGGCCGGGTCCTCGAGGGCGGCGAGGTACTCGTCGATCGTCGTCGGGCGGGATCCAGTCGATGGAGTCATGCGGTCAGTGTCCTCCTCGGACCACGCAGAGGCCAGCGTCCCGACGGCGCGTGGCGGCCGGTCGCCGCAGGGTGCTCCTCCCCGGCGCCTCGGGCGATGCAGCGCGCGGACCGGCGCACCTCAGGGCACGAGGTCGCGGATCACCGCGTCGGCGAGCAGCCGCCCTTCCCTGGTGAGGACGGCGCGGCCGGTGTCGAGGGCATCGGGGTCGAGGTGGCCGCGGTCGCGGTGCACCTCGAGCATCGGACGGTTCTGCGCGGGGACGACGTCGACGGCGAGACCGTCGGCGATCCGCAGCTCGAGCATGATCCGCTCCACGAGCCGGTCCTCGGCGGCGACCTGCTCGCTGTCCGCGACGGGAAGCTCTCCGGAGGCGAGCATGCGGGCGTAGCGGCTGGGGTGCTTGACGTTCCAGGAGCGCAGGCCGTCGCGGTGGCGGTGGGCGCCGGGCCCGATGCCCCACCAGTCCCCGC
>DXDT01000047.1 GCA_019115335.1 Candidatus Brachybacterium merdigallinarum
AGCAGCACGGTCAGCGGCCAGGCGTACCAGGCGCTGATCGCGAGCACCGCGACCGTGGTGATCAGCATCGACGCGAAGGAGTTCGACATCATCTTCGCGAAGTTCGTGATCTCGGTGATCGAGCGGTTCAGGCGCGCCACGATCGTGCCGGTGATCTCCCCGTCGAACCAGCGCTGGGGCAGGTGGAGGAGCTTGTCGTAGTAGCGCACCGAGAGGATGGTGCGCATCCGGTTGCTCATCACGTCGCCGAACCAGCCGCCGACGTTCGACACGACGGTGTTGAACAGCTCGGCGACCAGCACCGCGGCCGCGATCAGCACCACGGCCCGCACGGCGGTGCCGGTGGGGGTCTGCCCGCCGACGGCACCGGCGACCGTGTCGGTCGCATGCCCGATCAGGAAGGGGACGGCGAGCCCCGCGACCGCGGTGAGCACCGAGCAGACGATGATCGCGGTGTACAGCGGCGCGAGAGCGCGCGTGAAACGAAAGATCCGCAGGAGAGGAGCCACGAGAACAGGGTAGGCGGTTCAGGCGGAGGTGCAGGTCATGTCGCGTTCGCGATGCTCTTCACCCGGCGCAGCCGCAGGCTGTTGGTGACCACGAACACGCTCGAGAAGGCCATCGCGGCACCGGCCAGCATCGGGTTCAGCAGGCCCAGCGCGGCCACCGGGATGGCGGCCGTGTTGTAGGCGAAGGCCCAGAACAGGTTGCCCTTGATGGTGCCGAGGGTGCGACGGGAGAGGCGGATCGCATCGACCACGGCCAGCAGGTCCCCGCGCACCAGGGTGATGTCCGCCGCCTCGATGGCGACGTCTGTACCGGTGCCCATCGCCAGGCCCAGGTCCGCCTGGGCGAGGGCCGGGGCGTCGTTGACGCCGTCGCCGACCATCGCGACGACCTTGCCCTCCGCCTGCAGTCCGCGGACCACGTCGACCTTGTCTTCCGGCATGACCTCGGCGATCACGGCGTCGATGCGGGCCTCGTCGGCGACGGCACGGGCGACGGAATCGGCATCACCCGTCAGCAGCACGGGCTCCAGGCCCAGCTCGCGCAGGCGGGCAACGGCGTCGGCGCTGGTGGGCTTGATCTCGTCGGCCACGGACAGCAGGCCCCGCAGCTGCCCGCCCCAGGCGACCGGGACGGTCGTGCGACCGGCGGCGCGCGCGGCCTGCTGGGCGGCGAAGAGGTCCGGGTCGGTCCCGGGGTCGATGTCGACGCCGCGGCCGACGGTGATCTCGGTACCCTCGACCGTGCCGCGCACGCCCTGCCCGGGGAGGTTCAGGAAGTCGGTGACCGCGGGGAGGTCGCCGAGCTCGGCCCGGGCCCCGGTGACGATCGCGCGAGCGATCGGGTGCTCGCTGCCGGCCTCGACCGCGGCGGCGCGGCGCAGCAGCTCGGCTCTGTCCGTGCCGGGAGCGGAGTCGGTGCCTGGCACGGGGTGGACGTCCTGCAGGGTCATGACGCCGGTGGTGACGGTGCCGGTCTTGTCCAGCACGACGGTGTCGATCCGCCGGGTGGACTCCAGCACCTCGGGGCCCTTGATGAGCACGCCCATCTGGGCTCCACGGCCGGTGCCGACCAGCAGCGCGGTCGGGGTGGCGAGGCCCAGGGCGCAGGGGCAGGCGATGATCAGCACGGCGACCGCGGCGGTGCCGGCCATCACGGGGCCGCCGCCGGCGAGCAGCCAGCCCACGACGGTCAGCGCCGCGATGACGAAGACGATGGGCACGAAGACGGCGGAGACCCGGTCGGCCAGGCGCTGCACCTCGGCCTTGCCGGACTGGGCGTCCTCGACCATCTTCGCCATCCGGGCCAGCTGGGTGTCGTTCCCGATCCGGGTGGCGCGCACGATCAGTCGCCCGCCCTCGTTGACGGTGGCGCCGGTGACCTCGTCCCCCGCGCCGACCTCGACGGGCACGGATTCGCCGGTGATCATCGAGCGGTCGATCGCGCTGGAGCCAGAGGTGATGATGCCGTCTGTGGCGATCTTCTCGCCGGGGCGGACCACGAACTCATCACCCACGGCGAGCTGCTCGATCGCGATCAGCTGCTCGCGGCCGTCGCGCAGGACGGCGACCTCCTTGGCGCCGAGCTCGAGCAGGGCACGCAGGGCGGCCCCGGACTCGCGCTTGGCGCGCTTCTCGAGATAGCGGCCCAGCAGCACGAAGGTGATCACGCCCGCGGCGACCTCGAGGTAGATGTTCGACAGACCGTCGGTGCGCTCGAGGGTGAGGGAGAACTCGTGGGTCATGCCGGGCATCCCGGCATGGCCGAGGAACAGGGCGACCAGCGACCAGAGGAAGGCCGCGGTGGTGCCCACGGTGATCAGGGTGTCCATGGTGACGGCGCCGTGGCGGGCGTTGATCAGGGTGGCGCGGTGGAAGGGCCAGCCGGCCCAGACGATCACGGGCGCGGCGAGGGTGAGGGAGGCGAAGCCCCAGTAGTCGAACTGGAGGGCGGGGATCATCGCCATCGCGATGACGGGGACGGTCAGGAGGATCGCGCCGATCACGCGGTGGCGCAGGTCCCGCAGCTCGGGGTCCTCGGCGGGCGACTCCTCGCCCTGCTCCTCGGCGGGGGCCGGCGGGGCGGGCACGCTCGCGCCGTAGCCGGTCTTCTCGATCACGGCGATGAGGTCCTCCGCGCTGACGCTCGCGGGGGCCTGCACCTGCGCCTTCTCCGTGGCGTAGTTGACCGAGGCGGTGACGCCGTCCAGCTTGCCGAGCTTCTTCTCGATCCGGGCGGCGCAGCTCGCGCACGTCATCCCCTGGACGTCGAGGTCGATGAGGTTCGCGGGGGTGATGGGATCGGATGCGGTGCTCACCGGGGTGCCTCCTTCAGTCGCGCAGCACCCCTATCATATACCCCCTAGGGGTATCTGTCGAGGGTCAGTCGGACTTCGGGCCGACGACCCCCAGCAGCACCCCGAGCGAGACTTTCTCGCCGTCTCGTCGGCGCCGGATCAGGCCTGTGGCCAGGGCGTAGGGGACTAGCAGCACGAAGCCGACCGCGCTGAGCAGGAGGATCGCGACCACCACCGAGTCGTTGGTGGCATCGGCCCGGGCCACCAGCAGAGCGGCGGCGATGTTGCGCTGGGAGGAGATGATGCCGGGGCCGTCGGAGACGGTCAGGGTCTCCCCCGCCAGGTCCCCGGCGACCCGGCCGACGACGAACGCCATCACGATCAGCCCGATCGCGACCAGCAGCGCCGGCGAGACCAGCAGCTGCAGCAGCAGGTCGGCGTTCGAGCCGAAGCCGGAGAGGAACATCAGCACCGCGGCCACCGCCGCGGCGGTCCCGGCGATGCGGGCCAGCAGGTCCGCGCGGCGAGGGAACACCGCGCCCAGCACGATCCCCGCGATCATCGGCGAGAGCATCGTGCCCAGCAGCAGCCGGGCCACCGCCCAGCCGGCGACCTCGATGTCCTGCAGCAGCAGCGGCACCACCAGCGGCATGAACAGGATCGAGCCGAGCAGCAGCACCGCCATGGGCCCGGCGATCTCGCCGTAGGGGATCTTCGCCATCGCCCCCAGCTGCAGCACGAAGGGCGCCCCGGCCGCGCACAGCGCGATGACGAACCCCTCCCCCGCGTGGAAGGGCATCAGCGGGTCGGTCAGCCAGACGATCACGGTGCCCACCGCGGGGATCACCACGAAGTTCGCCCCCAGTACGGCCAGCACGGTGCGGCGGTCCCGGAGCTGCCGGGTGAAGGTGCGCAGCGGGGTGCGCAGTCCCATCGAGAGCATGGAGGCGATCGCGAAGGTGGGCACGCTGATGTGGATCAGCATGGCCAGGAGGTTCTCGATCGCGTGCACCACGAAAGCTTACGCGGTCCCTCTAGATCCAGCCGTTCTCCTGGGCGGCGCGCACCGCCTCCGCGCGCTGGGTCACCCCGAGCTTCCCGATCGCGCTGGAGATGTGATTGCGCACGGTGCCCTCACTGAGGAAGAGGGTCCGGGCGATCCCGACGGTGGTGCCGCCTGCAGCGGCGGCCTGCAGCACCTCGGTCTCCTTACCGGTCAGCGGACTGGGGCCGACGGCGAGGGACTGGGCGGCCAGCTCCGGATCGACCACCTTCAATCCCCGGTGGACGCGGCGGATCGCGTCGACCAGCCGCTCGACCGGGGTGTCCTTGACCATGAACCCCGCGGCCCCGGCCTCCATGGTGCGGCGCAGGTAGCCGGCCCGGCCGAAGGTGGTCAGCACGATGATGCGCGGGGCATCGCCCCGGTCGCGCAGGGCCTCGGCGACCTCGATCCCGTCAGCGGGAGCGCCCTCGGTCCCGGGCGGCATCTGCACGTCCAGCAGCAGCACATCGGGGCGGTGCTCGGCGACCGCGGCGAGGGTGCCGGCGCAGTCGGCGGCCTCCCCGACCACGTCCAGATCGCTCTCCAGTCGCAGCAGGGCGACCAGGCCGGAGCGGAGGATCGCCTGGTCGTCGGCGACGACGAGCCGGATCCTGGAGCAGCCCTCGGAGCGGGAGTCGGCGCTGTTCACTGCGCTGTTCATGAGGAGACCTCCTGCGCGGCGGCGTCCTGCGGGGCCATCTCGGCGTGGAGCCGGGTGCCGCGCTCGTCGCTGTCGATCTCGAAGCGGCCGCCGGCCACGGCGATCCGGGCCTCGAGCCCGCGCAGCCCGCTCAGCTCGGCGCGGGCGGGGATGCCCGCGCCGTCGTCGGAGATCGTCACCGAGTGCTCGGTCACGGCGATGGTGGCGGTGGAGGCCCCGGAGTGGCGCACGATGTTGGTCACCCCTTCCCGGATCACGTAGCCGAACAGCTGGGAGAGGTCCTCGCTCAGGGGCGGCAGCGCGGTGGGGACCTGCGCCTGGATGCCCACGGTCGCCAGCACCGTGCGGGCCGAGGCGATCTCGGTGGCGGCGCGCACGTGCTGCATGCCGGAGGCGGTCGCGCGCACGTCGGCAAGGGCCTGGCGGACGGTGGACTCGATGTCCTCGAGCTGGGCGCGGGCCGCCTCCGGGTCGGTGTCCAACAGTCTCCGGGCGAGCTGGGCGGAGATCGTCAGGGAGGTCAGGGAATGGCCGAGCAGGTCGTGGAGGTCGCGTCCGATGCGCTCGCGCTCGGCGGCGACGGCGAGCACGGCATTGCGCTGCTGGGCGGCCTCGAGCTGCTCCTGGAGGACCTGCTGTCGGACCCCGTGCCCGATGCCCCAGGCCATCACCATGCCCATCACGGCCAGCCCCACGGCGACGTACTGCTCGAACACCACGGCGAGGACCATCACGGCCAGGCACATCGCGACCATGGAGGGGATCGCCCGCTTCCAC
>DXDT01000004.1 GCA_019115335.1 Candidatus Brachybacterium merdigallinarum
GCGCACGATCACGGGGTCGGCCACGTACTCCTCGACCGGGAACCCGAAGGTCAGGCGCAGGAAGTTCTCGATCAGACTGAGCCGGTTGTCCGGGTACAGCAGCGCATGGCCCTGCGCGATGCGATGCGCGTAGGCGGCCATGGTGGGCACCTTGGCGAGCAGCCGCACGGAGGACAGCCGCACCTGCTCCTGGTCGAAGGGGTCCAGGGAGTCCTGGTAGAAGGTCGACAGTCCCGAGACCCCGGACTGCAGCACCGCCATCGGGTGGGCATCGCGCGGGTAGTGGTCGAACATGCGCTTGAAGCGCTCGTCGAGCATGGTGCGCCGCTCGACCGACGTCTCGAAGCTCTCCAGCTGGCCCTGGGTGGGCAGCTCCCCGTTGATCAGCAGGTAGGAGACCTCCAGGAAGGTGGAGTGCTCGGCGAGCTGCTCGATCGGGTACCCGCGGTAGCGCAGGATCCCCTCATCGCCGTCGATGTAGGTGATCGCGGACTTCGCGTTCGCGGTGTTCATGAACCCGGGGTCGTAGGTGACCGCGCCGGTCTCCTTCCGCAGCGGGCCGATCGCGATGCCGGGGTTGCCCTCCACCGCCTCGACGATGGGGAGATCGAGAGTCTTCTCCCCGACGGTCAGGAACGAGGTCGGCGTCGCGTGATCCATGTGCTCTCCGTTGTGCTGTGGTGGGATCGTTCAGTTCTGCCCGAGGCGGTGGGCGGCAGCGGCGATCCGCTCATCCGTCGCGGTCAGTGCAATCCGGACGAAGGCCCCGCCCCCCTCACCATAGAACATTCCCGGGGCGACCAGCACACCGGATCCTGCCAGGTGGTCGACCGTGATCATCGCCTCCCGCCCGAAGGTGGTCCACAGGTACAGACCCGCCTGGGAGCCGTGGATCGTGCCCCCGGCGGCCTCGATCGCGGGGGCCAATCGGTCACGGTGGGAGCGGTAGATCTCGCGTTGCGCGGCGACCGCCTCGTCATCGCCGAGGGCGGTCACCATCGCCGTCTGGATCGGGGCGGGCAGCATCATCCCGGCCTGCTTGCGGATCGCCACCAGCTCGCCGATCAGCGCCGGGTCACCGGCGACGAAGGCCGCCCGGTAGCCGGCGAGGTTGGACTGCTTAGACAGCGAGTACACGCACAGCACGCCCTCGAGCGAGCCGCCGTTCACCCGCGGGTCGAGCACCGAGGGGACCTCGTCCACGGTCCAGGGCAGCAGGGCGTAGCACTCGTCGGAGGCGACGATGATCCCGCGCTCCCGGGCCCAGGTGACCACGGCCGCCATCTGGGCGAGGGAGAGCACCTCGCCCGTGGGGTTCGAGGGTGAGTTCAGCCACAGCAGCCGGATGCGGTGCGGATCGGTGCCCGCAGGGAGAGCGGCGTCCCCCTGCGCGGCGAGCGCCGCGATGTCCACGGGCAGCGCCTCCGCGCCGACGAAGCGGGCCCCCATGTCGTAGGTGGGGTAGGCGATGTGGGGGAAGGCCACGATCTCGCCGGGCCCGATGCCGAGCTGGAACGGAAGATGCGCGACCAGTTCCTTGGAGCCGACCGTCGGGAGCACGGAGTCGACGTCCAGCGTCACGGGGGCCCCGCGGTGACGCTGGACGAATCCCGCCAGGGCCTCGCGCAGCTCCGGGGTGCCGATGGTAGTCGGGTATCCGGGGCGGTCGGCGGCGGCGGCGAGGGCCTGCTGCACGGAGTCCGGCGTGGGGTCGACCGGGGTGCCGACGGAGAGGTCGACGATGCCTTCCGGGTGCGCGGCGGCGCGCTGCTTCGCAGCGGTCAGCGCATCCCAGGGGAAGGCGGGCAGGCGGGAGGCCAGCGGGGTGCGGGCAGCGGTCGACATGGCGGCTCCGTGCGGCTCGGTCGGGATGCGCGGCTCAGGCGTGCTGTGCAGTGCGGTCGGGTCAGTCGTGGCTCTGCGGCGGGAGCGCGGCGACCACGGGGTGGTCTTTCTCGATCACGCCCATCTTCGCGGCCCCGCCGGGAGCCCCGAGATCGTCGAAGAACTCGACGTTCGCGTTGTAGTACTCGGACCACACGTCCGGGAGGTCGTCCTCGTAGTAGATCGCCTCGACCGGGCAGACGGGCTCGCAGGCACCGCAGTCCACGCACTCGTCCGGCTGGATGTAGAGCATCCGTTCGCCTTCGTAGATGCAGTCCACGGGGCATTCATCCACGCAGGCGCGATCCTTGAGATCGACACAGGGAAGGGCGATGACGTACGTCATGAGTCCGGGTCTCCTCTCCGTGGGCGGATCTCTATCCTCTCATCGCCGCTGCGCGGAAGCGGGCGCCGTCCCACGGATCCGCTCCGGACGTGACCGGTCGAACATCCCTTCGAGGCCCACCGCGCTGCGTGTCCACGGGGTGTGTCCACCGGGCGAGCCCGGCGAGGGCTCGCAGGCGCTGCGCAGGGATCGGAGGCGCTGCGGGGACGGCGGCGGGAATGCCGTAGCGTCGGGGGCGTGACGGATGCGGAGATGAGCCCGGAGACGAACGCTGACCTGCCCCGGCCCGGCTGGGCCCCGTTCCTCCAGGAGGGGCGGCGAGTGGTGCTGCGCCACGCGATCGATCCGGCCAGCGGGTACACGCGCAGCGATGCGCTGGGCACGATCCTGGAGACCGATGCCGAGACGGTCACGGTGATGACCCGCCGCGGCGAGGTGCGGGTGCTGCGCGGCCTGGTCACCGCGGCGAAGGAGGTGCCCCCGCCGCCAGCGCGCCGCGCACGTAGCCCACACCCGTGATCACGTGCAGCAGCACGCCCAGCCACAGGAACGCCTGCACCGCCGGTAGGGCAGCGGGGAACCAGGCCGCGGCGGTGGCGAGCAGGAACACGGCGGCCATCAGCACGAATGTGCGGATCTTGCCGAGCGCGGAGACGCCGATGCGACCGCCCAGGGCGGCGCGGGAGGCCAGCACGGTGGTGGCGAGGTCCACCACGAAGATCACGATCAGCGCGGCCCAGGGCAGCAGTCCGGTCAGGGCGAGGGTCAGCACGATCGCGCCCAGACCGAGCCGGTCGGCGATCGGGTCGATGATCGCCCCGGTCCGGCTGGTCTGGTCCAGCACCCGGGCCAGCAGCCCGTCGACCCAGTCGGTCGAGGCCCAGACCAGCAGCAGGATCACCGACAGCGGATCCGGGCCCCCGTCGTACAGCAGCCAGCACACCGGGCCGATCAGGACCATCCGCACCACGGTGATGAGGTTCGGGATCGTCGCCCAGTCCGGGCGCGGGCGGTCGCGGGTCATGACGCCGTCGCGTCACCCGGCGTCCGCGGGGCGGGGCGGGAGGCCTCGCGCACGCGCCGCACCGTGATCACCCCCGCGACGAGGAAGGGGATCCCGATGCCGAGGCCCTGCAGGATCCAGCCCGAGAACTGCACCTGGTCACCGATCACGGCGGGCAGCATCACTCCCCCGCCGAGGCTGCGGCCCAGGAAGGGCATCGCCAGGATTCCCCACAGGGATCCCAGGACCACCAGCGGCAGCCGGGATCCGGTGGCGCCGTACAGGAACAGGCAGCACACCACCTGGAACGCCGCCCCGAACAGCAGTCCGATCGGCCAGTCGACGCCGAGGGCCTCCCATCGCAGTCGATGGGTGGGCACCATCAGCACGACGGAGAGCACTGCGGGGAGCAGTGCCATCGCCGCCTGACCGAGACGCAGCCTCGAGCTCACGCACCCGCCTTCGCGCGCGACCGCGCCCGGGCTCGCTCACCGGCGTTGAGGATCACCTTGCGAATCCGCACGATCTGCGGGGTGACCTCGACGCACTCGTCGTCATTGGTGAACTCGAGGGACTCCTCGAGGGTGAGCCGGCGCGGCGGGACCAGGTTCTCGAAGGAGTCCGAGGAGGCTGCACGCATGTTGGTCAGCTTCTTCTCCTTCGTGATGTTCACGTCCATGTCCTCGTTGCGGGAGTTCTCCCCGACGATCTGCCCCTCGTACACCTCACTGGTGGGCTCGACGAAGAACGAGCCGCGCTCCTGGAGGTTGATCATCGCGTAGGGCGTCACGACCCCCGCGCGGTCGGCGACCAGGGAGCCGGAGGAGCGGAACTCGATCGGACCCATCCACGGCTCGAAGCCGTCCGAGTAGGACGCGGCGATGCCGTTGCCGCGGGTCTCGGTCATGAAACGGGTGCGGAAGCCGATCAGGCCGCGGGAGGGCACCAGGAACTCCAGGCGCACCCAGCCGGAGCCGTGGTTGCTCATGGTCTCCATGCGTCCCTTGCGGGAGGCCATCAGCTGGGTGACGGTGCCCAGGTACTCCTCGGGCACGTCGATCGTCATCCGCTCGACCGGCTCGGAGAGGACCCCGTCGATCTCGCGGGTGAGGACCTTGGGCTTGCCGACGGTCAGCTCGAAGCCCTCGCGGCGCATCTGCTCGACCAGGATGGACAGGGCGAGCTCGCCGCGACCCTGCACCTCCCAGGCGTCGGGACGCTCGGTGGGCAGAATACGCAGGGAGACGTTGCCGACGAGCTCCTTGTCCAGACGGTCCTTGACCAGGCGGGCGGTGACCTTGGCGCCCTTGACCTTGCCGACCAGCGGCGAGGTGTTGGTGCCGATGGTCATGGAGATGGCGGGCT
>DXDT01000048.1 GCA_019115335.1 Candidatus Brachybacterium merdigallinarum
TGGAGCAAGGTCACATCCACGTTGGGTGGGAGTCGGGCAATACGACTCCTGAACAAACCCTGAGTGCGCTACATTGGTCGGTTGAATGCGGTTTTGCGCTCGCCTGCGCACGTGGGCAGGGCCGTCCGTAGCGGTCCGGGCCCACCGGGGCCATGACGTCGATGGAATGGAAGCCTGTGGAGCTGCAGAACTACCTGTCGATCCTGAGGGATCGATGGATTCCCGCTTTGATCGCCGCTCTCCTCGTTCTCGGAGCAGTCGTAGGGTTCACCCTCCTGCAGACCCCGACATACCAGGCGAAGAACCGCATGTTCGTGCAGACCCAGGCGGGCGGCTCGGTCACCGAACTCAACAGCGGTGTTATCTTCGCTCAGCAGCAGATCACCAGCTATGCCGATCTGGCCACCACTCCCCTGGTGCTGGAACCGGTGATCGAGGAGCTGGGCCTGGATTCCTCCCCGCAGGACCTGGCGAGCCAGATCTCCACCTCGGTACCGCCGGAGACGCTGATCCTCGAGATCGCGGCCTCGTCGGAGGATCCGGGGCAGGCAGCGGAGATCGCAAATGCCACCGCCGAGAGCCTGCGCCAGACGGTCTCCGAGCTGGAGACCGACGGCAACACCTCCTCGGTGGAGCTGACGGTGATCGCTCCGGCCACCACTCCGTCATCACCGGCGTCCCCCAGTCTGCCGCGCAACCTCGCGGTGGGCCTGGTGCTGGCCCTGATGGCGGGGGTGGCTACCGCGGTCATCCGTGACCTGCTGGACAACCGGGTGCGCCGTCCCGAGGACATCGAGAAGACCTTCGAGCGCCCGGTGATCGCGAAGATCCCCTCCAGCCGGGATACCAAGCATCTGCCGCTGATCGCGGCGCAGCACCCGCAGAGCCTGCAGGCGGAGGCCTATCGCGACCTGCGCACCAATCTGCAGTTCATGGGGCTGGCGGAGGGGCAGCGCAGTGTGCTGATCACCTCCTCGCTGCCCGGTGAGGGCAAGTCCAGCTCCGCGATCAATCTCGCACATGTGATCGCTCAGTCCGGTGCCCGCGTGCTGCTGATCGACGCCGATCTGCGCCGTCCCTCGATCCACCAGTACCTGAGCCTGGAGGGCAATGCCGGCCTCACCACCGTGCTGATCGGCGAGGCGGAGCTCGACGAGCTGGTCCAGCCACTGGAGACGGAGGGCCTCGATGTGCTCACCTCCGGCCCCATCCCCCCGAACCCCAGTGAGATGGTGGGTAGCGAGAAGATGGAGCAGCTG
Source organism: Candidatus Brachybacterium merdigallinarum (assembly GCA_019115335.1). GTDB lineage: Bacteria > Actinomycetota > Actinomycetes > Actinomycetales > Dermabacteraceae > Brachybacterium > Brachybacterium merdigallinarum. The sequence continues at coordinate 1,260 of DXDT01000048.1, forward strand.
CTGGCCACCGCGATGGCACAGTACGACTTCGTGGTGGTGGATGCCCCGCCGCTGCTGGCCGTCACCGATGCTGTCGTGCTCTCCCACCACGTGGGCGGCGCACTGGTGGTGGCGCGCAGCGAGGCCGTGAAGAAGCAGCAGCTGGCACAGGCGCTGCAGAAGCTGGAATCCGCCGGCGGCCGCACGTTGGGCGTGATCCTCAACCGGGTGCCCACCGGGAACCAGGGTGCCTACTCGTACACCTACACCTACTCCTCAGACGAGTCCGCCGCGAAGCCGAGCGCGGTGGCCGAAGCCGCCGGATCGGTGACACCTGCCCCCACGACGGAAACCGCGGTCGCTGCGGAGCCGACCCGGCCGCAACAACTTGAACAGGATGCCCCTCAGGACGAGCTCGGCCCCTACCTGCGTCCCACGCGTCGCCGTGCCGGGCGCAGGCGGGCCAGCACGCGACCTGATGATCCCAGCACCACCCCGCGTCCGTGGCCGGTGACCTCCGTAAGCAGGAGCGAGGACGCGCCCCAATGAGCCGCGATTCGATCCTGGTGGTGTGCACGGGGAACATCTGCCGCTCCCCCGTGGGTGAGGCGATCCTGCATGACGCGCTTAGCGGAGCCGGGATTGACGTGACCAGTGCAGGTACGCATGCCGCGGCCGGCCGGGCTGCGGCACCGGAGACGGTCGAGTTCGTCTCCCGGCATTTGGGTCGGGAGCTCGACCACGTGGGCCGGCAGCTGGACAAGCCCACTGCTGAGGCGGCCGATCTCATCATCACCATGACCGAGGAGCACCGGTCGTGGGTGGCAGGCATCGCGCCGCGCACCGTGCGGCGCATCTTCACCCTGGTCGAGCTGGAGCAGGTACTGGCGCTGCTGCCCCCTGAGCAGAGCTTCGATACTTTTCGTGAGCTGGCCATGGCCGCTTCACGGCTGCGTGCCCGCGCCGGGGTCAACAGCACCTCCAAGGACATCGCCGACCCCTACGGCGGCCCAGCCGAAGGGTACGAGGAGTCGTTCCGCCTCGTTGCCGAGGCGTGTGGTCGCATCGTGCCCGCCCTTCGTCAGCATCTCCACCTCGACCCAGGAGCACCCCAGCATGGCTGATCGCATCTTCCTGTCCCCGCCCGATGTCACCGCTGCCGAGGAGGAGGCCGTCATCAGGGCGTTCCGCGGGGGTTGGATCGCCCCGCTGGGGCCTGAGGTGGACGCCTTCGAGCAGGAGCTTGCAGAGTTCTGCGGGCGCGAGCATGCGGTTGCTCTCTCCTCCGGTACGGCCGCCCTTCATCTCGCACTGATCCAGCTCGGTGCCGGTGCCGGGGATGTGGTGGTCACCTCGACGATGACCTTCGCCGCCACCGCGAACGCCATCGTGTACACCGGTGCTGAGCCGGTGTTCATCGACTGCGACAAGACCGGCTCCATGGATCCCGATCTGCTGGCTCGTGCACTCGAGGAGCTGACGGACCAGGGACGATCAGTGCGTGCGATCGTGCCGGTGGATCTGCTGGGCAAGGTGGTCGATCACGCAAGGATCGGGAGCATCGCCGAGCAGTACGGCGTGCCGGTGCTCTCAGATGCAGCGGAGTCCGTCGGAGCGCTGCGCGATGGCCGCCCCGCGCCCGCCTACGGCGTGGCCGCGGCAGTCTCGTTCAACGGGAACAAGATCATGACCACCTCCGGCGGTGGCGCTCTGCTCACAGACGACCCCGACATGGCCTCTCGCACCCGTTACCTGGCCACCCAGGCCCGGCAGCCGGTCATCCACTACGAGCACACGGACATCGGGTACAACTACCGGCTCTCGAATCTGCTGGCGGCCCTGGGGCGTGCACAGCTGGAGCGACTCCCGCAGATGATCGAGCGCCGCCACGCCATCCGTCGCACGTACGTGGAGCTGGCGACGGGGATCGAGGGGGTCACGGTGTTCGGCCTGCCCGATGCCAGCAAGGACGACTCCACCCGCGACAACGCCTGGCTCACCTCGATCCTCATCGACGAGACGGCAGCGGGTTTCTCCTCGAGCGACCTGCAGGCCCACCTCACCGGTATGGACATCGAGGCCCGACCGCTGTGGAAGCCGATGCACCTGCAGCCTGTGTTCGAGGACAGGACTGCATACGTGAACGGAACGTCGGAAGAGCTGTTCCGCACTGGCCTGTCCCTGCCCAGTGGGTCGGCGCATGATGACCAGACCATCGACCGCGTCTGCGACGCGATCAGCACATTCGCGGGTTCTGTGCGGTGAAGCTCTACGACCCGGTGAAGCGGGCACTCGATGTCGCCGTGTCCCTTCCCCTCGCAGTGGTGACCCTGCCGTTGCAGGCAGTCGTCGCTGCAGCTGTGAGAGTCACGCTGGGCTCCCCCGTGCTTTTCAGGCAACAGCGGCCCGGCCTGCGCGCGAAGCCCTTCGAGCTGCTCAAGTTCCGCAGCATGCGGAATCCTTCGTACGAGGGCGAGCCGGACGCTGATCGTCTGACCAGGTTCGGCCAGATCCTCCGTTCCACAAGTCTGGACGAGCTGCCGTCGCTGTGGAACGTGGTGCGAGGCGATATGAGCCTGGTGGGCCCGCGACCGTTGCTGATGGAGTACTTGGAGCTGTACTCGCCGGATCAGGCGCGCCGCCACGATGTGCGGCCCGGAGTCACCGGTCTGGCCCAGGTGAGCGGCAGGAATGCGACCACCTGGGACCAGCGCTTCGCGTACGACATTCAGTACACGCGCGATCGTTCTCTCTCCCTCGACGTGCGGATCCTCTGGCGCACCATCCTCACCGTCCTGAAGCGGGACGGGATCAGCGCAGAGGGCTCGGCCACCATGCCAAGGTTCCGCGGTGCAGGCTCACCAGCAGGTAGCACGGATAATGAGAGTATCGCACGATGACAGACGAGCCTCTGGTCATTGTCGGAGCTGCGGGCACCGGCAGAGAGACCCTCGACATCGTCGACGCGATGAACCGCGAAGGCGCTGGCATCGACGTGCTCGGTGTGCTCGATGATTCCCCCG
>DXDT01000049.1 GCA_019115335.1 Candidatus Brachybacterium merdigallinarum
TGGCTGCCGGGTGGGGTGGGCAGCCGGGTGGGGTGGCTGCTGCGGGGGGGGTGGTGCTCAGCCGGCGACGGGGGCCTCGTCGGGGGCGATGGACATGTCGGTGATGCGCCAGCGCTCGCCGTCCCACAGGATCGAGGCCTGCAGCTGCCCGGAGACGGGCTCCAGCTCGTACGGGGTGCGGGTGGGGTCGTCGACCAGGGTGCTGGCGTCCTGGGAGAAGTCCGCGGTGACGGAGCCGCTGGCCGGCGGGTCCCCGGCCCCCTCGAAGGTGGAGCTCACGACCGTGAAATCGCCGCCGACCAGGTAGCCGCCCTGCTGCTCGAGCAGCTGGGCGTTGTCGAGGAACGACAGGCACACCTCGCAGCTGTCGTCGATCGAGGCCTCCCACAGCGAGGTGTCGCCCGTGGTCATCATGTACGTGTAGGACTCCAGCAGGAAGGTCAGCGTCGCCTCGGCGCCCTCGGTGGTCTGCTCGGCCATCGCCGCCGGGGGCTCGGGCGCGGCGATCTCGGGCCGAGCCGGCTGCTCGGCCGGGTTCACGGTCGGGCGGGTGTCGGTGGTCTCCTCCGCGACCGTCGGGTCCTGATCGCCGTCACCCCCGCCGAACTGCGTCACCCCGAAGATGCCGATCGGGACGACCAGCATGAGGGCGAGGGCGACGATGATGATGCGCTGCACGGGCCGTTTCACCCGCCCCACGGTAGACGACGCTCCCGAGTGGCAGGTGGGCGCGGCTCGGGACGGGGAGCACGGCGGCGCGGACAGGGCCTGGCCATCTGGCCGAAGCGGTGAGGTCTCGCCGGCGGGAGTCTGAGGGCATGACCCACCGATCCCTCCTCCGCGCCCTTCCCGAGATGACTACGATGCACGCCATGACCCGGAACGCCCCCCGCCTGGGCGCGGGCTCTGCTGACCACGACCGCCGCGGGTCCTCGCCGGCGCGACGCCGTGCTGGTGGGCGCGTTCATGCTGCTCGCCCTGCTCGAGGGGGGCTGCGGACTGATCTGACGCTCCCGGTGGCCATCGCCGGCGGCGCCGTCGTCGCGCACCTCCAGCACGGCGTGTGCGCGGCGTCTCCAAGACTTGTCTCCATACAGCACCATGCATAAAGTTCCGGGGTGCTTTCCCCGCAGCCCCGTCGGCGCACCCTCCTGCGCGCCCTGCCCGCCGCCCTCGGCGCGGCCGCAGCGTTGCCTGTCCTGGGCGCCTGCACGTACGCCTCGGTGCGCTTGGACGAGGAGACCAACGCGATCCCCGAGATCGACCTGTCCGGAATCGGGGAGCAGGCCGACCTCGCCGCCCTGGTCCCGGCGGCGATCCGGGAGCGCGGCGAACTGGTCAACGGTGCGGCGCTGAACTATGCGCCCGGCGAGTTCGTCGGCTCGAACGGCGAGGCGGTCGGCTACGACATCGACGTGCTCGCCGCGATCGGTGCCGTGCTGGGCCTCGCCACCCGCACCGAATCCGCCGTGTTCGCGCAGATCATCCCCTCGATCGGTGCGACCTACGACGTCGGCATCTCCAGCTTCACCATCGATCCCCAGCGCCTCGAGCAGGTCTCGATGGTCTCCTACTTCTCCGCCGGCATGGCCTACGCGGTGCGCTCCGGCAACCCCTACGGCATCGACCCCGGTGACCTGTGCGGGACCAGCGTCGCTCACCAGGTCGGCACCTACATGGATGACGTCGTCGTCGAGCGCGACGAGATCTGCCGCGCCGACGGCGGCCGCGGCATCGTGGACCAGCCGTACGTGGGCAACGCCGATGCCGCCACCGCCGTGGTGGGCGGGAAGGCCGATGTGCTGATCGGGGACTCGCCCGTGATCGCCTATGCAGTGGACCGCTCCCGCGGCACCCTCGAGCAGATCGGCGACATCGAGGACGCGGCCCTGAACGGCATCGTGGTCGCGAAGGACCAGCCCGAGCTGGCCGAGGCGATCCGCGGCGCCGTCCAGCACCTCATCGACACCGGCACCCTGCGCGAGATCTTCGCGGCCTGGGGGAACGAGAACGGCATGATCGACATCGCAGAAGTGGACCCCGTGCAGTGAACGCCTCAGCCCCCGCCCAGAGCCCCGCCGCCCCGCGCCCCGCCGCCGACGCGATCCCCGGCCGGATCCGCGCCAAGGCGAGCCCGCGCCCCGGTACCTGGATCAGTGCCGTGATCGTCGCGCTGCTCGCGCTCGCCCTGGTGAACTTCCTGGTCACCAACGAGGTGTTCGACTGGGGCACCGTCGCGACCTACCTCCTGGACGTGAAGGTCGTCCAGGGCGTGGGCTGGACGTTGCTGATCACCGTGCTGTCGATGCTGATCGGCACCATCGTGGCGCTCACCGCCGCGATCATGCGACGCAGCGAGAACCCGGTGCTGCGCGGCGTCTCCTGGGCGTACATCTTCGTGTTCCGCGGCACCCCCGTCTACACCCAGCTGGTGTTCTGGGGCCTGTTCACGGTGATCGTCCCGAAGCTCGCGATCGGGGTGCCGTTCGGCCCCGAGCTGCTGGCCCTGGAGACCCGCGACTACTTCCCGGCGTTCTGGGCGGCGGTGATCGGCCTGGCCCTGAACGAGGGCGCCTACCTCGCCGAGATCATCCGCTCGGGACTGAACTCGGTGGACAAGGGCCAGACCGAAGCCTCCAAGGCGCTCGGCATGAGCAGCCCCAAGATCCTGCGCCGCATCGTGCTGCCCCAGGCGATGCGCGTGATCGTGCCGCCGCTGGGCAACGAGACGATCGGGATGCTCAAGACGACGTCGCTGGTGCTCGCGGTGCCGTTCACCCTGGACCTCACCTTCGCCAGCAATGCGATCGCCAACAAGCTCTACGCCCCGATCCCGCTGCTGATCGTCGCCGCGATCTGGTACCTCGCGATCACCAGCGTGCTGATGGTGGGCCAGCACTACCTCGAGCGGTACTTCGGGCGCGGCTTCGACGACCGCCCGGACAGCTCGGCGAAGACCGGTCGGCGCTCCCGCCAGGCCGCGGTGAACCGCGCCAGCACGACCCCCAAGGACTCCCTCCCGGAGGTGGAGCTGTGATGAGCACGAGCCCCGACACCCCCGCCGCGCAGCCGCTGATCGAGCTGGACGGCATCTACAAGGCCTTCGGCGACCTGGTGGTCCTCACCGACTGCTCCCTCGACGTCGCCCCCGGAGAGGTGACCGTGCTGATCGGTCCTTCCGGCTCCGGCAAGTCGACCTTGCTGCGCTGCATCAACCAGCTCGAGGAGCCGACCGCCGGGCGGGTCCGCATCGGCGGCGTCATCCAGGGCTACGAGGAGGAGCCGCTGCCCGACGGCCGCTGGCAGAAGCTCCCCCCGGCCCGGATCGCCCAGCAGCGCTCCCGGATCGGGATGGTGTTCCAGCGCTTCCACCTCTTCCCCCACATGACGGCGCTGGCCAACGTGATGGAGGCCCCGATCCAGGTGCTGGGCCGCACGCGCGCCGACGCCGAGCGCTCCGCCCGGGAGCTGCTGGAGCGGGTGGGGCTCTCCGACCGCGCCGACCACTACCCCTCGGAGCTCTCCGGCGGGCAGCAGCAGCGCGTCGCGATCGCGCGGGCACTGGCCATGGAGCCCGAGCTGATGCTGTTCGACGAGCCCACCTCCGCCCTGGACCCGGAGCTGGTGGCCGAGGTGCTCGCGGTGCTCGGCGAGCTCGCCGCCACGGGGATGACCATGATCGTGGTGACCCACGAGATGGGCTTCGCCCGCGAGGTCGCCGACCGGGTGGTGTTCATGGACCAGGGGCGCATCGTCGAGCAGGGCACCGCCGCAGAGGTCATCGACACCCCCCGCTCAGAGCGCCTGCAGGCCTTCCTCGCCTCGGTGCTCTGAGCGGCCGGGTGCCGCTGACCGCTCCGACCGATCAGGCCGCCGGGATCTCGAACTCGCCCCGGAACTCGGGGACCGTGGCGTCCTCGCCGAGGATGTCCAGCTCGGGTCGCACATAGGCGCCCTTCAGGGTGTCCGCCGTGGTCTCGACGTAGATCGGGATGTAGGCGGTGGCCTCGCCGTCGCGGCGCGGGGCGCCCTCGAAGTACTCGTAGCCGGCGGCGGTCAGCTCCTCATCCGCGGCCGAGGCGTAGTTGACCTCCTCGCCGTCGTCATCGAGGTAGAAGTCCTGCTGGCTGACCACGCCGCCGTACTCCTCGCCCGGGGTGATCGCGACTTCGAGGTAGACCATCTCGCCGTCCGGGTTGTCGGTGGCCATGTAGTACTCGGTGGGGTTGTTGCGGACCGCGGAGACGATGGTGATCACGTCACCGGTCTCCTCATCGACCAGCTCGGTGCCGATCTCGACGACGGTGCCCTCGCCGGCCGCGGCGCCGCCCGCGTCGGCCTCCTCCTCGCCCTCGGCGTCCTCTGCGTCCTCGGAGTCCTCCTCGCCGCCGTCGTCGGACGCAGCGTCGTCCTCTGCGCCGCCGACGTCCGACGGCTCCTGCTCCTCGATCTCCGTGGTGCCGGCGTCGCGGTCCTCCTCGACGGGAGCATCCTCGGAGCCGCCGCCGCAGGCGGTCAGGGCGAGAACGGTGGCGGCGGCCAGGGCGGCGCCGCGGGCGATGATCGTGCGGGACATGGTGTCCTCCTGTGTCGTTCCAGGGGCCGTCGTGCACGCAGCACCCCGGGCGGTGACGGAGCGGCACGGGTGCGCCGCTCCCGGTCTCGGAGCGGGGCCGAACTGCAGGTCCCCGAGTCCTTGACGATTCGTTGACCTTAGATCGCTCCGCCCCGGGGCACCATGGGCAGGACTCCCCGGGGAGATCTGCACGGGGAGCGCTCCACCCGTCCTGGGGCTCGGGTTGCCCATGGGGCCACGCCACTGCCCCAGAGAACGCGGGTGTGCCAAGAACGGTCGGAGTCGGGGCAGGCCGAGTCAGGTCGCTGCAAGCCTGTACGTCACGAACGGCTGTTCCTGCGGTCCGGGACGCTCCGTGGACGTCTCAACCCAGCCTCGCCGCTCAGGGAACGTGATGGCGCGTAGAGAGACGGGGCCCCTGCCCCTGGAACCATCGGCGGCGTGCATGTGGTGAGCATAGTGGCCGTCGGCACTGCCACCGGCTCACCACTCGAGGATGGACCAGCGCTTCTTCTTGGCGATCGAGAACAGTCCCAGGTCCGGGTTGATGGCGCTCGGGCTGCCCACCAGCTCCAGCCAGGCGGCATCGGCCATGGAGTCGCCGTACCCGTAGGCGTCGGCGAGGTTCGCCTCGCGCTCGACGGCGTACTTGCGCAGCCAGTTCGCGCGCGCCTCGTCCACCAGTGGGGGAGTGGCGAGATAGCCGCTGAGCACACCGCTCTCGTCGACATCCATCTCGGTGGCGATGACCTCGTCGAACAGGTCCTTCAGCGGCTCCACCAGCACCTCGAGCGCACCGGAGACCAGCACCGTGCGATGCCCGGCGGCGCGGTGGCGCTGGATGACCTCGAGCGCCTCGGGGCGGATCGAGGCCCGGATGCTGCGGCCCAGCTCCCCGTTCATCAGGTCCTTGAGGTCCTGCTCCCGGTAGCCCTTGTAGCGGCGGTTGACCATGCGGATCAGCTCGGAGCGGTCCCGCTGCTCGGCGCGCAGGTACCCGGGCACCGAGGCCAGCAGACCGGAGATCTCCGCCGGCCAGAGCCGGCGCGGCTTCGTGGCCCGCACCACCGCGAAGTACTGCTGGACGATGTTGGCGGAGATCACGGTGCCGTCGAGATCGAAGATCGCCAGGGTGGCGGGGTCGTGGGCGAGCTCCGGGGCGGGGCGCTCCCCGCGCCGCTTGAGCGCGGCCCGGCTGCGGGAGTAGGCCTTGGTCAGCTCGGTCACGGCCGGCAGGTGGAGCTGCTGGAAGTAGTCGACCCAGGTGATGTCGTGGACGTCGAAGTCGTGCTCGGCCAGGTACTCGGCCGGCAGCTCCGCACGCAGACCGCGGGTGTTCGCGTCGTCGAAGACCATCTCGGTCTTGGTGTACTGCCGGTACAGCTCGATGTACTTGCGCAGGGTGGTCAGCCCGGACGTGGCCTTGTGCAGGTTCGCCGACCACTTCCGGGTGCGATGCGAGGCGGGCAGGCGGGAGACCACCCCGGCGCCGACCTTCGCCGCGAGCTCCTTGGCGCGGAACCGCTGCTCGATGATCTCGACGGCGGGGAAGTTCCACTCGGGCACGACGATCGGCGCGCCCTCGTCGTCCTCGAGGGGGTGCTCCAGGAAGTACTCCCGCACCGCGGTGACCATCTCGTGGAAGGGCAGCGGGTTGCTCTTGCCGGAGACCACCTGGAAGTAGGCGTCGTCCCCTCGGCGCTCGGTGTCCTGGGTGGCCAGGGCCACGATCACGTTGACCACGAAGTCGACGGGGATGATGTCGAGGATCGAATCGGCCAGGCCCGGGAACTCCCCGAGCAGGCCGCGGCCGTACGCCATGATCAGCGGGTCGGCGACCTTGTAGCCGTCGATCCAGCCGGGGTAGGGGTGGCGCAGGGCGGACTCGATGATCGAGGGGCGCACGAAGGAGACCCGGTGGCCGGCATCGGCCCACATCTCCTCGGCGGCGCGCTCGGCCATCGCCTTGGTGAAGGTGTAGATGTCGGTCCAGCCCACGGACTGGGCGCGGGTGAGCCCGAAGTCGACCAGGCGCTCGTCCACCCAGGCGCGGCGGGCGCTCTCGGCAGCGGCGGCGACCGCCTTGGGGCCCATCCGGCCGTCCCGCAGGCGGGCGGTGCGCAGCTGGCCGCGCAGCGTCTCGGGACGGCGCGACTCCGCCTCGACCCGGGTGCGGGCGTCGAGGGCGGACTGGTACTCGGCCCGCCAGTCGACGTCGTGGACCAGGCGACCCTCCTGCTTCAGCCCCTTGGAGATCCCGCCCACGTACGCGGTGGAGACGTGGATGACGTGCGGGTCCTGACCGGAGTCCAGCAGCGCCTGGTAGAGGCTGCGGGCCCCGCCCACGTTGATGCGGAACGCCTCGTCGATCGGGGGGTCGAAGGAGACCGAGGCCGCCGAGTGGATGACCACGTCGTACGGCTCGGTCAGCGGCGGCAGGTCGGTGAGGTCGCCCTCGAGCACCCCGACCCGCTCGGTGAAGATCTCGGCGGCGCGCTCCTTGCCGACCTTCTCGACCCAGCTGGCGAAGACGGGCTTGCGCAGCAGCTGGTTCAGGCGGGCGCGCCCGGTCAGGGTGCCCTTGGAGCGGATGATCGCGGTGACGGTGGTGTTCTCGGTCGTCTCCAGGAGGGTCCTCAGCACTGCCTGCCCGAGGAAGCCGGTCACGCCGGTCAGGAGGATGCGTCGATCCGCGCTGCTGCGGCCCTCGGGGGTGGGAGCGTGCGGGGCGGCGGAGTCAGTGCTGGACATGTATTCCCTCGGTCGACGGGAGCTGCGGGCAGGAGTCTGGCCCCGTGCTGACCGGGGCGATCCCCGCGCTGGTCAGGGCCTCGCTAGTGTATCGTAGCGGCCATGCATAGGGCCCTGATCACCGGCGGCACGGCAGGCATCGGGGCTGCGTTCGCCGAAGCATTCGCAGGTCGCGGCGTGGACCTCGTCCTCGTCGCGCGGGATGCGTCACGTCTGTCGGAGTTCGCGCAGCAGCTGCGCGACCGGTACGGAGTGGACGTCCAGACCCTCGCCGCGGACCTCGCGGATCGCGAGGCGCAGCAGATCGTCGCCGACCGTCTCGAGACCGACACCGACCCCGTCGACATCCTGGTGAACAACGCCGGCTTCTCGGTGCGCGCGAGCCTGCTGGAGGAGGACCTCTCCGAGCACGACCTCGGCTTCGAGGTGATGATCCGCGCGGTCCTCAAGCTCGGCGGCGCCGCCGGGCGCGGCATGTCCCGCCGCGGGCGGGGTTGGATCATCAATGTGGGCTCCGTCTCCGCGCTGGTCACCCAGAACAACTACTCGGCCATCAAGGCGTGGGTGGGCAACTACTCCGAGTCCCTCGGCGTGCAGCTGGCCGGCACCGGGGTGCAGGTCACCGCGCTGATGCCGGGCTGGGTGCGCACCGAGTTCCACGCCCGCGCCGGGATCAAGGGCTCCTCGATCCCCGGCCCGCTGTGGCTGGACGCGGAGCAGCTGGTGCGCGAATGCCTCGAGGACGTCGCCCGCGGCAAGCCCGTCAGCGTGCCGTCCCTGCGGTGGAAGCTGATCGCCGGGGTCCTGCGGGGCACGCCTCGCAGCCTCGTCGCCCGGCTCAGCGCCCTGCTCAGCAGTCGTCGTCGTCGGGAGAAGTGAACCGGGTGCAGCGCCAGCCGTCGAACCAGCCGGACCCCGCGCCGCGACGGCGCGGGAAGCCGCAGCCGCAGCCTGCCGAGACCCCGCAGTCCGCGCGTGCGGCGCGCGAGGACGAGGCGGCTCGCCGGGCGCAGTCGCTGTCGGCGCCGTCCCGCGCCGAGGGCTGGGACATCCCCGAGGGCGGGCTGAAGAAGTACCGCTCCCGGTGGCGGGCAGCGGTCCGCTTCGTCCTGCAGCGCGGCGTGTTCCGGATGGTCGTGCGATCCGCGATCACCCCCTCCACCGTCGTCCACCGCCGGGTGCGCACCGTGCGCGGCCCCTTCGTGCTGGTCGCCAACCACACCAGCCACGTCGACGCCCCACTGCTGGCCGGCGGGCTGCCCTGGGCCCAGGCGAAGTTCCTCTCCACCGGGGTCGCGGCGGACTACTTCTTCACCATCTGGTACCGCCGCGCCTTCGTGCGCTGGCTGTTCAACGCCTTCCCGATCGACCGCGACGGCTCCCGCAAGCACTCCGGCACCTCCCGGCGCCTGCTGCGCTCCGGGGTGCCGATCCTGGTGTTCCCCGAGGGCGGTCGCCAGCAGACCGGCCGGATCGGCGACTTCAAGCCCGGTGCCGCGGCGCTCGCGATCGGCGTGGGAGTCCCGGTGATACCGGCGGCGATGGTGGGCGGCTACGAGGCGATGCCCAAGGGCCGCAGCTGGCCGAAGAAGGGACGCCCGCCGGTGCGAGTAGTCTTCGGGGAGCCGCTCCTCGCGCTCGACGGTGAGTCGGCCGTGGACTTCACCAGCCGCATCCGTGAGCGGGTCCAGGCCCTGTACGAGGAGAACTACGAGGACGTGCTGGGCGCCGAGCGTCCGCGCGAGGAGGACACCGAATGAGCACACCGCTGCGGGTCGACGAGGTCAAGCGCCACAAGTGGTGGGGCTGGGGGCTGGACGACGTCACGTTCAACTGGCGCAACAAGCCCGGGTTCCAGCCGCTGGCCAAGGAGAAGATCGGCCTGGACCTCTTCGAGATGGAGGAGCCGACCGAGCCGCTGCTGACCGATTTCGAGGTCCCTGCCAGCCGCCTCTCCGCCGCCCAGCGGGAGGCGCTGGTCGCGGTGCTCGGCGAGGACAACCTGCGCGACGACGACGAGTTCCGGGTCGTGCACTCCTTCGGTCGCTCCCTGCCGGACCTGTTCCGCGCCCGCCACGGCGACTTCACCCGGATCGTCGACGCGGTCGTGTACCCGGGCACCGAGGAGGACGTCGCCGCGGTGCTGCGCCTCGCCCTCGAGCAGGACCTGGTGCTGATCCCCTACGGCGGCGGCTCCAACATCTCCGGCTCGGTGACGCCCGACGCCGCCGAGCAGCGCCCCACCCTGTCCCTGAACATGGGCCGGATGCGCGAGGTGCTCGAGATCGACGACACCTCGGGCCTGGCCCGGGTGCAGGCCGGCGCCTACGGCCCGGACCTCGAGGAGCAGCTCAGCGCCCTGGGGTGGACCATGGGCCACTTCCCTGACTCCTTCACCTACTCGACCCTCGGCGGCTGGGCCGCGACCCGCTCCACCGGCATGCAGTCCGACAAGTACGGGGACATCGAGCAGATCGTGCGCGGCCTGCGCATGGTCCACCCCGACGGCACCGTCGTCACCAAGGCCGTGCCGGGCCGCGACTCCGGCCCCAGCGTCCACGAGATGATCCTGGGCAGCGAGGGCCGGCTCGGCATCATCACCGAGGCCACCGTGCAGGTGCACCGCATCGCGCCCGTGCGCCAGGTCATCGCCTACATGTACCCCGACTGGGAGCACGGCATCCGCGGGATGCACGCGATCGCCCGCTCCGAGGTCAAGCCCACCTTCACCCGGCTCTCCGACGGGCCTGAGACCCGCTTCAGCCTGGCCCTGGTGAAGGAGCCCACGTCCACCAAGTCCAAGGTGATGGCGAAGGTGCAGGACGGCCTGTTCGCCTACCTGCGCTCCCGCGGCTGGGACACCACTGAGGAGATGTGCATCTCCTACGTCTGCTTCGAGGGCACCAAGGAGCGGGTCGAGCGCGACCAGGCCCAGGTCAAGAAGATCGTCGCCAAGAACGGCGGCATCACCCTCGGCGCCGGCCCCGGCGCGGTGTACGACCAGAAGAAGTTCGACACCCCCTACCTGCGCGACTTCCTGCTGAACTACCAGGTGTTCGGGGACGTGTGCGAGACCGGCGGCTCCTGGTCCGACCTCAACGAGATCCACGCCACCGTGTACCAGAACTACTACGCGGCCCGGGCCCGAGCCGGCGGCCCCGGCTTCATGTTCTGCCACATGTCCCACACCTACCACGGCGGTGCCTGCCTCTACTTCACCTTCGCCTTCCCGTACACCAGCGAGGAGACGGCCCTGGAGGAGTACCAGGACGCGAAGAACGCCGTGCAGCAGACCTTCGTGGACCTCGGCTCCCCGGTCTCCCACCACCACGCCGTGGGCATCGAGCACCGTCCCTGGATCACCCAGGACATCGGCGAGGTGGGTGCACGCATGGTGCGCGGCCTGTTCGCGGACAACGACCCGGGGCGGAACCTGAACCCCGGCAAGATCATCGAGCCCTGAGCCCGCTGTGCCTGCCGACGCGGAACTGTGGGTGCTGCGCCACGGGGAGTCAACCGCGAACGTCCAGGGGCTGATCGTCTCGCTCCCCGGCCCCCGCGCGCTCACCGAGGTGGGGCTGACCGCGGCCGGCCGGGCCCAGGCCCGGGACGCGGCGGAGGCCGCCCGCGCACAGGGCCTCAGCCCGGACACCCTCGTGATCAGCAGCGACTTCGTGCGCGCCCGCGAGACCGCCGAGGTGTTCGCCGCCCAGCTCGGCGCCGGGCCGGTGCGCATCGACCAGCGCCTGCGCGAGCGACGCTTCGGCATCCACGACGAGGGCCCGGCCAGCGCCTACGAGACCGTGTGGGAGGCCGACCGGGAACACCGCACCCCGGAGGGGGACGTCGAACCGGTCCCCGCGGTCGCCGCTCGCGTCGGCGCCGCGATCGCCGACGCCTCGATCCTGGCTGCCGCCGGGAACCCGCCGGCGCCGCACGTGGTGCTGGTCGCCCACGGGGACGTCCTGCAGATCGCCCTGGCCCTGGGGGAGGGCCGGGACCCGCACGAGCACCGCGAGGTGCCGCACCTGGGCAATGCCGAGCTGCGCCGTCTGGGCCCGCACCGCCCCGACCCTTCGGTGCCGCGCCCGCCGGACCCGGCTGCGACATGATCACCCCGGTCCCCGGCGGCGGGCTGCCGCCGCCGGTGCTCAGAGAGCTGCGGATGCGGGTCAGCGGCGGGAGCGCGCCGGCGGCAGGCACCGCCCGGGAGACCCTCACGGGTCTTGGATGGCGGCTGCGGGAGCAGGGGGAGGGCATCGTACTCATCGAGCGGGGCGACCGCCGCCGCTCGACCTTCCTGGGAGCGCTGGCCGGCAAGCACTTCTACGTCCACGCCGCGCTCGAGATCGCCCCGGCCCCCGGCGCCGCCGCAGAGGCACCGCCTGCCGCGGAGACGGTGGTGCGACTGCGCTGGACGGAGCGCACCGGGGCGGTGCTGGGCGGCGCGGTCGGGGACCGTCGCGCCCGGCGACTGCTCGACGACGCGGCCACCGCTCTCGAGGGGGCGTTCGAGAGCGCTGGCCGGC
>DXDT01000050.1 GCA_019115335.1 Candidatus Brachybacterium merdigallinarum
ACCAACGAGCTGCGGATCGAGGTGCGCACCGGCGAGGACTCCCGCTGGTACTCCGGGGCGGGCCTGCACCGGCCGGTGCGGCTGCACGTCGCACCCGCTGTGCACGTGGTGCCCGACGGGGTCACCGTGCGGACGCTCGAGCTCGAGGAGGACCTTGCGACCGTCGAAGTCGCGACCACCGTGCGCAACGCCTCGCCCCTCACCGCGACCCGTCGGGTGCGCACCATGCTGCGGGGGCCGGGCGGGGAGAGCGTCGGCGTCGAGGACTCACCGGTGACGCTGATCCCCGGCGAGGAGGCGCTGGTGCGCCAGCGGTTCTGGCTCACCGACCCCGCCCTGTGGTCACCGGAGACCCCGCACCTGCACACCGCCGAGGTGGCGCTCGGCGGCAGCGACGAGAACGGCACTGAGGAGGCCGGCGGTGAGGAGCTGGTCGTCGAGACCTTCGGGGTGCGGACGATCAGCGTCGACCCCCGGCGTGGGCTGCGGATCAACGGGGTGGCGACCCTGCTGCGCGGCGCCTGCGTGCATCACGACAACGGACCGCTGGGCGGCGCGGCGATCGGCCGGGCCGAGGAGCGGCGGATCGAGCTGCTGAAGGAGGCCGGGTTCAACGCCCTGCGCGCCTCCCACAACCCGTTCTCCTCCGCCATGCTCGAGGCCTGCGACCGGCTGGGGATGCTGGTGATGGACGAGGCCTTCGACATGTGGACCCGTTTCAAGTCCATGCAGGACTATGCGCTGGACTTCCCGCAGTGGTGGCGGGAGGATCTCGCGGCGATGATCGCCAAGGACCGCAACCACCCCAGCGTGATCATGTACTCGATCGGCAACGAGATCATCGAGACCGGCACCCCGCACGGCTCCCGGCTCGCCCGGCAGCTCGCCGAGCAGGTGCGGGCGCTGGACCCCACCCGCCCCGTCACCAACGGGGTGAACGCCATGCTCGCGGTGATCGACCAGGCCGGGGACGTGCTGGACCCGTCGGTGCCGCTGAACGAGGCCGGCGACGTGTTCAACCTGGTGGGGGCGAGCGAGGCCGCGACCGTGCGCACCGAGGAGTCCAGCTCCGTGCTGGACGTGGTGGGCTTCAACTACGCCGAGGCCCGGTACGGCCTGGATGCGGAGCGGTTCCCCTCCCGCGTGATCGTCGGCTCGGAGACCTTCGCTCCGAAGATCGGGCAGCTGTGGCCGCTGGTGCTCGAGCATCCGCACGTGATCGGGGACTTCACCTGGACCGGCTGGGACTACCTCGGCGAGGTGGGGATCGGCGCGACCGCCTATGCGGAGGACCGTGCCGCCGTCGCCGCGCTCGAGCGGGAGTACCCCTACCTGACCGCGTGGACCGGGGATCTGGACATCACCGGTCACCGCCGGCCCGTCTCCTACTACCGCGAGATCGTGTTCGGGCTGCGTACGGAGCCGTACATCGCCGTGCTGCGCCCCGAGCACCGTGACCACACCATCACCATGCAGTCCCCGTGGGCGTGGTCGGACTCGATCTCCTCGTGGACCTGGCCGGGCTGCGAGGGCCAGGCCGTGCAGGTCGAGGTGTACGCCGACGCCGATGCGGTCTCGCTCGAGCTGGACGGCGCCGAGGTGGCGCGGGCCGAGGTGGGCACCCGCCTGCCGATGCTCGCCGAGCTGGAGACCGAGTACCAGCCGGGTGAGCTGGTCGCGGTGGCATGGCGCGACGGTGCCGAGGTGGGCCGCACGGCGCTGCGCACCGCCGGGCAGGAGCGCCTCGTGGCGCGCGCGGATCGGACCGTGCTGCGGGCTGATGACGACGATCTCGCCTTCGTCGAGATCGAGCTGCGCGACGCCGACGGGACCCTCGCGAGCGCGGCCGAGCACCCCGTGACCGTGACGGTCGACGGCGCGGCGGTGGGCGATGGTGCTGCAGTGGGCGACGGCGGAGCAGCGGGCGACGGCGCGGCAGTGGGCGACGGCGCGGCAGCGGGCGGCGGCGCGGCGGTGGTGCTCGCCGGGATGGCCAGCGCCCGCCCCGCCACCGAGGAGCGCTTCGCGGACGCCACCTGGCGCACCTTCGACGGCCGCGCCCTCGCCGTGATCCGGCCCGTCCAGCCCGGCACCGCGACCGTGACCGTCAGCGCGCCGGGGCTGGAGAGTGTGCAGATCGCGCTGGAGGTCGAGGCGGCGGAGTGACGCTGCCGGGTGAGGCGACGGGCCTCCGCCTGGGGTGAATCGGGTGCGATTCTGAACCACTGCCTGCGCTGAAGTGGTTCAGAATCGCACCCATCTCGGGGCCCGAGGGTGTCCGTGAGTGCGGTGGAGGCCGTCGGCGTTCGCCATCGGTACACGTCGCCTGCGACCGACGGCTCGGCCGCCGTGCCGGCGTCAGCCGACGAGCTTCACCACCAGGCCGAGCAGCGCCATCACGACGCCGCCGAAGCGCACCCCGATCACAAGTCGTCGTGACGTGGGGTCCAGCAGTTCTGCGACGCCGAGGAGGAGCATGAACCCCGCGGCGATCAAGGCGGTGCCGGGCATCGGCGGGACGTCGGTGAAGCCGTCGATCGCGAGCGTGGCGGTGAGCAGCAGGCCGAAGGCGATCAGGCTGAACACAGACCGACGACCCGGGCGCGGCGGGCCGAGGAACTCCCCGTCCTTGCGGGGTGTCTTCTCGGCGGACGGGACGTTGCGCTGCGCGGTGTCCTGTGCGGTGTGCGGCTCGGTGCGCTGCGCGGAAGAAGGCTGCGCGGTGTGCTGCTCCATCGTTCCTCTCCCCGGGTGGGCTGGCCAGGCTACGCGAAGCCGGGCGCGGGGTTCAATGGTCCGGGGCGAAGAAGGGGTCCTGGTACAGCCCGGCGGAGGTGCGCCGTGCCTGGCTCACGGAGCTCCGTGAGCGGACGAAGACTGCTTTCGGTACCGGCGTCGGCCCGTACCGGCTCGCACTCCGCGGCGAGGAGATCCCCGTCGGTCCCCGGTGACGGACCGTGGCCGCGTCGAGATCGAGCGGCCGGCGCCGCTGGATCAGACGAAGCCCTCCTCAACCATCACGCACCCGCCCTCGGTGATGACGTGGGCCTGGCCCGAACCGCCCGCCACACGGCTCCAGCTCTCCACGACGAGCCGGCCGCGGTGGACGGAGAGACTGAACCCTCCGTACATCCCGGGGTACGGGACCCACAGGGTCTCCATCTGCTCCATGACCAGCAGATCGGTGGGCACGGGACGGAAGCGGACCGGCTCCAGCGGCCGAGTGCGCTCGGCGATCAGGGCCGCGAGGTGCGAGTCCCACGCCGCGAAACGCCGCTGATCGCTCGCGCTGACCTCGCGCACGGCGAGCGTGTCGAGCAGGTGGTGGTGGCCGCACCGGCGGGCGATGTCGATCGGTCGGTCACCGTCTGCCGTGCGCAGCGAGCGCCACGCGCCGGCGCGGAGCAGTCGCTCAGCCACCTTCGCGGGAGCGCCGAGCCATGCCACCTGATGCAGCGGGGTGAACCAGGAGCGGCCGTCGATCCGCCACTGGTTCGCGCCGCTCCAGGTGTCCTGCTCGACAAGGTCGTGCACCGTCTCCCAGCGGCCCACCTTCGCGGCGTCGGCGAGGCGCGCGGCATGGTCGACGAGATCGTCGTTCAGCACATCGGGGTCGAGGACCCCCTGCCATTCGCTGGTCATGCCTGGTCTCCTCGGCTCGGTGGTGAGGTCAGTGTGGCAGAGCGTGGGGACATTCCGGGTGGTGGTGAGCCGCTGCGAGCCGCTGGGAAGGTGCCCGGACCTGGGGGTGCGCCAGGAGGGACCGGCTCCCGCCCGGCGACGGGGATCGACTCGGCACCCGATCCGTGCGGCGAGTGCTCACCGGGCGGGCAGGTGGACGATGCTGATGGTGGTGAGCTCGTCACCGGTGTAGTTGAACAGGACGCGGCGCCCCTGGGCGTGGTACAGGTCGATGTCCGCCCGCGGCGTCTCGGCGGCGCCGAGTGCGTCCCTCACGTCGACGCGGGTGGCGGGGAACGCCAGGCCCTCGACGAGCGCGCCGAGGCGCGGGTAGGGAGTGCGCTCACGGTCTGAGGTATGGATCAGCGCGCCCTCCACAGTGTCGTTCCGGTACTGCAGGTCCACCCCACCATCCGTGAGGGCGACGAACACGCCGCTGCCGTGCTCGTCCTCGAGCGGGTGGCTGTCGATGCGAGGGCCGAAGTCCGCGATGATCTCCGCCGATGCCCGGACGCCTTCTCGGGACCCGACGACCTCGATGAACCTCGTGATCTCCCCGGTGAGCGGCGCCTCGGGCACGGCGGTCGTCGACGTCCCCTCCCCTGCCGACGGCTCCTCCGAGGGCGCCCCCTCCCCCGCACCGGAGACCGCGGCCTGGAGGGTGACCTGTTCGACGCCACCCTCCTGGAGGTGCAGGATCGCGAACGCGTCCCCGATCGCGAACCGCAGGTACCCGGGCTCGTCCCGGAGCGGGGGCCCGAGCTGCTCGATCGCCGCCTGCCGGGACATGCCATGGTGGAGGCCCGGGATCAGCGCGCCTGGACGCGGGTAGGCGGCCTCCTCCTCGCTCTCCGCGAGCTGGAAGAAGATCGTCTCGAGAATCCCGTCGATGACCATCATCTCGACTCCGCCGCGGCGGAACTCGAGAAACCTCTCGTGCATCCCGGCAGAGGTGAACTCCAGCATAGAGAACTCGGTCCCCACGAGGCGCATCGCGGCGAGCATTTCCTCGGAGCCGTCCTCCGTGCCGAGGGCGTCGAGGTAGGTCTGGATCTCGCCGGTCAGTGCGTGCATTGTGATCCTCATCGGAGAGTTGGAGAGAGGGGGCCGGGCCGCTCTCGAGCATCGTGCGGCTCAAGAGTACGGCTGCGGTCGCGTCCCGGGAACTGTTCTCGCTCCGGCGGGTGGCGGGTCGCGACCTGGACGCCGGTGAGGGCACCGGAGCCGGAGTCATAGGGCCAGTTGGGACCGGTCGCCCTGCATCGTTCAGCGAATAGCGCGGTGATAGACCGCGATGCAGTTCTCCTGCCAGCCGCTTGTGATGCCTGCAGGGCGATCAGTCGAGCCCTGGGATGGTCGGTGCCACTGTGCCTGCGACGCCTCCGCGTTCTGCCTCATCACGTAGTTGGAGCACCCCTCCAGTCATCCGGAGCACCGTGAAGATGTCGGCCGTCCGGACTCCCATGGCGGCACAGGCGTCGGGGATCTTCACCTTCTTGCGTGAA
>DXDT01000051.1 GCA_019115335.1 Candidatus Brachybacterium merdigallinarum
CTGGGATCGAAGTTCGTGGGATCGAAGTCCTCGGCCGCGCCATCTGCTCGACCGCCCCCGATCCCGCCGCCGAAGGCAGACCCTCCGGTGCTCGGTCCCTCCGCGGCGCGCCTGGCGGCCTCGGCCTGCTCCCGCGCTGCCTTGGCGGGGTTCTTGGACTTCGACTTCTTGGTGCGCTGCGGTGCCTGCTGACGACCGCGCGACTTCTTGCCCATGCCCATGCCGGGGCCGCCGGGCATCCCCGGCATGCCGCCGCCGGCCATGCCCTGGCCCATGGTCCGCATCATCTGCTGGGCCTGCTTGAAGCGCTCGAGCAGCTGGTTGATCTGCTGGACCGTGGTCCCGGAGCCCTTGGCGATGCGGTTGCGGCGTGAACCGTTGAGGATCTTGGGGTTGTTGCGCTCCTCGGGGGTCATCGAGCGGATGATCGCCTCGACGCGGCCCAGCTCCCGCTCGTCGAAGTTCTCGAGCGCCTCGCGGTACTGGCCCATGTTCGGCAGCATCCCGAGCATCTTCTTGATGTTGCCCATGTTCTTGAGCTGCTGCATCTGGGCGAGGAAGTCGTCGAGGGTGAAGTCCTCCCCGGAGGCGAGCTTGGCGGCCGCCTTCTCCGCCTCCTTCTGGTCGAAGGCCTTCTCCGCCTGCTCGATGAGGGTGAGCACGTCACCCATGTCGAGGATCCGGCCGGCCATGCGGTCCGGGTGGAAGCGCTCGAAGTCGTCGAGGCTCTCACCGGTGGACGCGAACAGGATCGGGCGCTCGGTGACGCCGGTGATGGACAGCGCCGCACCACCGCGGGCGTCGCCGTCGAGCTTGGAGAGCACCACACCGGTGAAGCCGACGCCGTCACGGAAGGACTCCGCCACCCGCGCGGCATCCTGGCCGATCATCGCGTCGACCACGAACAGGGTCTCGTGGGGATTCACGGCATCGCGGATGTCCCGCGCCTGCTGCATCATCTCCTCGTCGATGCCGAGGCGGCCGGCGGTGTCGACGATCACCACGTCGTGCTGCTGGAACTGTGCGGTGGAGACGCCGTTCAGCGCCACCTGCACCGGATCGCCCACGCCGTTGCCGGGCTCGGGGGCGTAGACCGGCACCCCGGCGCGCTCACCGACGATCTGCAGCTGGTTCACGGCGTTGGGGCGCTGGAGGTCAGCGGCGATCAGCAGCGGGGTGTGCCCCTCGGACTTCATCCACTTCGCGAGCTTGCCCGCCAGAGTGGTCTTACCGGCGCCCTGCAGGCCCGCGAGCATGATCACCGTGGGTGGGTTCTTCGACCAGTGCAGCTGCCGCGCCTCGCCGCCGAGGACCTCGATGAGCTGGTCGTTGACGATCTTGACGACCTGCTGGGCTGGGTTCAGCGCCTTGGAGACCTCATCGCCGAGCGCGCGCTCGCGCACGCGGCCGGTGAAATCGCGCACCACGGAGACCGCGACGTCGGCGTCGAGCAGGGCCCGCCGGATCTCGCGGATGGTCTTGTCGACGTCCGCCTCGTTCAGGCGGCCGTGGCCGCGCAGCCCCTTGAGGCTGGCTGTGATGCGATCGGAGAGGTTGTTGAACACGAAGCGCTTCCCCTAGGTCGGATGGACCGCCCCAGTGTAGCGGCCGGGCCACGGGCACCCCGTTCCCGGCTCTCGCACACGGTGGGATAGCCTGCGACGATGGCACGCGGTGGCGTCGGGACGGCGCACGGGATCACATTGCAGCAGCTGCGGTACTTCGTCGAGGTCGCCGCGGAGGGCTCCCTCACCGCGGCCGCGGATCTGCTCCACGTGTCCCAGCCGACGATGTCCACGGCGATGAAGGATCTCGAGCGCCGTGTGGGACGCGCCCTCCTGCGGCGCTCCGTGCGCGGAGCGGCCCTGACCGAGGACGGCATCGAGTTCCTCGGCTACGCCCGCCAGGTGGTCGAGCAGGCCGAGCTGCTCGAGCAGCGCTATCTCGGG
Organism: Candidatus Brachybacterium merdigallinarum; assembly: GCA_019115335.1. Lineage (GTDB taxonomy): Bacteria > Actinomycetota > Actinomycetes > Actinomycetales > Dermabacteraceae > Brachybacterium > Brachybacterium merdigallinarum. The sequence continues at coordinate 1,950 of DXDT01000051.1, forward strand.
CGCCCGCCGTCGCGCCGCCTGCTGGCGGTCTCCGCACAGCACTACTCCTTCGTGGTGGAGGCGTTCGTGCGTATGGTGAAGGCCTCGCAGGCCGCGAAGTACGCTTTCACGCTGCGCGAGACCCGCACCGCGGACATCATCGAGGACGTGCGGACGCTGCGCAGCGACATCGGTGTCCTCTACCGCAGCGACTTCAACCGGCAGGTCATCGACAAGCTGCTGCGGGACTCCGACCTCGCCTTCACCCCGCTGTTCCTGGCGCACCCGCACATCTTCGTCGCCCGGACGAACCCGCTGGCCTCGCGCCGTCGGGTCACCCTCGACGACCTCGAGCACCTGCCCCGGCTCACGTTCGACCAGGGGACCGACAACTCCTTCTACTTCGCCGAGGAGATCCTCTCCACGCGCTCCGCGGCCCAGGACATCCGGGTCAGCGATCGGGCCACGATCTTCAACCTGATGATCGGGCTGGACGGCTACACGATCTCCACCGGCATCGTCTCCGACGATCTGGATCCGTCGATCATCGCCGTGCCGCTCGACGTGGACGAGCGGATCGAGATCGGCTGGATCGGGCTCGCCTCCGTGCCGCTCACCGGCCAGGCGGGGCGCTTCGTCGCCGAGATGCGCGATGTGGTCGCAGAGTTCGGTGTCGAGACCCTGACATAGGAAACGACTATGCCGTGCACCCAAGTGTCCTGATGGGGCTATGGCAGGTGATCATGCGTACGCTCGTCGCACCATGACGGCTGAGAGACCATCACGAACGGGGGCAGCATGACGACCGAGGGCACCGTGACGACCGAGAGCACTGCGACGACCGGATTCAGGTTCAGCATCCGCACGACCCGCTTCGACGAGGACTACGTCCCGGCGAACGGCTCGAGGATCACCACGAACTTCGCCAACCTGGCGCGGGGGCAGGACCGTCGCGAGAACCTCCGCCGCGCCCTGCGCATGATCGACGAGCGCGCGAACGAGCTCGCGGGCGGCGGGGACCGCTACGCCGTGGAGCTCGACATCGTCTCGGCGGACCTGCACCTGGGCGCAGGGGCGGAACCCGCCGACGGCGGTGAGGGGCTCCCGCTGATCGAGATGCTCGACGTGCGGATCCTGGACCGCGCGACCGGCGAGCGCCTGCCGGGGATCACCGGGAACAACTTCTCCTCCTACGTGCGGGACCACGACTTCAGCGTGCGCCTGCCCGCCCATCAGCAGGCCACAGGCGACGCGGGATCCGGCGGCGGCGTGCCGG
>DXDT01000052.1 GCA_019115335.1 Candidatus Brachybacterium merdigallinarum
GGAGGCGACCTCGCTGCCCGCCCCGCGCGAGGGCACCCGGGTCCGGCGCGTGCACCGTCACGAGTTCGGCCTGCCGGTCGCCCAGGACGTCCGCACCGTGCACCGGATGCTCGAGGAGTCGTTCGCCGACCACTGGGGGTCCTACCGTGAGTCCTTCGCCGAGTTCGTCCAGCGACTGATCGAGGCTCCGTACGAGGCGGACTGGGACCACTGGTGGATCGCGGAGATCGAGCGGGAGGGCCGGTGGCTGCCCGCGGGCGGCCTCGTCGCCGCCCCGATCAAGGCCACCGCGACCCGCGGCGAGGGCACGTATCTGGAATACCTCGGGGTGCACCGCAGCGCCCGCGGGCACGGGATCGCGAAGTCCCTGCTGCGGGCCGCGCTGCGCGACGCCGCCGAGCGCGGGCGGACGTTCGTCGACCTCGAGGTGGACGAGGACTCCCCCACCGGCGCGGACCGGATCTATGCCTCGATGGGATGGGAGATCTACGAGCGGACCCACTCCTGGCATGCGACCGCGCCCTCGCATCCCTCGCGTCTGCTGGAGCCGCCGCCCTCGGCGTGACCCGCCGGCGCACCGGGCAGCACGGCGCCGGTCAGGCGCTGGGCCCGCCGCGCCCGCGCATCCATCGCCAGAGCCGCAGCGGGAACATGCCCAGCAGCGGGGCGCGCTCACCGAGGCGGGCGTCACCGCGCCGGTCGAAGGCCGCGGCGAAGCGCTCCGCCTCGGCTGCGGTGTCGTAGCTCTTCGCGCCTCCGCCTTCTCCGCAGCCCCGCTCGCACTCCCAGCGCATCGTGCGACCTTCGGCGCGGAAGGCAGGCCGGTGGCCGAACACCAGGCACCCTACGGGCGTCATGCTCGATCACCCGTCCCTGCTCCGCCGCGCTCGCCGTCGCCGTCGCCGGGGCCGTCGCCCTCCTGCGCGGTGAGCGGGGTGGCGAGGTCCTCGAGCTCCTGCCCCTCGGCGCGGACGCCGAACACCAGCTCGGCGACGCCGCCGAGGGACATCACCGCCGCGGCGATCAGGAAGCCGATGGCCACCGGAATCCGCTCCCCCGTCTCGATGAGGCTTCCGAACAGCAGCGGGCCGACGATGCCGCCGGCCGCGGTCCCGAGCGCGTAGAAGAAGGCGATCGCGAGCGCTCGCGTCTCCATCGGGAAGATCTCGCTCACCGTCAGATAGGCGGCGCTGGCGCCGGAGGAGGCGAGGAAGAACGTGATCACCAGCAGGATCATGAAGGCGGTGAGCCCGCCGGTCTGGCTGAGGAACACCCACGCCAGGGGCAGGGTCACCACGGCGCTGCCGAGATAGGCGAGGGTGATCATCGGTTTGCGGCCGACGCTGTCGAAGAAGTGTCCCAGGATCACCGGCCCGGCGAAGTTCGACAGCGCCCAGAAGATGATGAAGAGCGGGGCGAGCGACGCGCCCACGTCGTAGAAGGACGAGAGCAGAACGCCGAGGTTGAAGGTGATGCCGTTGTAGAGGAACGCCTGTCCGACGAACAGCGCCAGGCACAGGATCGAACGCCGCGGATACTTGCGGAACGCGACCGCGGCGATCTCCCGGAACGGGATCGCCCTGCGCTGACGGATCGTGAGCGAGCCCTCCGCCGCGGGCAGCTTCTCGCCCCGTTCCTCCTCGATGCCCTCCTCGATCCCACACACGATCCGTTCGGCCTCCTCCTCGCGGCCGTGGATGAACAGCCAGCGGGGGCTCTCCGGCACGTGGCGCCGCACGATCAGCACGCAGATGCCGAGGACCGCGCCGAAGCCGAAGGCCAGTCGCCATCCCAGATCGATGGGCAGCAGCACCGTGCTGAGCAGCACCAGCGACAGCGCGGAGCCCGCGGCCGAGCCCAGCCAGTAGGAGCCGTTGATGATCAGGTCGACCCGCCCACGTACCCTCGCGGGGATCAGCTCGTCGATCGCGGAGTTGATGGCCGCGTACTCGCCGCCGATCCCGGCGCCGGTCAGGAAGCGGCAGAGGAAGAAGTACCAGGGGGAGAAGGAGAAGGCCGTCGCCACGGTGGCCACGAGGTAGAGCACGAGCGTCCACAGGAAGAGCTTCTTGCGGCCCAGCCGGTCGGTGAGCTGGCCGAAGAAGAGCGCACCGAGGCAGGCGCCGACGATGTAGATGGCACCCGCGACGCCGATCTGGGCGGCGGAGATGTCCAGGCCGCTGCCGTCCTCGGTGAGCCGGGCGGCCACGTTGCCGACCATCGTCACCTCGAGGCCGTCGAGGATCCACACGCTGCCGAGCCCGATCACTACGCGCCAGTGGAAGCGGGACCAGGGCAGGCGGTCCAGCCTCGAGGGCACCTGCGTCGTGATCGTGTCGGTCCCGGCCTCGGCCATCGGTCCGTCCTCCTCGCTCGGGGATGTCGCGGGGCCGACGGAGGACGACCGCTCAGCGACGTCCGGGGAACGTAACCCTTCGCCGCCCGTCGCGGCAAGGCTCCTCCCCGCCGGTCGGTCGGGAACGGCCGATCGGTCGGGAACGTGCGTCGAGGGCCCGACGGCGGGACGACGACGGCGGAGGATCCGGCCCGGAGTCCCCCGCCGTCGTCGCTCCCCCCTCTCCGCGCGGCCGCGACCGCGTCGGATCAGCGGGGGCTCACTCCCACTCGATCGTGCCCGGGGGCTTCGAGGTGATGTCGAGGGTGACGCGGTTGATCTCGGAGACCTCGTTGGTGATGCGGGTCGAGATCCGGGAGAGCACCTCGTAGGGCACCTTGGCCCAGTCC
>DXDT01000053.1 GCA_019115335.1 Candidatus Brachybacterium merdigallinarum
GTGGCCGCGGTGATGGGCCACGGCCTGCCCGGCGGCGCCTCCCTGATGGAGGACTACACCTACGAGCTCACCCCCGGGAAGGAGAAGATCCTGGGCGCACACATGCTCGAGGTCTCCCCCTCCCTCACCACCGCGAGGCCCTCGCTCGAGATCCACCCGCTGGGGATCGGCGACCGCGAGGACCCGGTGCGCCTGAAGTTCACCGCCGATCCCGGCCCCGCCGTGGTGGTCGCGATGAGCGACATGCGCGAGCGGTTCCGCCTCATCGCGAACGTCGTGAACGTGGTCGAGCCCGACGAGGAGCTGCCGAACCTGCCCGTGGCCTGCGCCGTCTGGGAGCCCGCCCCCGATTTCGCGACGTCGGCCGAGTGCTGGCTGACCGCCGGCGCCGCCCACCACACCGTGATGAGCAGCGCCGTGGACCTCGAGACCTGGGAGGACCTCGCCCAGATCGGCGACCTCGAGCTCGCGATCATCGACGAGGACACCACCGTGCGCTCCTTCGCCCAGGAGCTGCGCACGAACCAGGTCTACCACCGCCTCGCCCAGGGGTTCTGAGATGACCGGCCCGGCGCCCGGGCGCAGCTGGTCCGGGACCGTGGACTACGGACCCGGCCCGCTGCACTCCCCCACCTCCGTCCCGGAGCTCCAGTCACTGGTGGGGCGCAGCGATCGGATCCGGGCGCTCGGCACCCGGCACTCGTTCTCCGAGGTCGCGGCGTCCGACGGTCCGCTCGTGACACTCGCCGCGCTGCCACCCGAGGTCGAGTTCGACACCTCGTCGCGGACGGTGCGGGTCGGGGCCGGGGTGCGCTACGGGGAGCTCGCCGTCGCCGCGCACGCACGTGGCCTCGCCCTGTCGTCGATGGGGTCGCTGCCGCACATCTCGGTGGGCGGGGCGAGCGCGACCGGCACCCATGGCTCGGGGGATGCCCACCGCTTGCTCGCCTCCTCCGTGCGGGCGATCGACCTGGTCACCGCGAGCGGCGACCTGCTCACGCTCTCCCGGGAGCAGGATCCCGAGGTCTTCGACGGGGCGGTGCTCGCCCTGGGGGCCCTGGGGATCGTCACCCATCTGACCCTCGATCTGGTGCCCGCCTTCGCGATGCGTCAGAGCGTCCACCGGGACCTCGCCGCGGAGAGCATGGACCAGGCAGGGCTCTCCACCGCCCTCGGCGCGGGATACAGCGTGAGCCTGTTCCACCACTGGGACGGGCACATCGCCCAGGCCTGGGTGAAGCAGGCGGCCGGCACGGACGCCGCCCCGGGGGATCCCGAGCTGCCCGAGCACTGGCTGGGCGGCCGGCGCAGCCTCGAGGCCGTGCACCCGCTGCCGGACCATCCCGCGGATCACTGCACGGATCAGACCGGCGCGCCCGGCCCCGCCCATGAACGACTGCCCCACTTCCGGCTCGCCTTCACCCCCAGCAGCGGGGCGGAGATCCAGTCGGAGTACTTCGTGGCGCGCGAGCAGATCGCCGCTGCGCTCGCGGCGGTGATGCCGCTGGGCGAGAGGATCCGGCCGCTGCTGCACGCCTCCGAGGTGCGCACCGTCGCGGCGGATGACCTGTGGCTCTCCCCGGCCCACCAGCGCGACAGCGCCTGCGTGCACTTCACCTGGAAGCAGCTGCCGGGAGAGGTCGAGGCGCTGCTGCCCGAGATCGAGGAGCGCCTGGCCCCCTTCGCGCCGCGGCCGCACTGGGGGAAGGTGTTCACCCTCGATCCGGAGGTGGTGCGGGCGCAGTACCCGCGCCTGGGCGACTTCCTCTCCCTGCGCGAGCACCTGGACCCGCAGCGGGTGTTCGGCAATGCTTACGTGGACAGGCTGCTCGGCGACTGAGCAGACACCGTTCAGGAGGCCACCGTGAGCACCGATCCCGCCCGCCCCGCCCGATCGCGGATGCCCGCACGGCTCCTCACTGCGCTCTACGCCCTGGTCATCACTCCGGTCGCGATCGGGTTGATCTCCTACGGCGGTGGGCAGTGGTTCCGCATCCTCCAGCAGCGCAGCACCGCCGACGGTCTGCTCCCGGCCGGTCTGGACGTCGCGGTGCTGGTGGGGCCGCTCCTCGCCCTCGCCGGCGGGATCCTGCTGATCGCGAGCGTGGCGGCCAGCGGCATCGCCAGCTCGGCGGGCCTGCTCACCACCGGGGTGCTGGGCCTGTTCGGCGTGGTCACGAGCGCTTTCCCTCCCTTGCTGTCGCTGGTCTATGAGATCGCCTCCCCGGTGATCCCCTGGGTGGTGCTCGACGGGCTGGTGTTCGGGCACGCTCTGCTCCTGCCCACGCTGCTGGGAGGACTCGGGCTGTGCCTGCTGCTGGCCCGTCGCCGACCGGTCACCACCCAGCCCGCCGCGCTGGTCGGGGTCCTCGTCATCCCCGTGCTGCTGGCTGTCGGCGCGGTGGCGATGTTCCAGGGCCAGGCCCGCGGGGCTCTGATCTGGGCGCAGACCCTCGAGGTGACCGTCTCGCCCGCGGTGATCCTCCTCGTGCTCGGCGGGGCCCTGCTGCAGGTCCTCGCCGCTGCTGCCACCCGCTGGTCTCCCCACGCCCTGGTGATCCCGGCGGTCGCGCTGCTGGCCCTGTCCGCGATCCCGCTGCTGGGAATCGGCATCGGCCCCGTCGCGGGCACGCTGTGGACCTACTCGGCGGGACTGCCGATGATCTTCCTCGGCACCGGAGGCGGACTCGCCGCCGCCGCGGCGATGCTGGTCCACACCGTCGCGCTCAGGATCGTGCGCGCCCGCTCCGATCGCGCGCAGGAACGGGCCGCCGCGCCTGACGCCTCCACCGCCGTCGGCTGAGGACTGCGTGAGCTCCGGATCGGCTCCCGACGGGTGACGGTGCGCGCCCACAGGGCGCCGCGCAGTCCCCGGACACCGCGCAGGCCCCGAGAACCCCTCAGGCGATGGCGGCGCCGAGCTCGTCGACCAGGCTCTGGGCGGCCGCGGCCGCATCGATCTGGCCGAACATGAAGGACTCCCCGATCCGGGAGAGCTCCGACTCGAACACGGATCCGCCCCTCGGCGCGAGCTCCGGATCGGCTCCGACCTCGCCGGTGACGGCCTCGACGAACTCCACCGTCGCCAGCTCCGTGCCCTCGAGCTCCGCCTTCACCGCCTCGCGCACCTCGGTGTTCGGCGGCACGCCCCGTTCGACGCCGAGGATCCGGCCGGCCGCGGGGTCGTTCAGGAAGTAGTCGAGGAACGCGACGGCGGCGTCCGGGGCGGAGCTGGAGGCGGCCACGGACCAGAACAGGCCGGGCTTGAGCCACATCTGGTGGTCTCCGGCGCTGCCGTCGGCGGAGGGGAGTCGGAGCAGCTGCACCTCGGAGCCCAGGGCGGTGGTGTAGGCGACGGACTGGTTCGACCAGGCGACCGTCATCGCCTGACGTCCGGTGGCGAAGAACGACTGCTCGAGCCCGCCGGCGTAGTCCTCCTGCGTCAGCGCGGCATCCGGTCCCGCCGGCGAGTCCAGCATGGTCTGCGCGAACTCGAAGAAGCCGGTCGCCGCCGCCACATCGAAGCCGATCTCGCCGTCCGTCCAGAGCGCCTGGCCCTGCTGTCGCAGCCAGAGGCGGAAGACCACGGGGTTCAGCACGTACTGCCCGGTCCCGTACACGTCGACGCTCGCGGCCGTGATCTCCTCCGCGACGGTGAGGTACTCGCTCCAGGTCCAGGTGGTGTCATCCGGCAGCTCGATCCCGGCGGTCTCGAAGATGCCCGGGTTCACGAGCACGACCGGGGCGTTCGAGCCGCCTCGGATCCCCATCTGGCCGAGATCCGACAGCGTCCCGGCCTCGGCGAGGCCCTCCGTGAAACCGGACGTGTCCAGCGCGGTGGTGCTCAGGTCCAGCAGGGCGCCGCGCTCGGCGTACTCGGCGAGGTAGGCCTCCTCCATCTGGATGATGTCCGGGGCGTCCTGGGCGGCGGTCTGGGTCGCGAGCTTGTCCCAGTAGGCGGAGAACTCCGCGGGCTCGGTCGTGATCGTGACCTCGGGCGTGACCTCGGCGTACTCCGCGACCACCGCATCGGTGATCTCGCGCCGGGTCTCCCCGCCCCACCAGGTCATGCGCAGCGACGCGCCGCCGTCGGCCTCGGCGTCCGGGCCGCTGCGCGCGTTCGGGCCGCAGGCGGCGAGGGCGAGTCCGGACGCGGCCGCACCGGTGGCCAGCAGTCTCCGGCGGGACAGGGCGAAGTTCTCCACGGTCTGCTCCTTTGACGTCGTCGTCGGATGGAGGGTGTCAGGGGCGAGGGAGCTGTTCGACCACTCCCTCCCCGACAGGATGCCCGCACCCCGTGACAGGACGCGCGGAACGGACATTTTCCGACATGTTCGCGCACGGGCATCCGTGGTGCCCTACGGTGAGCGCACACCCGCGACCTCGAAGGACGTCGATGTCCCCTTCCTCCCCCTCGCCCCTGCCGCGTGCACGACAGGAGCACCTGCTGCGCCAGCTGGAGCTGCGCGGCAGCGTGCGCACCGCCGATATCGCAGGGGAGCTGGGCGTCAACGAGGTGACGATCCGGCGCGACATCATCGCGATGGATCATGCCGGGCTGCTCGCCCGGGTGCACGGGGGTGCCCTCTCGATCGATGCGCCCCCGGATCCGCGGCCGGCACGCTCGCTCATCGGCCTGGTGCTCCCGGGGGCCGGGTCCC
>DXDT01000054.1 GCA_019115335.1 Candidatus Brachybacterium merdigallinarum
AGTCGGGGACGCGGCGGGAGCCGTGGCCCGTGTTCAGCTCGGTGTTCGAGTAGCGCTGGTCGTAGAACAGGTTCTGCCACTGGCGCACCATGCCCAGCGAGCTGTTGTTGATCACCGCGACCTTGATCGGGATGTCGTTGATGACGCAGGTGGCGAGCTCCTGATTCGTCATCTGGAAGCAGCCGTCGCCATCGATGGACCAGACCGTCTTGTCCGGCTGGCCCACCTTCGCCCCCATCGCCGCCGGCACCGAGTAGCCCATCGTGCCGAGCCCGCCGGAGTTGATCCAGGTGTAGGGGTGCTCGTACTTGATGAACTGCGACGACCACATCTGGTGCTGGCCCACGCCGGCCACGAAGATCGAGTCCGAGCCCGAGATCTCACCGATGCGCGAGATGACCTTCTGCGGGGCGGTGAAGCCGTCCTCGGTCGCGGTCCAGCCCAGCGGATAGTTCTCCCGGAGCAGGTTCAGGGTGTTCCACCAGGACCCGTACTCGCGGCGGTCCTCGACGGCGAGCCGCTCGCGCAGCTCGACGGTCAGCGCACGGGCGATCTCGGAGGCCTCTCCCACGATCGGCACGTCGGCGAGGCGGTTCTTCGAGATCTCCGCAGGATCGATGTCCGCATGGACCACCTTCGCGCTCGGGGCGAAGGAGTCCAGCACCCCGGTGACGCGGTCGTCGAAGCGCGCGCCGATGCTGACGATCAGGTCCGCGCGCTGCAGAGCGGAGACCGCGGAGACGGTGCCGTGCATGCCCGGCATCCCCAGGTGGCTGGGATGGGAGTCGGGCAGTGCGCCGCGAGCCATCAGCGTGGTCACGAACGGCGCGCCGGAGACGTCGATCAGCTCGCCGACCTCCTGCGTGGCCCGCCCGCGCAGCACACCGCCGCCGAGCAGGAAGACGGGGCGCCTGGCCTCCAGCAGCAGCGAGGCCGCCTCACGGATCTGCTTGCCGTGCGGGCGGGGGGCCGGTCGGAAGCCGGGCAGCCCCAGGCCCTCGGGCCACTGGAACTCGGTCATCGCCTGCTGGGCGTCCTTGGTGACGTCCACCAGCACGGCGCCGGGCCGGCCCGTCGAGGCGATGTGGAAGGCCTGCTTGACGACCATGGGGATGTCGTCGGCGTTCTTGACCAGGAAGTTGTGCTTGGTGACCGGCATCGTCATGCCGACGATGTCCGCCTCCTGGAAGGCGTCGGTGCCGATGACGGCCGAACCGACCTGACCGGTGATCGCGACCAGCGGGATCGAGTCCATCTGGGCGTCAGCGATGGCGGTGATCAGGTTGGTGGCGCCGGGGCCGGAGGTGGCCATGCACACCCCGACCTTCCCGGTCGCATGGGCGTAGCCGCTGGCCGCGTGACCGGCTCCCTGCTCATGGCGGACCAGCACGTGGCGCAGGCCCTCGGCGTCCATCAGGGGGTCGTAGGTGGGCAGGATCGCGCCGCCGGGCAGGCCGAAGACGACCTCGGCTCCGGCGTGCTTGAGGGACTCGACCAGTGCCTGAGCCCCGGTCATCTGCGGTCCGGTCATCGGAACTCCTTAGTCGTCACGGACGGTGGACGGGCGGCGGATCTGGGTGTGCTCCACGGCCTCCCGTATCCCGCACCCGCGAGCCGGGCACGAAAAAGCCCCTCCGCCTGGGGCTCAGGGAGGGGCGCGGATGACGTCTCGAGGTCACGAACCGGCGTCAGCCGCGCTCGGTAACTACGAGAATGATCGTCTGCATGCACCCCAGCATAGGCCCCCGGACCCGGCCCGTGCCACCTGTCCGGATCGCGAGACCCGTGAGACGGACCCTGCTGCGACGACTGTCCGGGAGGCAGGCGCCGCGAGTCCGGGAGCCGCCGAAAGTCCTGCGCAAAGCGCACTCGCAGACCTACGCTATGCACGAGGTCACCCCCGCTCCAGAGAGGATCGTGCGCAGACGCCATGAACGCCACCGGCCATTCCCCCCTCGCTCCGGCCGCCGGAACGCCGATGCCGCCCGCCACCCGCATCGTCGTGATCGGCGGCGGCATGACCGGGCACCGCTTCGCGGCCCGGATGCAGTCCCAGGACCCCACCGGCGACTGGACCCTCACCGTGATCGGCGAGGAGACCCAGCAGCCCTACGACCGCGTGCACCTCTCGGACTGGTTCGGCCACCGCCGCGCCGACATGCTCTCCCTCGACACGGGCGTGTGGGACGACCCGCGGATCACGCTGGTGACCGGCGATGCGGCGGAGACCCTGGACCGCTCCGCGCGCACCGTCACCTGCGCCTCCGGCACCGTCCACGAGTACGACCGCCTCGTGCTCGCCACCGGATCCTGGGCCTGGGCACCGCGCGCCGAGGGCAAGGACCTGCCCGGCTCCTTCAGCTACCGCACCCTCGACGACGTCGAGGCCCTCGCCACCTGGGTCGCCGAGCGCGGAGAGGCCCTGGGCCGCCCGGTGCGCGGCGTGGTGGTCGGCGGCGGCGTGCTCGGCCTCGAGGCCGCCGCCGCCCTGCAGGACCTCGGCGCCCACTCCACCGTGGTCGAGTTCGCCGACCGGCTCATGGCGGTCCAGCTCGACGACGGCGGCGGCGAGATGCTGCGCCTGCTCATCCAGGACAAGGGCATCGACGTGCGCACCGGCGTGGGCGCGACCGCGTTCCGGCCCGCCGAGGACGGCGCCATGGGCACCGCCGAGCTCACCGACGGCAGCGAGCTGCCCGCGGACGTCGTCGTGTTCTCCACCGGCATCCGCCCCCGCGACCGGATCGGCCGTGAGGCGGGCCTCGCCGTCGGCGAGCGCGGCGGGATCGTGGTCGGCGAGAGCTGCCAGACCTCCGACCCGGACATCTGGGCGATCGGCGAGTGCGCCTCCTTCGACGGGGTGTGCGCGGGCCTGATCGCGCCCGGCAACGACATGGCCGACGTGGTCGCCGACCGGTTCCTCGGCGGGGTCCGCACCCACCAGCGGGGCGAGGACGGCACGAAGCTCAAGGGCGTGGGCGTGGACGCCGCCGCCTTCGGCGACGTCAACGCCATGACCCCGGACGCGCTCGAGGTCTCCTTCGTCGACCCCGTGCACCGCCAGTACCGCAAGCTCGTGATGAGCGACGACGCGAAGACCCTGCTCGGCGGAGTGTTCGTCGGCGACATCGCCCTGTACTCGCAGCTGCGCCCGCTGACCGGGCGGGCACTGGGCGCGGACCCCTCCGCGGTGATCGCCCCGGAGGGCGGAGGCGATGCGCTCGCGGGCGCCGAGCTGCCTGATGACGCGATCATCTGCTCGTGCAACAACGTCTCGGCGGGCACGGTCCGGCACGCCGTGAACGAGCAGGGCTGCCACACCGTCGGCGCGATCAAGGAGTGCACCACCGCCGGCACCGTCTGCGGCTCCTGCGTCCCCTCGCTGACGAAGCTGCTGAACCAGGAGCTGACCAAGAGCGGCATCGAGGTCTCCCGCGCGCTGTGCGAGCACTTCGACCACTCCCGCGCCGAGCTGTACAGACTCGTCGAGGAGGGCGGCCAGGAGACCTTCACCGAGGTCGTCGCCGCGCACGGCACCGGCGCGGGCCGCGGCTGCGCGGTCTGCCGCCCCACGGTCGCCTCGATCCTGTCCTCGCTCGGCGCCCTCTCCG
>DXDT01000055.1 GCA_019115335.1 Candidatus Brachybacterium merdigallinarum
GTGCCGGTCCCCACCGGCTCGATCACCGACCTCACCTTCGAGGCCTCCCGCGAGGTCACCGCGGAGGAGGTCAACGCCGCGATCAAGAAGGCGGCCGAGGGCCCGCTCAAGGGTGTCCTGCGCTACACCGAGGATCCGATCGTCTCCAAGGACATCGAGGGCGACCCGCACTCCTCGATCTTCGACGCGCAGCTGACAAGGTCATCGGCAACCAGGTGAAGATCTTCTCCTGGTACGACAACGAGTGGGGCTTCTCCAACCGCCTCGTCGAGCTCTCGCAGCTGGTCGGCAAGTCCCTCTGATCCGCGCGTCGTCATCCTGACGACCAGGACGCACCCGGAGCCCGCCGGTCACCACCCCGAGGGGTCGGAGGCCGGCGGGCTCCGCGCGTCGCCACCAGGCGACCGACACCCCTTCGTCCGACATCACCGTAAGGACACTCCACAGTGCTCAAGACCATCGACTCCCTCGGCGACCTGCGCGGCAAGCGCGTGATCGTCCGGGCCGATCTGAACGTCCCGCTGGACGGCACCACCATCACCGACGACGGCCGCATCCGCGCCGCCCTGCCCACCCTGACCCGTCTGGTCGAGGCCGGGGCCCGGGTCGTCGTCATCTCGCACCTGGGTCGCCCGAAGGGCGCCCCGGAGGACAAGTACTCCCTCAAGCCGGTCGTCGGCCGGCTCGGTGAGCTGCTCGGCCAGGACGTCGCCTTCGCGACCGACACCGTGGGCGACTCCGCCCGCGCCACCGTCGCCGGTCTGCAGGACGGGCAGGTCGCGATCCTCGAGAACCTGCGCTTCAACCCGGGGGAGACCGCGAAGGACGAGGCCGAGCGCCGCGTCTTCGCCCAGGCCATTGCGGGCCTCGGGGACGCTTTCGTCTCCGACGGCTTCGGGGTCGTCCACCGCAAGCAGGCCTCCGTCTACGAGCTCGCCACGCTGCTGCCCGCGGCCGCCGGCGAGCTGGTGCTGCGCGAGGTCGAGTCGCTGCGCAGGGTGACCGACGAGCCGGCCCGTCCTTTCGTGGTGGTCCTGGGCGGGGCCAAGGTCGCGGACAAGCTCGCGGTCATCGACAACCTGCTGGACAAGGCCGATCGGATCCTGATCGGCGGCGGCATGGCCTACACCTTCCAGAAGGCGAAGGGCCACGAGATCGGCAGGTCGCTGCTGGACGAGTCGAAGCTCGACGTCGTCACCGAGTACATGCGTCGCGCCGAGGCCAGCGGCGTCGAGCTGGTGCTGCCGGTGGACACCGTGGTCGCCCCCGACTTCGCGGCGGACGCACCCGCCACCGTGGTCCCCTCCGAGCAGATCCCCGCGGATCAGGAGGGCATGGACATCGGCCCCGAGACCGCGAAGCTCTTCGGGGAGAAGATCGCGGATGCCGCGACCGTGTTCTGGAACGGGCCGATGGGCGTGTTCGAGTTCGCGTCCTTCGCCGAGGGGACGAAGTCGGTCGCCGAATCCCTGGCCGCGGCCGAGGGCTACACCGTGGTCGGCGGCGGCGATTCCGCCTCGGCCGTGCGCAACCTCGGCTTCGACGAGGCGCGCTACTCGCACATCTCCACCGGCGGCGGTGCGAGCCTCGAGCTGATCGAGGGCAAGGAGCTGCCGGGCATCGCGATCCTCGAGGAGGGCACCAAGTGAGCAACCGCACCCCGCTGATGGCGGGCAACTGGAAGATGAACCTGGACTGGAAGCAGGGCCTGGCCCTGGTCGAGGAGCTCGGAGAGCAGCTCGCCGGCGTCGACATGAGCCGGGTCGAGGCCGCGGTCCTGCCCCCGTTCGTCGACATCCGCACCGTCCAGACCGCGGTCGAGGCCGGCAGCCTGCCGATCGCCTACGGCGGCCAGGATCTCTCCGCCCACGAGTCCGGTGCCTACACCGGCGAGGTCTCCGGCAGCATGCTGAAGGCCCTGGGCGCCACCTATGCGGCGGTGGGCCACTCCGAGCGCCGCCAGTACCACGGCGAGGACGAGGCCGTCACCAACGCGAAGGTGAAGGCCGCCTTCGCCGCGGGGCTGGTCCCCATCCTCTGCGTCGGCGAGCCCCTCGAGGAGCGTCAGGCCGGCAACCAGGTCGAGTACACCCTCGCGCAGCTGCGCGGCGGGATCGAGGGCCTCGACGCCGCGGACGCGAAGCAGATCGTCATCGCCTACGAGCCCGTCTGGGCCATCGGCACCGGTGAGGTCGCCACCCCGGACGATGCGCAGGAGGTGTGCGCGGCGATCCGCGGCGCCCTGCGCGAGCAGTACGGCCCGGAGGTGGCCGACGCCGTGCGCGTGCTCTACGGCGGCAGCGTGAAGTCCTCGAACGTCGCCGAGCTGATGACCAAGGAGGACGTCGACGGCGCCCTGGTCGGCGGTGCCTCCCTGAAGGCCGAGGAGTTCGCGAAGATCGTCGGCTACCAGGGCTGATACCTGCGCCTGCTTGATCTGCACCACACCACGGCCCGGCCCCGCGAGGGAGCCGGGCCGTGGCGTATGCTGGATCGGTCCGTCATTCGCCTCGGAAGGATCACGCACACGTGGATCTCTCACTGGTCAAGCTCGTCCTGCAGATCGTGCTGGTGCTCGCCGGCCTGCTGCTGATCCTGCTCATCCTGCTGCACAAGGGGCGCGGCGGTGGCCTGTCGGACATGTTCGGCGGCGGGGTCTCCTCCTCCGCGAGCGCCTCCGGGGTGGCCGAGCGCAACCTGAATCGCCTCACCGTCACGATCGGCGTCGTGTGGGTGGTCTGCTGCGTGGGCCTCGGCGTCGTGGAGCGCATGCTCTGACCGTCGCCTCCTGATCACACGACGAAGCCCGTCACCGCACTGCGGTGACGGGCTTCTCGTCTGTCCCGGTGTGCCCGGGGCACCGGTCAGGGCAGCTCGGCGGCTGCGGCCTGATCGAGGTACCAGGTGGTGGAGACCAGGCCCCGCACGGCGGAGGCCGGGGTGGGCCACGGATCGATCTCCCCGTGGGCGCGAGCCACGGCCGCGGACTTGTCCCCGCCCGCGACCAGGAAGGCGACGTGGCGGGCCGAGTTCAGCACCGGCCAGGTCAGCGAGATCCGCTCCGGCGGCGGCTTGGGGGAGTCCGTCACCGCCACCGCATTGGCGCGGGTCTGGCGCTGATCGGGATGCTCGGGGAACAGGGAGGCGACATGCCCGTCCGGTCCCATGCCCAGCCACAGCACATCGAAGAAGGCCCGCCCCCGGGTGCGGAACGGCGCGTCTCCACCGGCCAGATCGAGCTGCTGGCCGTACCAGGCAGCGGCCTCCTCGAGGTTCCAGCCGTCCGCCGCTGAGGGCATGGCGTGGATGTGCCGCGGGGAGAGCCCGGCGGCCTGCAGGGGCTCCAGCAGCGTCGCCCGCACGGCGACCTCGTTGCGGTCGGGGGAGTCCGGCTCCACGAACCGCTCATCGCCCCACCAGATGTGCAGACGGGTCAGATCGACCTCGGCGGTGGCGAGGGCGTCCGGCAGTGCGGCCGCGGTCGCGGTGCCGACGCTGCCGCCGGTGATCACCAGATGCGCGACAGACCGCTCCGCCTGGGCCTCGGCGAGCCGGGCCGCGGTCTGCTCAGCGGCGGTCCGCGCCACGGACGAGGCATCCGCCCGGATCACGTCCTGGGGAGCGGGCTTCCCGGTCGCGAAGGTGGCGGTGTCCTCGATGCCGCTGAAAGCGGTGGCGAGCACCTCGCCGTACACCTCGTCGGGATCCAGGCGCCGCAGCTCCTCGGCGATGAGCTCGTCCAGGGAGCGGCGCGGCATCGTCACGTGCTGTCCGCCCTCCTCCCCGGGCAGGTGCATGGTGATGGCCTCGCTGTCCACACGGGTCAGCTCGATCGCGCCGTCCGCGCGGTGCAGACGCACCCCGTGGATCCCTGCGCCGATGGACTTCTCCTCCTCGACCTCGACGATCTCCGCCGCCACGCCGAGCGAGCGCTTCAACCAGGCGGCCAGCAGCACCACCGAGGGGCTCTCGGGGGAGCCGAAGACCTCGATGCGGGTGGGGACCGAGACCGGGGGGACCTCGAAGGCGCTGGCGAGCAGCCCCCGCCAGCGGGTGAGCCGCGACCATGCCAGGTCCGAGTCGCCGGACGCGTACCCGCGCCGCAGGCGCTTGAGGGTGGCCAGCGGCACGTCGCAGGCGGCCGAGTCGGTGATGCGCCGCTGTGACATGGAGCCGAGCACGTCCAGGACGGGGGAGGAGGGGGCGTCCTCCGGCCACCAGGTGACGATCGGGGCGTCCGGCAGCAGCAGCGCCATCACCATGGTGTCCAGGGAGGCGACGGTCTCGCCGCGGGCGCGGAGGATCACGATCTCCCCGGCGCCGGCGTCGCGGCCCACCCGGATCTCGGCGTCCAGCCCGGGCTGATCGTTCTCGGGGTCGGTGTCGACGACGAGCACCCGGGCGGGATGCTCATGGCTCGCGCTGATCGCGGCCTGCAGCGGTTCCTCGATGTCTCCGGTCGAGATGATGATCAGGGTGAGGACCCGGCCGATGGTGTTGGCGCCGAAGGTCTCCCGCATCTCGATCATCTTCTTGTCGATCGCGGATGCGCTGGTGTCGGTCAGGGTGGTGATCACGGTCGCCTCCAGGTACGTCCGTCACGGGCGAGCATCTCGTGGGCGGTGTCGGGGCCCCAGGTACCGGGCCGGTACGGGGCGGGGTCGAGGTTCTCGGCCCAGAACTCGGTGATGGGGTCGAGGATCTGCCAGGACAGCTCG
>DXDT01000056.1 GCA_019115335.1 Candidatus Brachybacterium merdigallinarum
CTCGAGTACGACGTGGGCGCCTTCACCTCGAAGCTGCCCCGCGTGCGGATCATCGACATCGACGAGTTCGACCCGCTCGAGTTCATCTGATCGGTTCGCCCACCCGCGTCGCGCCGGCGTGCTGCCGTGCCGGGCGCCGGGTGCCGGCCGCAGGGTGCTCAGCGAGCGGGGCGGTGCCCGCCGGGACCGGGATCGGAGCACCACTTATCAAACAGCTCTCGAGCTTGTATGATCACTGGGAAAGCGCCGTCCCGAATGGTGCTTCCCCGACAGCGCCGTCCGATGGAGGAACGCCATGACCCGCACCGCCGATGCGATCCGCCAGATCCATCTCTCCAGCATCACCCTGCCCCTGCCCACGGCGATCTCCGACGCGAAGGTCTTCACCGGCAGGCAGCGCCCGATGACCGAGGTCGCGATGCTCTTCGCGGAGATCACCACCGAGCAGGGGCACGAGGGCGTGGGGTTCAGCTACTCCAAGCGGGCGGGCGGGCCCGCGCAGTACGCGCACGCCAAGGAGGTCGCCGAGGTCGCCCTCGGCATGGATCCCAACGACATCGGCAAGATCTGGACCACCCTCCAGTGGGCCGGAGCCTCCGTGGGCCGCTCCGGGGTGGCCACGCAGGCGCTGGCCGCGATCGACGTCGCCCTGCACGACCTCAAGGCCCGCCGCGCCGGCCTGCCGCTGGCGAAGCTGCTGGGAGCCCACCGCGACGCCGTGCGCACCTACGACACCTCCGGCGGGTTCCTCCACGCCGACCTCGAGGAGATCCTCGAGCGCGCCGATCGCACGCTCGCGGCGGGCATCGGCGGCATCAAGATCAAGGTCGGGCTGCCGGACACGACCGAGGACCTGCGCCGCGTCGCCGCCGTGCGGGAGCACATCGGGGCGGGCGTCCCGCTGATGGTCGACGCCAATCAGCAGTGGGACCGCGCCACCGCCCGCCGTATCGGCCGCGAGCTCGAGCAGTTCTCCCTGACCTGGATCGAGGAACCGCTGGATGCGGAGGACGCCGAGGGCCACGCCGCCCTCACCGCCGCCCTGGGCACCCCCATCGCGACCGGCGAGATGCTGGCCTCCGTCGCGGAGCACGAGCGGCTCATCGCAGCCCGCGCCTGCGACATCCTCCAGCCCGACGCCCCCCGCATCGGCGGCATCACGCAGTTCCAGCGCCTCGCCGTGCTCGCCGATCGGGCCGGCCTGGACCTCGCCCCCCACTTCGCGATGGAGATCCACCTCCACCTCGCCGCCGCCTACCCGCGCGAGACCTGGGTGGAGCACTTCGACTGGCTGGACCCCCTGTTCGAGGAGAGTCTGGAGACCCGTGACGGCCGGATGCTGATCCCGGACCGCCCCGGGCTCGGCATCACCCTGACCGAGCAGGCCCGCGCCTGGACCACGGACAGCATCACCCTCACCCTCCCCGCGGGATCCCGGCCATGACAGGCACCCGCACCACCGCGCTGGTCGAGGATCTGCGGCAGCGGATCGTCACCGGCGCCATCGCCCCGGGGGACCCGCTGCCGAGCGAGAACTCGCTGATCACCGTGCACGGTGTGAGCCGCACCGTAGTGCGGGAGGCCCTCGGTCAGCTGCGCGCCGAAGGGCTGATCCGCACCCGCCGGGGCAGCGGCAGCTTCGCGCTCACCCCGCCCACCGCCACCTCCGACTCCGGGTTCCCACCGCCGGCCCGCACCGTCGCCGATCGGAGGGCGCTGCTCGAGCTGCGCACGGCAGTGGAGAGCGAGGCCGCCGCCCTGGCCGCCGGGCGGCGGAGCTCCACCCAGATCGCCGCCCTGGAGCACACCCTGGAGGAGTTCTCCCGAGCCGAGGCGGACCCCGCGACCGCCCTCGACCTCGACTTCGCGTTCCACCGCACGATCGCCGAGGCCAGCGGCAACCACTACCTGCTGGGGCTGCTCGACGCCCTCGGTCCCGCGATGATCACGATGCCCCGCTACCGCCTGGACGCCGGCGAGGGGTCCGCACCGGGCCCGCGCCTGCACGAGGTCACTGCCGAACATGCCGCGGTGCTCGCCGCGATCCGTGCCGGGGACGCCCTGACCGCAGGCGCCGCCATGCGCGCCCACCTGGCCGGATCCCGACTTCGCATGGAGAACTGAGGATGGAGAGCTGATGATGCACACCCCCCGCGACCAAGGACGACTGCGTCGCCGCCTCCGAGACGGCGAGTGCGTGTACGGCACCTTCATCGGCCTCGGCGTCGCCACCAGCGCCGAGGTGGCCGCTTCGGCGGGTCTCGACCTCGTGCTGCTGGACCTCGAGCACGGCGCCGGCGGTGAGGAGCAGATCGGGCCGACGGTGCTCGCCGCCGCGGCCTATGGGGCCGGCACCGTCGTCCGGGTCGAGACCGACGAGCGCATCCGCATCGGCCGCGCCCTCGATGCCGGCGCCAGCGGGATCATGCTGCCCCGGCAGGAGAGCGCGGAGCAGGTCGAGGCATCGATCCGGCACCTGTCCATCCCGCCGCACGGTGACCGCGGCGTGGCCGGATACACCCGGGCCGGCCGCTGGGGGCAGGACGGGGACGCGCTCCGCCGAGCCGCGGAGGAGACGCTCGGCGTCGTCCAGATCGAGACCCTGGGCGCCCTCGCGGACGCCGACCGGATCGCGGCGATGGACGGCGTGGACGTGCTGTTCGTCGGCCCATCGGACCTCTCCTGGGCGCTCGGCGTGCCCGGGCGGCTCGACTCCCCACCGTTCCAGGACGCGCTGGCCACGGTGCTCGCCGCCGCCACGGCGCACGGCAAGGCCGCCGGGATCCTCGCGGCCACGCCCGAGGCTGCGCGCCGCTACCGGGACCAGGGCTTCCGCTTCCTGCTGATCGGTAGTGACGGCTCACTGCTGGCCGGATCCCTCCGCTCCGCACTGGAGCAGCTCGCACCCACCACCCCCGACACCACCCACCCCTGACCCCCACCGCTCCTGACCCCCACCACTCCTGACCCCCACCACTCCTGAGAGGAACCCACCTGACATGAGGACCATCGCCTTCATCGGTCACGGCATCATGGGCAGCCCCATGGCCGTGCACCTGCAGAACGCCGGCTTCGCCGTCCGCGGCGTCAACCGGAGCCCGGAGAAGCTCGCCCCGCTCACCGCCGCCGGCGGCACGGCGGCCTCCTCGATCGCAGAGGCCGTGCAGGGCGCCGACGTCGTCTGCGTGATGGTGCCGGACAGCCCCGATGTGCAGGACGTGCTCACCGGGGACGACGGCGTCCTCGCCCACGCCGCGGAGGGGACGCTGATCATCGACTTCTCCTCGATCCGCCCCGACGTCGCGCGGGAGCTCGCCGCCGAGGCCTCGCAGCGGGGCCTGCGGATGCTCGACGCTCCCGTCTCCGGTGGGCAGGCCGGCGCGCAGAACGCGGCTCTGTCGATCATGGTGGGCGGCGCCGCCGAGGACTTCGAGGCTGCCCGGGAGATCTTCGACGTCGTCGGGAAGACGATCGTGCACGTGGGCCCCACCGGCGCCGGGCAGACGGTCAAGGCAGCGAACCAGCTGATCGTGGCCGGAAACATCCAGCTGGTCGCCGAGGCCCTGGTGTTCCTGGAGGCCTACGGGGTCGATGCCGAGGCCGCGCTCGATGTGCTGGGCGGGGGGCTGGCCGGCTCCACCGTGCTGAATCAGAAGCGCGAGAACCTGCTGACCCGCAGCTTCGAGCCCGGGTTCCGCATCGAGCTGCACCACAAGGACCTCGGCATCCTCACCGCCGCCGCACGGGAGGCCGGGGTGGTGACCCCGCTCGGTGCGCTGGTCTCTCAGCTGATGGCCGCAGCGGTCGCGAACGGGGACGGCGGCCTGGACCACTCCGGCCTGCTGCGCGGGGTCGAGCGCCTCTCCGGCAAGGACTGACCCCTCCGGGCTGGACCGACCTTGCTCGCGGGTCCGTCACCGGGCCGTGGTCCCACCCGCTCAGCAGGCCCGTGGCCACCGGGGATGATGGCAGGATACGGCCATGCCCACGCGCCTGCTGAACGGGATCCTGTGCATCGTCGCCGCGTTCGGGGTGATCGCCCAGTTCGTCATGACCGGCACCGGTCCGGCTGATCCTGCCGAGCCGGATCCGGGAGTGCTCGTCTCCCTGATCCGGTTCTTCTCCTTCTTCACGATCCTGTCGAACCTGCTGGTGGTCATCAGCTCCGTTCCCCCTGCTCTGGGGCGGGAGCCGGGATACGTGCAGCGAGTGCTGCGGCTGAGCGCCCTGGTGGGGATCATCATCACCGGGGTGGTGCACTGGTTCCTGCTGCGCCCGGATGCGGACCTCAGCGGGTTCACCGCCGTGGTGGACGCGATCACCCATGTGGTGGTGCCGATCCTGACGGTCCTGGTGTGGCTGACCGTCGGGCCGCGGGGCCTGATCAGCCGCGCAGTGGTGCTGGGCAGCTTCCTGTATCCGGTCCTCTACGCCGGATGGACGCTGGCCCACGGCGCGCTCACCGACTGGTACCCCTACCCGTTCATCGACGTGCCCACCGTGGGGTACCCGCAGGCACTGACCATGGCCGCGATCATCCTGGGCAGCTTCGCGCTGCTGGCGGTGCTGGCCTGGCTGCTGGACCTCGCCCTGCTGCGGCTCCTGCGGACTCGGCAGGAACCCAGGGGCGAGAGCAGCATCTGAGGTCTGGGAGCGGCGCCACGTGGTCGCCGGCTCCGCTCCCGTCCCCGGCCGTCACCGCCGCTCCCGACCATCGACCCTGCCCCGGCCGTCGCCGCCGCTCCCGGTCGTCGGCCCGTCCCCGGCCGTCGCCGCCGCTCCCGACCGTCGGCCCTGCCCCGACCGTCTGCCCGTCCCCGGCCGTCGGCCCCACCCTCCGAGCGTCGGCCCACCTTCCGAGCGTTGGCCCGTCGGGCACGGAAAAACCCCCGACCCGGGAGAGAATCCCAGGTCAGGGGCTGACCACTCGTGCGCAAGGGGGGACTTGAACCCCCACGCCGTCTCCGGCACACGGACCTGAACCGTGCGCGTCTACCAATTCCGCCACTTGCGCGTGTCTTCGACACCGGGAACAAGCTCACCGAGGTCGAAGGTTCCCACAGAGTACCCCCCGCAGGGGCCTGGACCCAAAAGGATCTGCCACAGCGTAACGAACACCACGTCGCCGCGCCATGACAGCGCCATGACCGTGCCCCGGCCGCACCACGGCGGCACCCGCACAGAGGCACGGCAGCACCCCGGCGCGAGGTCGACATATGAGCCGCTATTCGTGACCGGTAGCGGCTCATATGTCGACCTCGCGGAGGCTGCGGCAGGACTGCTCAGCTCAGCGCATCGACTCGGCCTCGGCGAAGGCCTCCTCGATGTCCGCCGGGTTCACGCGGCGCCGCGCCACGGCGAAGTACAGCACGGTCGCGATGATCACGGCCGGGAACCCCACCGCCGCGGCGATCTGCATGCTGGGGCGCACGGCGACGGTCGCGAACACCGCCAGCAAGCCCACCAGTCCGATGATCGCCGTGACCACCCCGCCGGGGACCCGGAACGTCGCCCCGGTGATCCCGCGGCGCCGGTAGGCGATGAAGGTGCACAGGATCAGCGCCCACACGAAGATCACGGCGAACACCACCAGGCTCATCATGTAGCCGAACACGCCGCCCACACCGCTGAAGGCCAGCAGCGCCGCCCCCAGCAGGCCGAGCGAGCTCAGGGCGATGCCCACCACCGGCACCCGCCGCTTCGTGGTGTGGGCGGCGAAACGGGGTGCGAGCCCGTCGGAGGCGAGGGAGTGGATCATCCGGCTGCCCGCGTAGAGGTTCGCATTCGCGGCCGACAGCGCCGCGATCAGCACCAGGAGGTTGGTGATGTGTGCGGCGCCGGGGATCCCCAGCTGGTCGAAGACCATCACGAACGGTGAGGTGGCGACGTCCTCACCGGTGCTCGCCGCGGTGCGCCACGGCACCAGGCACAGCACGATCCCGATGCAGAATACGTAGAAGAACGCCAGGCGGACGATCGTGGTCCGCGCGGCCGTGCGGATCGAACGGGCCGGGTCCTTCGCCTCCGCCGCGGTGATCGACAGCAGCTCGATGCCGCCGAAGGAGAACATCACCACCGACAGCGCGATCCACACCGACGCCCAGCCCATCGGGGCGAAGCCCCCGTCGGACGTCAGCTCGGCCAGGCCCGGCGCCGGGGCGTCGGGAAGCCCCACGAACACCAGCACCAGTCCGATCAGGATGAACACGAACACGGCGATCACCTTGATCGAGGACAGGAAGAACTCGACCACCCCGAAGGATCCGACGCTGGTGAGGTTGATGGCGATGATCACCGCGGCGAACAGCAGGATCCCGGCCCAGATCGGGATCTCGGGCACCCAGTAGGCGAGGTATGCGGCGCAGGCGGCCAGCTCCGCACCGGTCACGCAGACGGTCACGATCCAGTACAGCCAGCGGGAGAGGTATCCCCAGAACGGGGAGAGGTAGTGCGCGGCCAGGGTGCCGAACCCGCCGCGCACCGGGTGGCGGGAGGCCATCTCGCCCATCGACAGGGCGATGGTCGCGGCGATCAGCGAGCCGAGCGCGAAGGAGATGATCACGGCGGGCCCGGCGATGCCGATCGCCTCGCCGGAGCCGAGGAAGAGGCCGGTGCCGAGCGCGGACCCCATGGCGATCATCGCCATCTGGCCGTGGCCGAGGGACCGCGCGAGGCTGTGGTCGGTCGTGGTGGAGGAGGTGTTCACCCGCTCGACGATACGAGGTCATCGCCGGGCGGGGGCCACACTGCGGGGCCTCACGGGCTGGGCCGGCCTTCCTGGGGGCGTCACTGCGGGGTGTGGGCGTCCTCCGTCGCGGACTGGTGCAGACCGGCCACCAGCAGGATGCCGGCCGGGATCAGGATCAGCAGCGGTTCGAGGCTGATCGAGGGCAGCAGGCTGCAGCCGTAGCCGATGGAGCCCAGCGCCGTGCCCAGGAAGACCTTGGGGCCGGCGGCTCCGGTGCTGCGGCGCGGCATGGGTCGCGAGGTCCGCGTCGTCGGTGCGGAGCGGGCAGACGGCGTCGAGCCGGTCGGTGGCGTCCGGTGAGCAGGCTGCGTCCCTGCGGGGCGCGTCGCCAGCGGTGAGGGAGGGATGGGGCTGGTCGGAGGGCGGGGAGTGTGCTGTGTCGGGATCATGCGTCCACGGTGTCAGCGATCACCCTCTGCGCTCATCCCCCACAGGTCTGCTGCGGCGGGGTGGATGGTCGATGCGGGCCGCGACGATCGTCGAGGGCGTCCCTGCCGGGCCCGAGGGCCGAATGGGTCAGATTCTCAACCGCTTCCTGGG
>DXDT01000057.1 GCA_019115335.1 Candidatus Brachybacterium merdigallinarum
CCTTGGTGCCGCCGGGCATGATCGAGGGGCCGTTCAGGGCGCCCTCCTCACCGCCGGAGACGCCCGAGCCCACGAAGTGCAGACCCTTCTCGCGCAGCGCAGCCTCGCGACGACGGGTGTCGCCGAACAGGGCGTTGCCGGCGTCGACGATGATGTCCCCCTCCTCCATCAGCTCGGCGAGCTCATCGATCACGGCGTCGGTCGGGCCGCCGGCCTTGACCATGATGATCGCCACGCGCGGCTTCTGCAGGGAGGCGACGAACTCGGCCATCGACTCCGAGGGGTAGAACTCGCCGTCACCGCCGTGATCGGCGATGACCTTCTCGGTCTTGGCGACCGAGCGGTTGTGGATGGCGACCTTGAAGCCGTTGCGGGCGAAGTTGCGGGCCAGGTTGGAGCCCATCACCGCCATTCCGGTGACGCCGATGTCGGCCACGTCGGCGGGGGAGGGAGCGAAGCTTGCCATGGGTTCTCCTCGTGTCGGATGGATAGGGGACCGAGCCGGAGCGCGAAGGCCGACGACGTCGGCGGGCGCGACGCCCGGGCCATCGCCACCCATCCTAGAGACATCGCGGCCCCGACGCTTCGTGGTGCCTCCGCTTGCCGCGGCCTGGTTGCACGGCCACGGACCCGACCCTGTTCCTGGTCCCGTGCTCGACCCGGCGCGGAATGCACTGCGGACCCCGTACGGTGATCGCGACAACGCTGACCCGGTACGGTGATCCCGACAACGCTGCCGCAATCCCCAACCCGAGGCGCCCCACCCATGATGAGCACACCTCCCTACGGCACCCCCTCCCCCTCCGACCACGGCGGGCAGTACGGCCAGCCCGATCCAGCAGGACCGTACGACCAGGCGGATCAGTACGGCCAGGCGGGTCAGCACGGCCAGCCCTCCCCCGCTCCCGGTCCGGCGGCCCCTGCCGAACCCGCTCCGTCGGGACCGGCACCGGGAACGGATCTCGGCTCCGACCTGGGAGCGGCGCTGAGCTTCTCCGGCAATGCCCTGCTGCGCAACCCGGTCGCCTTCCTCGTCTCCGGGGTCGTGTACACGGTGCTGCTCATCGTGGTCATGACCGTGACCATGATCGGGTCGATCTTCCTGGTGTTCTCCATGTCGGAGAACCTGCAGTACGGCGGCGAGCCGGGCTTCGGCGACATCCTGCTGATCATCCTCGCGTCGCTGATCGTCATGGTGCTGTCGTTCCTCGTGTCCCTGCTGTGGCAGTCCGGGGCGGCGAAGGCGGCCGGCATCGTGCGCGACGGCGGCCGGCCGAGCCTCGGTCAGGTGTTCGTCGGCCCCGGTCGCGTGATCCTCACGGCGATCGTGGTGATGGCGCTGGTCCTCGTCGGGACCCTCCTGCTCTACATCCCGGGGCTGATCGCCGCCGTGGCGACGATGTACGCCCTCCCCGCCGCCGTGCGGGGAGCATCGGTCGGGGCGGCCCTGAAGGAATCGTTCACCCTGGTCCGCGCCAACCTCGGCGTCTCCGTCGTGGGCTACCTGGTGATGATGCTGGCCTCCACGATCGCCGGCACCATCGTCATCGGCATCCTGATCTCGATCCCGTTCACGGTTCTGTTCCAGACGGGCCTGTACGAGCGCCTGAACGGTCGCCGGCTGCCCGAGCCCGCGCGGTCCTGAGATGTCATCGGCGGGCCGCGCCGGGTCCGTTGCGCACTGACCTGCAACGCCCCGGGGACACGCGCCGCGTAGCCTGAGGGGATGACCGACGGCCCCCTGATCGTCCAGAGCGACAAGTCCCTCCTGCTGGAGGTCGACCATCCCGGTGCCGCTGCGGCCCGGGTCGCGATCGCCGCCTTCGCCGAGCTGGAGCGGGCTCCCGAGCACGTGCACACCTACCGGATCACCGATCTGGGGCTGTGGAACGCGCGCGCCGCCGGATACGACGCCGAGACCGTGGTCGCGGCGCTGGTCGAGAACTCCCGCTACCCGGTCCCCCACTCCCTGCTGGTCGACGTGGCGGACACCATGGACCGCTACGGCCGGCTCGTGCTGCGCTCGGACCCCACCCACGGCCTGGTGCTGCAGGCCCTGGACCGGGCGGTGCTCGAGGAGGTCATCCGCGCCCAGCGGATCCGCGGCATGCTCGGCGAGCGCCTGGACGAGGAGACCGTGCTGGTCCATCCCTCCGAACGCGGCGCCCTGAAGCAGGCGCTGCTGCGGCTGGGCTGGCCTGCGGAGGACCACGCCGGGCACGTCGACGGCGAGGCCCACCCCATCGCCCTGGAGCAGGACGGCTGGCAGCTGCGGCCCTACCAGGCCGAGGCCGTGGACGGGTTCCGCCACGGCGGCAGCGGCGTGGTGGTGCTCCCCTGCGGGGCGGGCAAGACCCTGGTGGGCGCGGCGGCGATGGCGGCGATGCAGCGCACCACCTTGATCATGGTGACCTCGACCGTCTCGGCCCGGCAGTGGCGCGATGAGCTGCTGGCCCGCACCTCGCTGACCGAGGACGAGATCGGCGAATACTCGGGCACCTCGAAGCAGGTGCGCCCGGTGACGATCGCCACTTACCAGGTCCTGACCACGAAGCGCAAGGGAGTGCATCCGCACCTGGAGCTGATCAGCGCTCGCGACTGGGGCCTGATCATCTACGACGAGGTGCATCTGCTGCCCGCCCCCGTGTTCCGGATGACCGCGGACCTGCAGGCGCGCCGCCGCCTGGGCCTGACCGCGACCCTGGTGCGGGAGGACGGCCGCGAGGGCGAGGTGTTCTCCCTGATCGGCCCCAAGCGATACGACGCGCCGTGGAAGGACATCGAGGCCCAGGGCTATATCGCCCCGGCCGTATGCACCGAGGTGCGGGTCGCCCTGCCCGCCGCCGACCGGATGGCCTATGCGATGGCCGAGGCCACCGACCGGGCTCGGCTGGGAGCGACCCATCCCGTGAAGCTCCCGGTCATCGAGCAGCTCGCCACCCGGCACGAGGGAGAGCCGCTGCTCGTGATCGGCCAGTACATCGACCAGCTCGAGGAGATCGCCGCGCAGCTGGGCGCCGAGCTGATCACCGGGCAGACCCCCGTGCGCCGCCGGCAGGAGCTGTTCGATGCCTTCCGGGCCGGGGAGATCACCCGCCTGGTGGTCTCCAAGGTCGCGAACTTCTCGATCGACCTGCCCGAGGCATCCGTCGCGATACAGGTCAGCGGCGCCTTCGGCTCCCGCCAGGAGGAGGCGCAGCGGCTGGGTCGCCTGCTGCGACCCAAGACCGACGGGCGCTCCGCGCACTTCTACACGGTGGTCACCCGGGACACCCAGGACCAGGACTTCGCGGCCCACCGCCAGCGGTTCCTCGCCGAGCAGGGCTACGCCTACTCGATCATGGACGCCGACGAGCTCGAGTCCGCTCCCCCGGCACCTCGCTAGAGTGTGCACAGGCGGAACGACGACGTCGCTGCGCCGGCACGTGCCCTTTCCCCGATCGCTGGAGGTCTCGATGTCCTCGTCGAACGACCGCACCCGTCCCGTGCAGCGCCGAGCCGCCGAGCATCCCGCCCCCGGGGCCACCCCGGCCGCCGACGCGTCGGCACCCACCGGGCCCCACGCCGGCGGGCCCGCCACGTCCGGACCCACCACCACCGGGCCCGTCGGCGAGCAGTCCGGTGTCGCAGCGGAGCGACCGGCGCCGGAGCGACCGGCCGCAGGCGGCACCGGCAAGCGCGCCGCCACCCCGCCGCCGGAGCAGGAGCCCGCCCCCGGCGCGGAGGCCGAGGTCCACAGCGGCGGCAAGACCGCCGGGCTGTGGATCTCGCTGGTGCTCGGCGCGATCGTGCTGATCCTGCTGCTGATCTTCGTGATCCAGAACAATGTCACCGCCGGCTTCCAGTACTTCGGCGCCTCCTTCGACCTCCCCCTCGGGGTGGCGATGCTGCTGGCCGCGATCGCCGGCGCGCTCGTGATGGCGCTGGTCGGCTCGGTGCGGATGATCCAGATGGGCTGGATGATCCGCAAGCTCCGCAAGCAGCTCGCGAAGATCCAGAAGACCGCGCGCTGACCTCACCCCCACACTCGTTCAGCTGACGTTCAGCCGATTCCCACCCCGCAGGAGGACGGTAGGGCGATGACCACCACCGAACAGGAATACGAGGCCCGTCTGCTGGTCGTGGACGATGAGCCCAACATCCGCGACCTCCTCGCCACCTCGCTGCGCTTCGCCGGCTTCGAGGTGTTCACCGCCTCCACCGGCAACGAGGCGATCCGCGAGGCCACCGAGCACCAGCCCGACCTGATGGTGCTCGACGTGATGCTGCCGGACATGGACGGCTTCACCGTCACCCGGCGGCTCCGCGACCGCGGCGAGAAGTACCCCATCCTCTTCCTCACCGCCAAGGACGAGACCCAGGACAAGGTCAACGGCCTCACCGTCGGCGGCGACGACTACGTCACCAAGCCGTTCAGCCTCGAGGAGGTCGTCGCCCGGATCCGCGCCGTTCTGCGCCGCACCCACGGCGGCAACGAGGCACCGGTCGAGAGCGCCCTGGTGGTGGGAGACCTGCGCCTGGACGAGGACTCCCACGAGGTGTGGCGGGCGGACGTCTCCGTGGAGCTGTCCCCCACCGAGTTCAAGCTGCTGCGCTACCTCATGCTCAACGCCGGCCGCGTGGTCTCCAAGACCCAGATCCTCGACCACGTGTGGGACTACGACTGGTCCGGGGAGGTGGGGATCGTGGAGTCCTACATCTCCTACCTGCGCCGCAAGATCGACGTGATCGGTGACCCCATGATCCACACCAAGCGAGGCATCGGCTACGTGCTGCGCGCCCCCGAGGGCGCCTGAGCTTGGCCCTGCCCTCCCTGCGCACCGCGCGCCCGGTCTCGCTGTGGACCAGGATCGTCTCGCTGATCTCGATCCTGCTGGTCGCTGGCACCCTGATCACCGGTGCGCTGTCGCTGTTCCTGCTGAACCGGACCCTGATCCAGTCGGTGGACAACAACCTCCACTCGGGGATGAACGACATGCTCGCCCTGGCCCAGCGCGAGCTCTCCGCCAGCGATGACGATCCCAGCGGGCCCGGCTACACGCCGGTGGAGTACGCAGTGGAGATCCGCGACCGGGACGGCCGCAGCATCGAGTCGATCATGGTGCACTACGGCGACGACGACGTCGAGATCCTCTACCCCGAGCTCACCGATCAGCAGATCCTGCAGCGCAACGGCAAGCCCTTCACCGTGCTGGACACCGCGGAGAACCGGTGGCGGGTCGCGGCGATGGTCAACACCGGGCCCGACGGCGGCAGCGTGCTGGTGGCGCTGCCGCTGACCGGAGTGGACCGCACCATGCGGGAGATGGCGCTGATCATCGTGCTGGTGGGCACCCTGGTGGTGCTGCTGGGCATGGGCATGGGCGGCGTGGTCACCCACCGCGCCCTCGAACCGCTGCAGGACGTCGAGGCCACCGCCTCCCAGATCGCCGCCGGGGACCTCTCCCGGCGCGTCCCCCTCAGCGACACCAGCCTCGAGGTCCACCAACTGGCCGCCGCCCTCAACGAGATGCTGGTCCGGATCGAGCGGTCCTTCGCCGCACAGTCCGCCTCCGAGGAGAAGGCCACCCAGTCCGAGGCGAGGATGCGGCGCTTCGTGGGCGACGCCTCCCATGAGCTGCGCACCCCTCTGGCCGCGATCCGCGGTTTCGGGGAGCTGTACCGGATGGGGGCGCTGCGCACCGACGAGGACGTCGCCTCGGCCATGCGCCGCATCGAGGACGAGGCCCGCCGGATGGGATCCCTGGTCGAGAACCTGCTGCGCCTGGCACGGCTCGAGGAGAACCCCGACCTGACCCTGCAGCCGGTGGATCTCACCGATGCCCTGTTCGACGCCGCCCAGGACCTGAGGGCGCTGGACCCGGCGCGGCAGGTGATGGTGACCTCGCTCAGCGGCACCCCCGTGAGCGTGCACCCGCACCTGCCGATCGGCGTGCTGGGCGATGAGGCCTCTCTGCGGCAGGTCATCCTGAACCTGGTGGGCAACGCGAACCGCCACACCCCCAAGGGCTCCGCGGTGGAGATCGCGGTGGGCACCATCGACCACGACGTGGTGCGCCTGGAGGTGCGCGACCACGGGCCGGGACTTGACGAGGATCAGCGCGAGAAGGTGTTCGAGCGCTTCTACCGCACCGACGAGTCCCGTTCACGAGCCGTCTCCCAGGGCGGGGGCGCGGGCCTGGGCCTGTCGATCGCCTCGACCATCGTCCAGCAGCATCAGGGCAGGATCGGCGTGGCACCCACCCCCGGCGGCGGGGCGACGTTCTGGGTCGAGCTGCCCGGAGCGGCGGTAGCGGCCGAGGAGCAGACCACCCCCGATCAGCTGCGAGCACTGAACCGCCCGGTCACTCCCCCGGGCGGCACCCCTCCCCTGCAGCCCTGATTCACCCCTGATCCAGACCTGGTTCAGCCCTGGGCAGGCACGTCCGTCACCTGACCGTGGAATCCGGCCTCACCCCGAGCGCGACAGAGCGCATCGAGCCGGGCGAGCAGCGCCTGCGCGGCCTCCCGGCCGGCGGCATCATGAGCTTCGACGCGCGCGGACGCGGCGGGATCCTCGCGACTCAGCCGGAACGCTCCGGCGACATCGGGCAGGGGGTCAGCATGTCCGAGCGGGCCCACGATCAGATCCCGCGGCACGGGCTCCAGACCCAGCTCCGCGGCATGCTCGGCGGTGCGGCGGGCTCGTGCCGCGGCACGGTCTCGCAGTGGGATGCGCAGCCCCGAGGCGATCAAGCGCCTGGTCAGCTCGCGATTGTCGACCAGCTGGACCCCGGCGGCCCGGAGAGCGGGCAGCGAGGATTCCGGCCAGTCGTAGTGATCGAGGTCGAAGGCCCGCGGCGGCAGGCCCGCCCGCACCGCGGTCTCATGCAGCTCCGCGAGGGAGGCATCGGAGATCAGGTGGCCCCAGAGCGTGCCATGGCGGGGCCACATCGGGGTGTCGGCGAATGTCGTCATCGGGTGCCCCGCCTTCTGGCGATGAGGGGGCGCGCCCCGTCAGGACGGCGTCGCGTGCCATCGCGGAGAGGTCGGGGGCCATCCCGAAGAGGTCGTGTGCCACCGAACCGGCGCAGCACGGTCTCGAGCGGGCCGCGGTGCCCGCCGCGTCGCAGCAGCACGGCAGGGGCCATGGTGAGAAGCCAGGTCAGGATCATGATCCCGGCAGCTCCCGCGCTGCCGAGCCGGGCTCCGAGATCTGCGGTGTAGGGCGGGAACAGCACGGCGAACACGAGCGACTGCGTCACATAGGCCGTCAGCGCCATCGCCCCCAGAGCTTCGAGGGAGACGACGGCTCGGCGCAGCGGAGTGCGGTGCGCCCGCGGGCCGCGCGCAGTGTCCGTGATCCGTGCAGCGTCCGTGGTCTGCGCGTTGTCGGTGATCCGCGCGGTTCCGGTGAACAGAGCAGCGTCGGAGATGAGGGCCGCTGCCGCGGCGATCCCGAGGGCTCCGAGCAGCCCGGTGAGCTGATGGACCACCCCCAGGATCCCCAGCAGCGTCGCCGAGGTGACCACGGTCAGCTGCGGATCTGCGACCAGCACGGCCGTCAGCGGCATCGCTCCGAGCAGCCCGATCAGCAGACCCCAGGTGGAGATCACGCGCAGCGTGCTGCGGTGGTCGTCGACCTGCTCGAGCAGCCGCAGGCGGGCGGCCAGGGCACCGAGGGCCATCGGGCACAGCAGGCCGATGTCGGTGACGACGGCGAGCGCGATCCCGGTCGCCGCATCGATCATGTTCATCGTGACCGCGGCGCCGTAGCTCTCGGCCATCGCCGCGTCGTAGCCGGTCTGGGTGCCGAGGCCGACCACCCCATCGGCCCATCCCCACAGCGCGAGCGCCGGCAGGGTGACGACGGCAGCCAGGATCAGAGCCGAGGAGCGGCGGGTCACCAGCACGGCGCACAGGGTGCCGATCACGGCGTAGTCCACCAGGATGTCGCCGGTGAACAGGGCGATGCCGTGCGCGAGACCGATCGCGGCGAGCACCACGTGACGCTTGAGCATCCGGGTCACGAAGCGGCGCGGCCGCTCCCCCGCCTCCCGCGAGCGGCGGTGCAGGATCCCGATCCCGTACCCGAACAGCAGGGCGAACAGCGGGAATCCCCGGTTGTCGGCGAACAGGGCGATGGCGACGTCCGCGACCCGGTCGATCACGGTGGTCTCGGACTGCTTCAGCAGCACCGTCCACTCCACCCCGTGCAGCCAGCCGACGATATTGGCGAGGCCGATCCCGAGCAGCGCGATCCCGCGCGCCAGATCCGGGCCACCCGCCCGCTGGCTCAGGGGGACCGACGCCGTCGCAGCGCTCGCGGCGGGTGCAGCAGGGCTCATCACAGGGTGGTCATGGCCGGGCGGTCACCACGGTCCCCTGGTGATGCCGCAGCAGCCAGCGGTCCCCCTCGCGCAGCCACAGCGAGCTGCGGCGCACGGTGCCGCGCGCCTCGCCCGGCACTCCATCGGCCTCCCCGTCGGTCTCATAGCGCAGCAGCACCACGCCGGGCGCGATCTCCGCGGCCACCAGCTCGGCGGTCTCGATCCGGTCGCCGTCGGCGCCCCGCAGAGGGGCGAGCTCCTCGAGGACCTCCTCGCGGCTGAGGTCGCGGCCGTTCGCCCCGGTCTCGGTGAACTCGGGGTGCAGGAGGGCGGCGGCGCTGGGCGGGTCGGCGCGCAGGCGATCGCTGAGCAGGGCCTGCTCGTGGGCGATGACGGCCTCGAGGTCGGTCGCCTCCGGGTGGTCCGCCGGATAGACGCCCTCGGGGGCGCCGCAGCGATCGGGCGGCCCGGGCACGTCCCCGGGATCGGGCTCGTCGAAGAGGCTGAAGAGATCATCCCCGGCAGGGGTGCGCGCGGCGGAGATGCTTGCGGCGGAGATGCTCGTCGAGAGGGTGCTCGTCGTGGGGGTGCCCGTCGTGGGGGCGCCCGCAGCACCCTCCTCGGCGCGGTAGCCGGGCCCGATCTGCGGGTCCTGACCCTTCGAGAACGCGGTGGCGGCGGCGTTGGCGCGCTGATCAGCAGCCTCGTTCATCGCGTGGCCGGAGTGGCCCTTGACCCATTCGAACTCGACGCTGCGGCCCTGGAGCGCCCGGTCGATGTCCTTCAGCAGCTCGACGTTCAGGACCGGCTTGCCGTCCTTCTTCCGCCAGCCCTTGCGCTTCCAGCCCGGCATCCACTTGGTCACGGAGTTGATGACGTACTGGCTGTCGCAGAGCACGTGCAGATGCTGGTCGGCATCGACGGCGGTCGCCTCGAGCAGGTCCAGGACAGCCTTCAGCTCTGCCATGTTGTTGGTGCCGTGCGGCCATCCGCCCGCGCGCCAGGTATTCTCGTCGATGTACCAGGCCCAGCCGGCCGGCCCGGGATTGCCGAGGGCGGAGCCGTCGGCCGCAGCGGTGATCGTCATGGAGGCCATGGTTCCACAGCGTCCGGACAGTTCGACCCAGCGGGCAGCGCCCTTCAGCGCCAGCGGGCGACGGTCATCCCGGCAGCGGTGGGTGGCCGGCCCATCGCGAGCATCGCCGCGGGGAGCTCCTCCGCAGTGATCACGCGCCCGACGGTGCGGGTGAGGTCCAGGCGACCGTCGGCGATCTCGGCGAGAAGGTCCCGGTACTCGGAGACGGCGAGGCCGTGACTGCCCAGGATCTGCAGCTCCTGGGCGATCACGCGACCGATGGGGAGCGCGGGATCGGCATCGTCCCCCAGCAGCAGGCCCACCTGGACATGGCGCCCGCGGGGCCGCAGGGACTCCAGGGCGGCGCGGGCGGTCGCCGCGGAGCCGAGGGCGTCGAGAGTGACATGCGCACCGCCGCCGGTCACCTCCCGCACCCTCGCGACCGCGTCGGCTCCCGCGGGCACCGGGGTGGCACCGAGCTCACGGGCCGCAGCGAGCGCGGCCTCGGAGACGTCGACGGCCACGACCTCGGCCCCGGCGGCGCGGGCTACCAGCACGCAGGCCAGGCCCAGGCCACCGCATCCGAACACCGCCACCCGCTCCCCCGGCCGAACCGAGCCCTGGCTGCGCACGGCGTGGAAGGCGGTGCCGACCCGGCAGCCGAGCCCGGCGGCGAGGGTCATGTCGATCTCCTCCGGCAGGGCGACCAGGTTGTGGTCGGCCCCGGTCACCACCACCTGCTCGGCCCAGGCCCCGGCCAGGTGGAAGCCGGGCTGCTGCTGCTCCGGGCACACCTGCGGGGCGCCGGCTCGGCACTGCTCGCAGCACCCGCACGCGAGGATGAAGGGAGCGGTGACCCGGTCACCGGGGGCGAAGCGGGTCGCGCCCTCCCCGACCTCCGCTACGACCCCGGCGAACTCGTGGCCGGGGATGTGCGGGAGGGACACGGAGTCGTCATGCCCCTGCCAGGCGTGCCAGTCGCTGCGGCACACCCCGGTGGCGTGCACCTCGATCACGGCGCCGTGCGGCGGGCAGGACGGTGCGGGCAGATCCACCAGCTGCGGCTCGGCCCCGAACGCGTCGAAGCGGACGGCTCTCATCGGATGTCCCTCATGCCGTGGGAACCGGCTTCTCGAAGGTGGCGTACACGTGCTCGCGCACGAAGCCGAGACCGTCGTAGAGGCGGGTGGCTCCGGTGAGCGATTCCGCATCCACCTCGAGCTCGGCCCGGGTGAATCCCGCCTCCGCGGCCGCTGCCAGGGTGCGCGCGATGACAGCCCGGGCGAGCCCCTTTCCGCGGGCTTCGGGCCGGGAACCGACCAGGGCGATGTGGAGCACGCCCGGGCGGTCCTCGGAGCAGATCGCGTAGGCGAGCACCGTCCCGTCCGCAGTGAGCGCCACGGTGGACAGCGCCCGGCGCGAGGTGTGGGAGTCCCACCAGATCTCCCAGCGCTGCGGGGAGACCGGGGCCGAGCCCCAGTGATCGGCGAAAGCGGCGATGTGGGCCAGGCGTGCCGGTTCCTGGTCGCGGTCGGTGGGGGCGACCACTCGCACTCCCGGGATCTGCGGGGCGGGCAGCGCGGCACCGGGCAGGTCCCGGACCATCGCCAGCCAGCTGCGGGCCCGTCGATACTCGCGCTGCGCCAGCAGCGGGCGGATGTCCGCTCCCCCGCCCGGAGGAGCTTCCGCGGGAGTGCCGGGCCGGGGGTCACGGCCACCGCTGGTGCGGAAGATGGCGGTGACGTTCCCGGGGTGACGCTCGGCGGCGAGCTCTGCCGCACGCTGCTCGGACCAGGCCAGCAGCTGCATGCCCAGTCCCTGCCGGCGGTGGTCAGGATCGACGCCGCCCATCAGCTGGCAGCGCACTCGGCCGTCACGGTCCAGGCTGGTGTGGACGTCCACGACGGCGAAGGCCACCAGCTCTCCGTCGCGGCGGACGGCGAGGGAGTCCGTGCCGAGGTCGAGTCCGGGAGTGGTCAGCAGCTCGCGGATGCTGGGCTCCTCGGCCGGATCGCCGAGCTCGTCGACGCGATCGATGCGGTTCAGCAGCGCGGTGAGCGCGGGGGCGTCCTCGAGGGCGAGCGGGGCCTGGGTCAGCGAGATCGTGGTGGCGGTCACCGGTCCAGTGTAGGGAAGCCGCTCCGCTCACTCCCCCGCTTCGTACGCGGAGGGCCGCTGCTGGATCTCGCGCAGGCGGGTGAGGTCGAGCTTGCGGCCGCGGGCGAAGTCGACCACGCCGTTCTTCTCCTGGAACACGTCGGTCAGCTGCGTGTAGCAGTACCCGAACATCAGCGGGTCCTCGTCCAGCACCCGGGTGAGTCCCTCGAAGCGCTCGTACAGCTCCTCCTCGGAGCGGACCCGTTCCCCGTAGCCCCAGGACTCCGCCGCGTTGTTCCCGGCACGCGCGGCATCCTCCGCGGCGCGGGCCTCCTGCTCGTTCCACCAGATCCCGCCGTACTCGGAGACGAAGTAGGGCTGGCCGGCATGGGGCAGGGAGAAGGAGCCGTCGGCGAAGGGCATCGCATCGGCGGGCAGGTCGATGCGGTTCGCCCAGGGCTCGCCGTCGGCCAGTCCCGCCTGCTGCGTGCGGAAGGTCTGCGGGTCCTGCTCGTAGGAGTGGGAGTCGTAGATGTCCGCCCCGCGCACCCGGTGGGAGTACCCGGAGGCGTCCAGCACGGGCCGGCTGGGATCGGCGAGCTTGGTCGCGTCGTACATCGCCTGGGTGACGTCGTCGAGCTGGGTGAGCCGGTCGTGGAGGACCTGGTGGGTCTCGTTCAGCGGGCACCAGCCGATGATCGAGGGGTGGTTGATGTCGCGGCCCACGGCTTCGACCCACTGCGCGATGAAGGAGGCGGTGGGCTGCTGGTTGTTCCCCATCGGGCCCTGGCCGGAGGCGCCCCAGTCACCGAACTCGCCCCAGGTGAGGTAGCCGTGCAGATCCGCCCAGAACAGCATGCGCTGCTCGAAGACCTTCTGGTGCAGCCGGGCCCCGTTGAACCCGGCCTCGAGGGAGAGGCGGATGTCGGTGGTCAGTGCCTCGTCGCTGGGGGCGGTCATGAAGGACTCCTCCCAGTACCCCTGGTCCAGGATCAGGCGCTGGAAGACCTTCTCGCCGTTGATGCGGAACTCGTGGTCGCGCAGGCTCGTCGAGCGCAGCCCGGTGTAGGAGCGCACCTCGTCCAGGACCTCTCCCGCGGCGTCGAGCAGGCGCACGGTCAGGGAGTACAGCTCGGGGGCGCCGGGGCCCCACACGCGCACCGCCGCCTCGGGGATCTGCAGCTGCAGGTGGGGGGCGAGGTCGAGGTCGGCGCGCACCTCGGTGCGGGCGACCTCCGCGCCGCCGGGCTCGGCGGCGATCACCTCGAGGCGGGTGCCGGAGGTGCTGCGCGACAGCGGCACGTCGATCGCGAAGGAGCGGGAGGCCAGCGAGGGCAGGATCCGCAGGGAGCGGATCTCGTCGCGGGGGACGCCCTCGAGCCAGACCGTCTGCCAGATGCCGGTGGTGCGGTGGTAGCTGGCGTGGGTGGCGCGGAACCAGTTGGACTGCTTGCCGCGCGCCTGGGGCACGTCATGGGGGTCACGGGCCCGCACCACCACGGTCACCTCGCTGCCGGGACCGACGCCCGGGACGGTGGAGAGGTCCGCGGCGAAGGGGGTGAAGCCGCCGCGGTGGCGGGCGACCTCCACGCCGTTCGCCCAGACCGTCGCGTCGTGGTCGACGGCCTCGAAGCGCAGGATCGGGCGCAGGCCGTGCCAGTCCGCGGGGATGGTGAGCGTGCGGCGGTACCAGACGGCTTCGAGGAAGTCGCGGTCGCCGATCCCGGAGGCGGCGGTCTCCGGGGCGAAGGGCACGGTGATGGTGGACTCGAGGTCGCGCTCCGTGAGGCCCCGCTCGCGGCCGGAGTCGCTGCGGTCGATCTCGAACTGCCAGGTGCCGTTGAGGTTCAACCAGGCGCTGCGCTGCAGCTGCGGGCGCGGGTGCTCGGGCCGGGGCACGTCACCGGCGGCGGAGAGCGGGGCGTCCAGCTGCTCGGCGAGCGCGGCGGCGCGGTCGAAGAGGGCGGTGAGGTTCTCGGGCAGGGCGGGGGCGGTGTCGGCCACGGTCGGGCTCCTCGGTCGGATCGGCGGTGATCGGGTGATGCGGTGATGAGTCACTGTGTCGGGGATAGTCAACCCTGAAGCAGCAGAATTTTCAACGTGGGAATCATGCGGTGGACTCTCGCACGACGAGACGGTGCGGGATCACCGTCTCCCCGGGGGCATCGGCCTCGTCCTCGGCGCCCCGGGGGGCGAGCGCCTCGTCCAGCGCGGTCTCTACCAGCACGCCCAGATCCGGGGCGACGGTGGTGAGCGAAGGTCGCGCCCAGGCCGCCTCGGGGATGTCGTCCCAGCCCACCACCGCCATCTGCTCCGGCACCGAGATGCCGCGCTCGGCGAGCGCGGCCAGCACCCCGAGGGCGAGCAGGTCGTTGCCGGCGACCACGGCATCGACCTCGATCCCCTCGTCGAGCACCGTGAGCATCTCCCGGTGGCCGACCTCGCGGGTCCAGCCCCGGGTCGTGCGGGTCAGCGCGGGATCGTCGGCCAGCTCGGCATAGCGCGATGCCGCCCGGAACCCCGCCAGGCGGTCGGTCCCCGTGGAGCGCACCGCCCCCTCGGCGCCGAGGAACAGCAGCCGGCGGCGCCCCTGGTCCACGAGATGGCGCACGACCTCGGCCGAGGAGGCGACGTTGTCGATCGCGACGTGCGGGATCCCCGCCGCGGCCAGCAGCGATTCGCCCAGCAGCACGACCCGCGGCCCACCGGGCGGGAGCTCCAGATCAGCAGGGCGGAGCGCGGAGGGGGAGATGATCACTGCATCCACGGGCCGCGAGGTCCGCCCCCGCACATGCGCCCGCTCGGTCTCGGCGACGCCCAGGGAGACCTCGACGCTGACCGTGTAGCCGCGCTCGCGGGCGGCGACCTGCATCAGCTCGGCGAGCCTCGCGAAGTAGGGGTTCTGCAGCTCGGGGACCACCAGGGAGATCGTGAAGGTGCGACCGCCACGCAGCTCCCGGCCCACGTGATTGGGGACGTACCCCAGCTCCTCGATCGCCGCCCGGACCCGCGCCCGGGTCTCCTCGCGGACCACGGGCCGCTCGTTGACGACGTTGGACACCGTCTTCCAGGACACGCCCGCGTGCTGGGCGACGTCCTTGATGCTCACCCTGCGGGTCATCGGTCCTCCTCGGAACAGCCGGTGGGCCGCGGATCGCGGCGGCGACTTGCACGACGGCCCCGTCGCGGAATGATCCTATCCCACGTGGGAATCCCGGTGCGTCTCGCCGGGGTCCCGTTCCGCCTCGCAGCCGCCGCGCGCTGCCACGAGCGGTCACCGTTGACCGAAGGAGTCCGCCCCATGCACCCCAGGGATGCCTGGTCCCGCCGATCCGCACCCGCTGCCTCCTCCGCGCTGACCCGCCGGCGACTCCTCGCCGGCACGGGCGTGCTGGGAGCCGGCGCCGCTCTGCTGTCCGCCTGCGGCTCCAGCAGCAGCACGGGCAGCGGAACGGTGACGCTCTGGGACCTCTTCTCCGGCGCCGACGGCGCGAACATGCGCACGATGGTCGCCGACGTCGAAGCCGCCCACCCCGAGCTCAGCGCCGACATCACCACGCTGGCCTGGGGCAACCCGTACTACACCAAGCTGGCCATGGCCGCCTCCTCCCAGTCCCCGCCGGACACGGCGATCATGCACGTCTCGCGCATGCCCGGCTTCGCCCCCGGTGGGCTCCTCGAGCCCTGGGACCTGGACCGCCTGGCCCAGGTGGGGCTGACCCAGGACAGCTTCACCGAGGCTCAGTAGGAGAGCTGCAGCTACGAGGGCGAGCTGTTCGCGGTCCCCCTCGACACCCACCCCTTCATCGCACTGTTCGACCCCGAGATCGCCGACCGCGCCGGGGTCCTCGACTCCGACGGTTCCATCGCGATCGACTCCCCGGAGGCGATGAGCGAGGTCGGGGCCAAGCTGGCCGAGGTCACCGGCGCGCAGGGGATCTCCTTCGGCTACCTGCTGGACACCGCACAGGCCTGGCGACTGTTCTGGGGACTCTTCCGCCAGACCGGGGGTGAGTTCGAGATCGAGGTCGGCACCCCTGCCATGCTTGACATCGACGCCGCCGCCACGGTGATCCGGGCGGTGAACTCGTGGATGGACGGCACCGTGATGCCCGCCGATCAGGACTACGACGGAGCGCTGGCCTCGTTCAACAGCGGCCGCACCGGGATGATCCTCTCCGGGGAGTGGGAGCTGATCGGATTCCAGGCCGCCAAGGGCGCCGATCTCGTGGACGGGATGCCGATGCCGACCATGTTCGGCACCCCCGCGAACTACGCGGACTCCCACTCCTACGTGTTCCCGGCTCGGCGGGAGATCTCGGAGGGCCAGCTGGAGCGCACCTATCAGCTCGTGGTCGGCATTCTCGGCGAGGGCGGCCAATGGGCCTCGGCAGGGCACGTCCCGGCGTACCTGCCGGCGCAGCAAACCGAGGAGTACGCACAGCTCGAGGTGCAGCAGCACTACCCGCAGGCCGCTGAGGTGGCCGTCTTCGATCCCCCGACCTGGTTCGCCGGCGCCGGGACCGACTTCCAGAACCGCATGTCCCAGGTGCTGATCGAGGGCCTCCGCGGCTCGCTCGAGCCCGAGAGGGCCGCCGAGCGCCTGGTCGCCGAGCTCGAGTCCCAGCTCACCAGCCCCGACCCGACGGCGTGAGGAGAAGCCCCTGATGACCGCAGCACCCCAGTCACCCGTCGTGACCCGCACCCCGCTCGCCTCGCGCGGCGCCGTGTGGTTCACCGTCCCCTACGCCGTCGTGTTCGCGCTCTTCCTGGCCTGGCCGATCCTCTACGGCCTCTGGATGAGGTTCACCGATCAGTCGCTCGCCGCGCCCCGGGTGCGGTTCGTGGCGCTCGAGAACTACGTCGAGGCGCTCACCGACCCGGAGCTGTGGGCGAGCCTCGGCAATACCGTGCTCTTCACCGTGATCACCTCGGTGCCGCTGGTGGCCGTCGCCTTCGTACTGGCCTACCTCGTCCACACCGGCCTGCCCGGCCAGTGGCTGTGGCGGCTGACCTTCTTCGCCCCGTACCTGCTGCCGGTCTCCGTGGTCGCCGGCATCTGGGGGATGGTCTACGCCAACGACTTCGGTCTGATCAACGGGCTGCTGATCGAGCTCGGCGGCTCCAACATCCCCTGGCTCTCCGACTCCCGGTTCGCCATGTGGGCGATCGCGCTGCTGACGCTGTGGTGGACGATCGGCTTCAACTTCCTGCTGTACCTCTCCGCCCTGCAGAACATCCCCGAGCACGTCTACGAGGCGGCCTCCCTCGACGGAGCGGGGCCGTGGCGCCGCCTGGTGTCGGTGACGCTGCCGATGACCCGTTCCACCACCGTCCTGATCATCCTGCTGCAGCTGCTGGCGTCGCTGAAGGTGTTCGACCAGGTCTTCCTGCTGACCGCCGGCGGGCCCGACGGTGCCACCCAGGTGATCCTGCAGTACATCTATGACGCCGGCTTCAGCGGGTACCGCCTGGGGTACGCGGCCTCCGTCTCCTACCTGTTCTTCGCCCTGATCGTGCTGCTGTCCATCGTCCAGGTGGCCGTGATGCGGCGCGTGCGGAAGGAGTCCTGACATGACCAGCACAGTTCCCAGCACCTCGCAGACACCCGCGGCGGACCGGCCCCGTTCCCGGACCCGGCCCCGCGACACCGAAGCGGCCCGCACACGGCGCCTGACCCTCGGCTCGTCGCGGACGGTGCTCGCCCTCGGCCTCGGCGCCCTGGTCGTCGCCGCCGTGCTGTGGGCGGCACCCATGGTGTTCGCGGTCGCCACCTCGTTCAAGACCGAGGCCGATGCCTCGAGCGCTCCTCTGCGACTGTTCCCGCAGAACGGCTGGACCTTCGAGAACTACGCGACCGTGCTCACGGCCTCAGGGCTCCCGCGCTGGATCCTGAACTCGGTGATCATCTCCGTGATCGTCACGGCGATCACGCTGGTGGTGTCCGTCCCGGCCGCCTACGCGTTCTCCCGTCACCGCTTCCGCGGGCGGGGGCTCCTGTTCGGCCTGACGATCGCAGCGATCATGGTGCCGCCGCAGATCCTGATCGTGCCGCTGTTCGAGCAGATGAAGGTCCTGCGGCTGTCCGACACCCTGCTGGGCGTCGCCCTGCCCCAGGTGGTCGCGCCGCTGATGGTGATCGTGCTGAAGAACTTCTTCGATCAGATCCCGCGGGAGCTGGAGGAGGCGGCCCGGATCGACGGGGCCAGCAATCTGCGCACGCTGCTGACAGTGGTCATGCCGCTGTCGCGGTCGATCATGGTCGCGGTGGGGATCTTCGTGTTCATCGGCGCCTGGAACAACTTCCTGTGGCCGTTCATCGTCACCAACTCCCCGGAGCTGATGACGATCCCGGTGGGCCTGGGCACCGTGGAGAACGCCTACGGCCTGCAGTACGCCCAGTCGATGGCCAGCGCGATCGTCGGCGGCCTGCCGCTGCTGATCGTCTTCCTCCTGTTCCAGCGCCAGATCGTCAAGGGCTTCGCCTCCGCGGGCCTGGGCGGCGGGCAGTGAACACCCGCCGTCGGTCCTGACCCCGCCATCGGCCGCGATCCCTCCGTCGGCCCTGACCCCTTCCGTTGTCCTTTCTCACACGGCGGGCCTGAGTGCTCGCCCTGCCAGGTCGCAGGGCATACGGTGAGCGGCGAGTGCCGTCCTCCCGCCGCGGCACAGGTCCCGACTCGGCAGTCCCGCACTTCGGCCGACGCTCCGGCGTCGACCAGGAGAGCGACAGACCCGGGCACGGAGACAGCGCCGGCGTGAGGCCCGCTGCCCCAGCAGCGCCGCGCCCAGGCGCCACCGGGCGGTGTGCACCAGCAGAACGGATCACCCCTCGTGACCTCCCCCGACTTCGCGCGCCTCGGCGTGCCCGCCTTCCTCGTCGACGCTCTCGCCCCGCAGGGCATCACCACCCCCACCTCGATCCAGGAGAAGTCCCTGCCGGACTCCCTGGCCGGCCGCGACGTGCTGGGGCGGGGCCGCACCGGCTCCGGCAAGACCTACGCCTTCGGTCTGCCGCTGGTGGCCCGCCTGGTGGAGAAGCCCTCCCGCCCCCAGCCGCGCCGGCCGCGCTCCCTGATCCTCGCCCCCACCCGCGAGCTGGCCTCGCAGATCGCCACCTCGCTGGAGCCCCTCGAGCGGGCCGCGAACCTGCGCAGCACCGTCGTGTTCGGCGGCGTGGGCCAGAAGCCGCAGGTCGATGCGCTCGCCCGCGGCGTGGACATCCTGGTGGCCTGCCCGGGCCGCCTGCTGGACCTGATGAGCCAGGGCCACGCGGATCTCTCCGACATCTCGATCACCGTAATCGACGAGGCCGACCACATGGCCGACATGGGCTTCCTGCCGATGGTGCAGAAGATCCTGGACCGCACCCCGCAGAAGGGCCAGCGGATGCTGTTCTCCGCGACCCTCGACTCCGGTGTCCAGAAGCTGGTCAAGCGCTTCCTGCACGAGCCGGTGACGATCTCCGCCGATCCGGCGTCCAGCCCGGTGGGGACCATGGAGCACCACGTGCTCGAGGTCGACCAGGCCGGCCGCTTCGACGT
Organism: Candidatus Brachybacterium merdigallinarum; assembly: GCA_019115335.1. Lineage (GTDB taxonomy): Bacteria > Actinomycetota > Actinomycetes > Actinomycetales > Dermabacteraceae > Brachybacterium > Brachybacterium merdigallinarum. Next base: position 19,026 of record DXDT01000057.1, read on the forward strand.
CCTCAAGGACCTCGCGGCCGCCCCGGGCCGCACCATCATGTTCACCCGCACGAAGTACGGCGCGAAGAACCTCGCCCGCAAGCTGCGCGCCCGCGGCGTCGACGCCGTGGAGCTGCACGGCAACCTCTCCCAGGGCGCCCGCACCCGGAACCTCGAGGCCTTCACCCACGGCACCTCCACCACCCTGGTGTGCACCGACATCGCCGCGCGCGGCATCCATGTCGACGAAGTCGCGCTCGTGGTCCACGCCGACCCGCCGGTCGAGCACAAGGCGTACCTGCACCGCTCGGGCCGCACCGCCCGGGCCGGGGAGTCCGGCACCGTGATCACCGTGCAGCTGCCCGAGCAGCGACGCGATGTCAGCGACCTGATGCGCAAGGCGGCGATCACCCCCACCCACCATCAGTCCGTCACGCCGCGCAGCGAGATCCTCACAGAGCTGGCCCCCGGCGAGCGCGTGATCGGTGAGCCGATCCCGGATCCGTCCCAGCTGGCGCAGGAGGCGCAGGCAGCTCGCGGCGGCAGTTCCGGCGGCGGCCGACGCGGCGGCTCCGGTCGCGGCGGTTCCGGTCGCGGTGGCTCGGGCCGTGGGGGTCAGGGTCGCGGTGGCCAGGGCCGAGGCGGCCAGGGCCGAGGCGGCCAGGGCCGCGATGGCCAGGGGCGCGGTGACTCCGGCCGCGGTGGCCAGAGCGGCAGCGGGCAGAGCCGTGGCACCGGCGGGCGCAGCGGCTCCGGCCGTGGCGGCTCGTCCCGGGGCGCCGGTCAGCACTCCGGCTCCCGCGGCGAGCGTCGCAGCACCACCGCCTACAGCACCTCCACGGGCGGCAGCTCCAGCGGCAGCGGCCTGGCCGCCTTCTCCTCCGGTCGCAATCGATGAGCGAGACCGCCGGCGGGCGCAGGCGCGCGGAGGCTCCCGGCCGCCACTCGATCGACGAGATCCTGGCAGCCGCCCGGGCCGGCGTCGAGCGTGTGAACCCCTCGGCCCTGCAGGGGCTGATCGCCGGCGGCGCCCATGTGATCGACATCCGTCACGCTGCGACCCGCAGGCCCGAGGGGCACATCCCCGGGGCGACGGTGATGGAGCGCCTGGTGCTCGAATGGCGCCTGGACCCGCTCAGCGCGCACCGGATGGAGGATGGCCCGGACTACGACGACCTCGTGGTCGTCGTCTGCAACGAGGGCTACTACTCCTCGCTCGCAGCCCGTGACCTGCGCGATCTCGGCTTCCACCGGGCCACCGACATGGTCGGCGGGTTCCGCGGGTACCAGCAGGCGGGCGAGCTCACCGTGGATCGGGCGACGCGCAGGGTCGACTGACAGCGCGTCGCCTCGGACTGCACCTGGCATCCTGAGGCGCATGGAGACCTCTCCCCCGGCAGCCTCCTCTCCCCCCGCGGCGAGCGACGCTCCCGGCACGCAGCGGCTCGCGTTGCTGCCTGCAGCCGGGGTCGCGCTCTCTGCATTCATGCTGTTCGGGCTGCAGCTGCCCGGCTGGGGGCACGGACTGCTGGTGCTGAGCCTGGCCGGCGCCTTCCTGCTCTCCCGCGAGCTGGGCAAGGATCTGCTGCTGATCGGGATCGGCATCACGATCGTCTCCACCACCTCGGTGAAGGCGGATGTGGACTGGGACCGGTTCTTCACCATCGGCACGGTGCTGCTGCTGGCCGTGACGGTGCCGCTGCTCATCGACCGGTTCGCGTACCGGCGCCGCGCGATCCGGTTCCCGCTGCTCACCGGGGAGCCCTGGTCCCGCCTGGAGAAGGGGTACATCGTCGCCGTCCCGCTGCTGGGTTGGCTGATCCTGCCGTCCTACTTCATCACCTCCGGCGCGTACGAGAACTGGCCGCAGATCAGCGACGCCGGAGCGCTGGGGCGGTTCTTCGTCGGCGTGAACTTCGTGGGCACCTGGGACGAGCTGTTCTTCATCTGCACCTGCTTCGCTCTGCTGCGCCGGCACGTCGGGGTGTGGACGGCGAACCTGCTGCAGGCCACGATCTTCGTCTCCTTCCTGTGGGAGCTCGGGTACCAGGAATGGGGGCCGCTGCTCACCTTCCCCTTCGCCCTGCTGCAAGGCTGGCTGTTCACCCGCACCGGTTCACTGCTGTACGTGCTGATCGTGCACCTGCTGTTCGACGTGGTGGTCTTCCTCGCGATCGTCCATGCCCACAACCCCGGTGTGATCGCGATCTTCCTGGTCTGAGCAGCGTGCCGCTGGCCGAGGCCGGCAAAGCGCCGATGATGCGGTGGTGCCTCCCACACCTATAGTTTCGTCTATTGCGCAACTATCAGCGGTCGGCGAGACTGGTGGGCATGCAGGAACCGCCCCCTCCGCAGGAACAGCCACTTCTCTCCGCCCCGACGGAGCCGCAGCTCGCGGCCGCCGCGGACACCTTCGCCCTGCTGGCCAGCCCGGCCCGGCTCCACCTGGTGTGGCTGCTGAGCACGGGACGCCATGACGTCGGCGAGCTGGCGGCGGAGGTCGGCCTGAGCCTGCCCACCACCAGCCAGCACCTGAGCAAGCTGCGGCTGGCCGGCATGGTCTCAGCCCGCAAGGAGGGCCGGCACAGCTACTACACCGTGGAGGACCCGCACGTGATGGCGTTCGTGCAGCAGGCCTTCGAGCACATCGCCCCGGACGGCTCCCTCGCTCCCGATCCGCCGCTCGCGGCCCCGACCGTGGGGAAGGAGTCGCAGGCATGAGCTCCGTCGAGCCCGCATCGTCCAGCAGCACCGAGCCGTCCTCCGGCGCCGTCGACCTGCGAAAGTACGCATGGCTGTCGATCGTCACCGCGATCGCGACCATCGTGCTGAAGGCGGCCGCCTGGGCGATGACGGGATCGGTGGGCCTGCTCTCTGACGCCGCCGAGTCCACCGTGAACCTGGTCGCCGCGGTGGTCGCGCTGATCGCCCTGACTGTCGCGGCCCGGCCGGCCACGGAGCGGTTCCTGTACGGCAGGCCGAAGGCGGAGTACTTCTCCGCCGCGGTCGAGGGGCTGATGATCTTCGTGGCGGCCGCAGTCATCCTGGTCACCGCGGTCGAGCGCTTCGTGAACCCGCAGCCGCTGGAGAACCTGGGAATCGGCCTGGTGATCCTGGTGCTCGCCTCGGTGCTGAACGCGGTGGTGGGCCAGCTCCTGATCCGCGCCGGGAAGCGCCACCGCTCGATCACCCTGCGCGCCGACGGCAAGCACCTGATGACCGACGTCATCACCAGCGCCGGCGTGCTGGCGGGGGTCGCCCTGGTGGCCGCCACCGGCTGGGAGCGGCTGGACCCGATCATCGCCTTCGCCGTCGGGATCAACATCATCGTCACCGGCATCGGACTGCTGCGCGAATCCCTCTCGGGACTGATGGACAAGGCGCTGCCGGACGCCGATCACGAGATCATCACCGACGTGCTGCGGCTGCGCACCGACGGCACCGTCACCTTCCACGGCCTGCAGACCCGGGAGGCGGGACAGCACAAGTACATGAACGTGCACGTGCTGGTGCCCGACGACTGGACCGTCAAACGCGGGCACGACTACATCGAGGACCTCGAGGAGGAGCTGCGGGGATGCCTGCCGGACCTCACCGTGCTCACCCACCTCGAACCGATCTCGGACCCCGCCTCCTACGCGGACATCCCCGCCGCGCACGTGCCGATCCACGGCGACGAGCACGACCCCACGCGCCCACCGGAGCACTGAGCACCTGCGCCGCCCGCCCGCTCTCGCGGGCGGCTCCGCCTCCCCTGGCGCCCGTCGGAGCAGGACGATTTTCTGAGCATCTATCCAGGAGATGCTCGGCCTGGCACGATGGTCGGATGGTGACGCACGCCACGTCCGCAACCCGTCCTGCTCTGCGCCCACTGCTGCTGAACAACCTGATCGCCGCCCTGATCGGCAGCATCCTGATGATCTTCGTGCACGAGCTCGCCCACCTGGTGGCCGGCCTCGCACTGGGTCACCCCACCACCCTCTACTCCTTCGCGGCCATCCACGGGGACGGCGTCCCCGCCGACCAGGCCGCCTTCATCCTGCTGATCGCGCCGGCGTTCAGCCTCGTCTCCGGCGCCCTGATGCAGTGGTGGACCCCGCTGCGAGGGCGCGCCGACCTCCTGCACCTGGTATGGCTGTGGTTCGCCTTCGCCTCCGTGCAGGAAGGGGTGGCGTATCTGATGCTGACCCCCTTCGGCGCCGGGGACACCGGGCAGGCTGCCCAGCTGCTGGGCCTGCCGGTGCTGGTCCAGTTCCTCGCCCTGACGCTGGGGATCGGGGGCATGTTCCTCAACGCCCGCAGCTTCGCGACCCATCTGGCCCGGCATGCCGGCCCCGAGCAGAAGGCACGCAATGCGATGTCGCTGTGGGTGTGGCTGTACGGGATGATCGCGACCGTGCTGCTCAGCGTGCTCTATCTGGCTGTCTCCCCGGCTCAGGTCACGCCGGGCGAGCAGATCGCGGTGATGGCCGCGGGCACGGTGCTGCTGGTGTTCGCGCCGATGGCGAACATCTTCCGCGCCCAGGTGGCGGAGGTGCCCGTCGAGCCGCTGCGGATCCGTCCCGTGCCGGTGGCGGGCCTGGTCGTGCTGGGGCTGCTGATCGGGGGCAATGTGCTGCTGAGCTTCGGGATAGTGTTCGACTGATCCCTGCCGTGCCGCAGCCGGCGCGGCTCCCCTGCCGATGCTGCTGTGCATGCTGCTCCGCTGCCCCGAGGAGGCTCGATGACCGACCCGACCCTGGCGACCCCGCTGCGACTGCGGGTGGGCGGCATGGAGCGCACTGCCCTGCAGCAGGCGCTGGCCGGCCAGGGCGTCGGGCTGAACGACTCGGCCCGAGCACTGCTCACCCATCCGGTGTTCGAGGCGCGCCGCGCCGAGGTGATCACCGTGGCCCGCCGCACCGTGGGCGAGCTGGGGCTGCCGGCGGGCGGTCCGCTCTCGGCCGTCCTCGCCGCGGTCGAGGAGCAGGGTTTCCTGCTGTGCCCGCCGGACGTCGGACCGCACCTGCGCCTGGCCCTTCCGGACCAAGCGGGAAGTCAGGATCCGACGCTGCGGGTCGGGCGAGCACCGGGGGGCTCGCTCACCATCGCCTCCGCCCCGCTGAGCTCGGATGACGAGTTCCCCAAGGGCTTCTACCTGCGGGTGGTCGAGGGGGTGCGGTGGCTGCGCGGCTATCGCTGCGACGGGCTCCACCAGTGGTCGGCGGAGGATGCCTTCGTGGTCCGCCTGCCCGACGAGGATGCGCAGAGCGCTGCGGTCAGCCGAGCAGACGGGTGAGTCGGCGGTCGGAGGCGGCGAGGGCCTCGCGGTCGAACGTCGAGGCGGTGGAGAGCAGCTCCTCGGCGCCGGTGCGCTCCATCATCTGCTCGATCCGGTGCACGACGGTCCGCTCGCTGCCCGCCCAGGTGCCGGCGAGCGCGGCCTCCACCCGGCTCTGCTGGCGGGCGGTGAACGAGCGAGCCTGGATGCCGGCGACGTCCTCGAGCGGGGGGAACGCGCCCTCCTCGCGGGAGCGGACCATCGCCCAGGCCTCCGGCAGAGCGAGCTCCCGGGCCTCGGCATCGGTGTCGGCGATCAGGACGTCGGCCGAGACGATGACCTCGGGCCCGCTGCCGCGATGGGGACGGAACTCGCGGCGATAGCTCGCGAGCAGCTCGGGCAGCTCCTCGGAGTCCAGCACCGGGCCGCCGACCACCACGGGCAGGCCCAGGTGCGCCGCCGTCCGCATGCCGGAGCCGGTGGCGAGCACGAACAGTGATGGTGGGGTCTCGGCGCGAGGGCGCGCCGTGACTGCCGCGGTGCCTTCGAGGTGATCGCGCAGCTCGCTGACCTCGGCGGCGAAGGCCTCGGGGCTCGCCTCGGTCCGGCCCAACGCCTCTCGCACCGGACCGGTGAATCCCAGCGTGCGACCGAGCCCCAGGTCGATGCGCCCGGGGGCCAGCGCTTCGAGCATCAGGAACTGCTCGGCGACCACGAGGGGGCGGTGATTGGGCAGCATCACTCCGCCGGAGCCGAGCCGGATCCGATCCGTGCGGGCACCGATCGCGGCCAGCAGCACAGCGGGGGCACCGCTCGAGATGCCGGGCACAGCGTGATGCTCCGCCACCCAGTAGCGGTGATAACCCCACTGCTCGGCGGTCCGGGCGCGCTCGACGGTGTGGATGAGGGCGGCTGCCTCCGGCATTCCGGCGCGGGTGCGGGAGCGGTCGAGCAGGGAGATCCTCATGGCTGTGGCAACGCCCCGGGGGCGCCAGAACTTCCTGCTGCGGGGGTCATTCACCTCTCATCGCATGCCGGGGACGTTCGCGGGAACGGTCGCTAGGCTCGGTGCATGTCCACTCCTCATGTGCCTCTGTCGATCCTCGATCTGGTCTCCATCTCCGAGGGGATGACCACCCGGGAGGCGATCACCGCCTCCATGGAGGGCGCTCAGGCCGCCGATCGGCTCGGCTACGAGCGGCTGTGGTACGCCGAGCACCACAACACCAACTCCCTCGCCTCCAGCGCCACCTCGCTGCTGATCGACCGGGCCGCCTCGCTGACCGAGCGGATCCGGGTCGGCTCCGGCGGGATCATGCTCCCCAACCACTCCCCGCTCGCGGTGATCGAGCAGTTCGGTACCCTGGTGCAGTTCCACGGCGACCGCATCGACCTGGGCCTGGGCAGGGCGCCCGGCACCGACCAGCTCACCGCGCAGCTGCTGGCCCGAACCTCCGCCGAGCCGGCGGCCTTCATCGCCGCCGTGGAGCAGATGCGGGACTGGTCCCGCGAGGAGCCCGTCGGCACGCTGCCCATCACCGCGGAGGTCGCCCGGGGCACCGAGGTGCCGATGTGGATCCTCGGCTCGACCGCCAACGGTGCCCGCCTCGCCGCCCAGCTGGGCCTGCCGTTCTCCGTCGCCTCCCACTTCGCGCCCTTCCAGTACCTGCATGCGCTGGAGACCTACCGCGACAACTTCAACCCCCGCGCCGAGGCCGCACAGCTCGAGACGCCCCGCACCATGGTGGGCGTCAACCTCGTGATCGCGGACACCGACGCCGAGGCGCAGCGCCAGCTGACCACGCTCCAGCAGATGTTCCTGGGGGTCGTCACCGGTCAGCGCCAGCAGCTCCAGCCGCCCCGCCCGATCGAGGAGGTCGCCTCCGAGCACCTCATCCAGCAGGTCGACCAGACCCTGTCGATCCGGGCCGTCGGCGCCCCGCAGACCGTCGTGCGGCAGCTCGAGGAGATCGTCGCCGCCACCGGGGCGGACGAGCTGATCCTCACCGCCTACTACTTCGATCCCGCGGACCGGCTGCACGCGCTCGAGCTCCTGGCCGAGGCCTGGGGGCTGGACGCAGCTCCCCCCGCCCAGGAGGGCTGAACGGGATGCGGCGCGCTGCGCGCGGGGTCCTCGCGGCGGCGGTCCTCCTCTCGCTGACCGGGTGCCTGAGCCTCGGCGACGGTGACGGGCAGCGGGAGCAGGAGACCGCCGACATCCCGATCGAGGACCCCGACAGCGGCCGGTTCTACTTCCCCGAGGCGCTCCCCGAGGCCGAGGCGACCGCCCTGCTCGCGGAGCATCTGCCGGTCCTGCCGCCGGCCGCTGCCCTGACCGTGCACGACGGGCAGTACACGGACCCCGCAGAGCGCGTGCCGCTCCCGGCGCAGGACGACTACTGGTGGCAGGCGGTGGTCGAGCTCGAGAGTGCGGAGGTCGCCGAGCTCCTCGAGATCATGCGATCCACGGGGACGTCCGACGGCGGGGGGCTGTACGACGAGGCGCCGAGCACCGACGAGGACCTGCTCACCACGATCGTCCCGCCCCTGGAGGAGCACATCGACTCCTGCCCC
>DXDT01000058.1 GCA_019115335.1 Candidatus Brachybacterium merdigallinarum
GGAGTGCCGGTGGCGACCGTCTCCATCGGCGGGGCGCGCAACGCAGGCCTGCTCGCCGCACGCATCCTCGCCGCCGGCGACGACGAGGAAGCGGAGCGCCTCCGCGAGCGGATGGTCGCGTTCCAGGCCGAGCTGCGGAAGATCGCGCTCGCCAAAGGGGAGAAGCTGCGGGACGAGCGGTGACGCGGGTCGAATGATGAACGGGTGGTGAGGGCCGTGTGCACGATCTCCCATCGGGCGGGGGCGCAGACGGCTCCTCCCGAGCAGCGGCAGGCACTCGCGGTATCGTCTGCTCCATGAGCAATACCCCTGCCTACCGCGTCGCCCCGGGGGCCGACATCTCGGACGACGCGACCATCGGTGACGGCAGCTCCGTCTGGCATCTCGCCCAGGTGCGCGAGGGCGCACGGCTCGGCACCGATTGCGTGATCGGACGTGGCGCCTACATCGGCTCCGGCGTGCAGCTGGGCAACGGCTGCAAGGTGCAGAACTACGCACTGGTGTACGAACCTGCGAAGCTCGCCCACGGGGTCTTCGTCGGCCCAGCAGCTGTGTTCACCAACGACCACTTCCCGCGTGCGGTCAACCCCGACCTCACCCCCAAGTCCGCCTCCGATTGGGAGCCCGTGGGTGTCACCTGCGAGACCGGCGCCTCGATCGGAGCCCGCGCCGTCTGTGTCGCCCCGGTCACGATCGGTGCCTGGGCGATGGTCGCCGCGGGCGCCACCGTGGTCAAGGACGTTCCCCCGCACGCGCTGGTGGCGGGCGTCCCGGCCCGGCGCCTCGGCTGGGTGGGCCGCTCCGGCGAGAAGCTGGTCCCCTCCTCCGACGGGACCGACTCCTGGATATGCCCGACCACGGGCGAGTGGTACATCCACGACGACTCCACCGGCGGACTGCTGCTCGCCTCCTCACCATTGGCCGACGCACCGCGCCCGGCCACCCTCACCGATCCCGATGGACAGGATGGACCTTCCGCATGAAAAGCGAACTCACGATGATCCCCCCGGCCAAGCCGATCATCGGCCAGGAGGAGCGGGACGCAGTGGATCGCGTGCTGGCCTCGGGCATGGTGGCGCAGGGGCCGGAGGTGGCGGCGTTCGAGCAGGAGTTCTCCGCGGCGCTGGCAGGTGGCCGTGAAGTGGTGGCCGTGAACTCGGGGACCTCGGGTCAGCATCTGGGGATGCTGGCGCTGGGTCTGAAGCCGGGTGATGAGGTGATCGTGCCGTCGTTCACGTTCGCGGCGACCGCGAACACGGTGGCGGTCTCGGGCGGTGTCCCGGTGTTCGTCGATGTGGATCCCGAGACGTTCACGGTAGATCCCGCGGCGGTCGAGGCTGCGATCACGGAGCGGACGGTGGGGATCCAGCCGGTGCACCTGTACGGGCATCCGGCGCCGATGGATCAGCTGCTCGCGATTGCGAAGAAGCACGGGCTGTGGGTGTTCGAGGACGCGGCGCAGGCGCATGGTGCGACGTGGCAGGGCGCTCAGGTGGGAACCTTCGGTGATGGGGCGATGTATTCGCTGTATCCGACGAAGAACATGACCTCGGGCGAGGGTGGCATGGTCTCGTGCGCCACGGCCGAGATGGCGCGTCAGGTGCGGCTGCTGCGGAACCAGGGGATGGAGAAGCAGTACGCGAACGAGGTCGCCGGCTTCAACAACCGTATGACCGACATCCATGCCGCGATCGGCCGGGTCCAGCTGGGCAAGTTGCCGGCGTGGACGGTGACGCGGCAGGAGAACGCGGCGTTCTTCGATGCGAATCTGCAGGGTGTGGTGACGCCGGTGGTGCGTGAGGGTGCCTCGCATGTGTATCACCAGTACACGGTCCGGATCGAGGGCGCGACGGCGTCGGAGCGGGATGCCTTCGCGACCGCGCTGCGGGAGGAGCATCAGGTGGGGTGCGGAGTGTACTACCCGACCCCGGTGCACCGTCTGGAGACGTTCCGTACCGAGGTGGATCTGCCGGTGACGGAGATGCTGGCGCGTGAGGTGCTGTCGCTGCCGGTGCATCCGAGCATCTCGGAGCTGGATCGTGAGCGCATCGTGGGGGCCGTGAACACGGTGGCGAAGGCAGGGGCATGAGCATGCTGGGCAAGAAGAAGACACTGCGGGCCGGACTGATCGGTCTGGGCATGATGGGACGTCACCATGCCCGCAACCTTCGCGCGCTCGAGGGCGTGGACCTGGTCGCGGTCGCAGACGCGCACGGCGACCCCCACGGAGCGGCACCGGGGCTTGAGGTGCTGCCCGATGTGGAGGCGCTGATCGCGGCGGGCATCGACTACGCGGTGGTCGCGGTCCCCACCCAGTTCCACCGGGATGTGGCGATCGCGCTGGCGGAGGCCGGGGTGCACACCCTGGTCGAGAAGCCGCTCGCCTTCGACATCGGCGAGGCCGAGGAGATCACCGCCGCGTACGAGAAGGCCGGGCTGGTCGGCGCGGTCGGCTACATCGAGCGGTACAACCCCGCGCTGCAGGCGATGCGCAAGCGCATCGCCGACGGGCAGCTGGGGGAGATCTACCAGATCGTCACCCGCCGCCAGGGCGGGTTCCCGGCACGGATCGCGGATGTCGGGGTCGTGAAGGATCTCGCGACCCATGACCTGGATCTGACGGCGTGGGTGGCGCAGTCGCCGTACGCGAGCGTCGCAGCGACCTCGACCCGCCGTTCCGGGCGTGAGGACGAGGACATGGTCTCGGTGGCGGGCCGGCTCGAGGACGGCACCATCACCAATCACCTCGTGAACTGGCTGACGCCCTTCAAGGAGCGGGTCACCGTGGTCACCGGGGAGAAGGGCGCGCTGGTGGGCGACACCCTCAACGCCGACCTCACCTTCCACGCGAATGCTGATGCGGCGACCAATCTGTGGGAATCGATGGCCTCGTTCCGCGGTGTCAGCGAGGGTGACTCGATCACCTACGCACTGCAGCGCCAGGAGCCGCTGGCCACCGAGCACCAGGCCTTCCGTGATGCGGTGAACGGGGACTCCTCGAACATCGTCACCATGCGTGAGGGCCTGCACACGGTCCGTACCGTCGAAGCCGTGCTGGAGAGCGCGCAGGACGGGCGCGTGGTCACGCTCGACTGATCCGGCCGACGTTCTGACGGCGCTCGCCACCGCTCCGGCGGAGGCGAGCGCCGTCAGTCGTGCTGGGAGGTGAACAGGGAGCTGCCCGGTACCCACTCATCGGCGAGGAACCGCTCGGCGAACTCGCCCAGCGGCGTCATCCCTGCAGCAGTCCGCACCGCGACCTCGCGCCGGGTCGCGCCCGTGATCAGCGAATCGAAGCCCAGCGGGTGATCGACCACCGCCCGCACGGTGCGCAGGCGCGAGCGCAGCTGAGGCAGCCCCGTGCACTTGGCGGCCGCCGCGGCGGTGCGCCGGGCGAGGGAGCGCTCCGTGGAGCGCGGCGCCGCCGTCGGTGCCGGCTCGCCGCTGACAGCCGAGTAGATCTCCTCCGTCATCTGCCGGTACCACTCACGAGAGGCGATAGCGCCATCAGGTGCCGCTTCGTACACCTCCCACACCGACAGCTCGTGCATGGGCAGCGCCCACTCGAGGCCGACATGTTCATAGCCTCGCACCGAGTTCAGGATGTACTTCGCCTGCCGTTCCCGCTGCCAGAACCAGCGCAATGCATCCATGGTGGAGCGGCGGTCGCCGCCCAGGCTGACTTCCGTGAAGAAGTTCTGCAGCTCATGGATCACGGAGGGGAGCCTCACCGCGCGCCGCGACCGGGACCGGAGCGAGAAGTGCCAAGGACGGAACGAGTCGACGACAGCTGCCGGGGTCACCTCCCGGCGATGGCGCAGCTGTTCATCCTTCGCGGAGCTGACCACGGTGTGGCCGGGGATCACGATGCTCCCAGGCGGCAGCGTGCCGTCCGCGGTGAGCGCACGCATCGCGTACCAGTCCTGGATGTGCGGCAGCGACGCACCGCCCGAGGCCTCCCGCAGGAAAGACTCGGTGGAAGGATCGGTCCAGGCGAGCCGCAGCTGCTCCGGAGTGTGTGACACCTGCCTCCAGGGAAGGCCCAAGCTCTCGGCGATCCTCGCGGAAGCCTGTGCCTCCGCATTGCCGGGCAGGCCGTAGGTGAAGGTCATCACGTTCGGGTACCGGTCCCGCGCCAGCAGGGCGGCCAGCAGCCGCGAGTCGAGCCCCGCGGAGAGCGGCAGCGCGATGACCCGGCCGTCCGCGCGCTCATACAGCTGTGCCATCGCCGCGTCCAGGGCCTCCGCGAAGGCCTGGGTGAAGGAGTCGACGCTGTCGAAGTCGGGGTCGCGCAGGTGGAGCCGGCGCTCCAGCTGGCGGGAGACAGCACCGGTGGCTCGGTCGATCCGCACAGTGGTGCCGGCCGGCACCTGGTGGACCCCGCGGAGCAGGGAGCGGTCGCCGAGCACGAAGCCGATGTGCAGGAACTCGGCGGCGGCACCCGCCTCGAGCATGCGGCCACCGAGCGCATCTGCAACGGAGAAGGCGTCCTCGCCCACATGGACCGTCTCGCCGTGGACCGCGTAGAAGAGCGGCCAGGAGCGCAGATGATCGGTGAGCAACAGGATCTCGTCCTCGGTGACCAGGACTGCGGAGAAGAGCCTGCCGCTGCGACGCAGGGCGTCCGGGGTCAAGGGCATGGGCGGCGCGGAGCCGGGCTTCACGCGCACGTACTGACCTCGATCGTCGCCGGTCCACCGTGTACTAAGATGCGGGACGACGGTCAGCATGAGCTCCTCGTGGGCGGCGCGCCGGGACGCGAGTCCGCGTGACCCGCAAGTTCATCGTACTCATACCGATCTCGAGGTGGTCCGGAGTTGATGTCGTCCTCCGGGATCCGCGACCGGATTCAGAAGCTCGTGACGAAGTACCCGACGCTGCGCCACATCATGGTGCTGCTGACCGGCACCGCGATCGCCCAGATCGTCGTGATGGGCGTCTCCGTCATCACGGCCCGTCTGTTCACTCCCGAGGCCTTCGGCCAGTTCGCCGTCTTCGCCTCGCTGACCGCGATCGCCACCACCATCGCCTCGCTGCGCCTGGACATGACGATCATGCTCCCGGAAAACGATGACGAGGCGCGACGGATCGCGCGGGTGGCCACCTGGAGCAACCTCGTCGTCGCTGGGCTCTTCACCGTTGCGGCAGTGGTCATGCGAGATCTCGTGATCGCGCAGTACGGAGATCCTGCACTGGCCTCGTGGCTGGTCATGGGTGGGTTCACGGTGTTCTTCGTCGCGCAGGCCACGATGATGCAATTCTGGTTCAACCGGAAGACCGACTACCGGACCATCTCCCTGAACCGTGTGCAGCAGGCGATCGGCTCCGCCGGCGGACAGCTGACCTTCGGGCTGGTGGGTCTGCGCACGCTGCCGGGCCTCATCTTCGGCACGCTGATCGGCCAGGCCTACGCCTTCGTCAACCTGCGGCTGCGCGCCAAGGACCTCTTCCGCCCGATCCCGGAAGGGACCGCCAGCGGATTCGATCTGGTCAAGCGGTACAAGAAGATGCCGCTGCTGAACATGCCCAACGCTCTGGTGGACTCCGTGCGCATCAACGGGATCACCCTGCTGATCGGCACCGTGGCCCTCGGTGCGGTGGGCCAGTTCAACCTGGCCTGGAGGATCCTCCAGGTGCCCATCGGGCTCATCAACAGTGCGATCTCCCAGGTGTTCTTCCAGAAGCTCGCCCGGGTGCGGCCGGGCGAGATGTTTCCGTTGGTGCGCTTCACGATCATCCGCTCGCTGCTGATCTCCATCGTTCCCTTCGGGTTGATCTACCTGGTGGCGCCGTGGATGTTCATCCTCGTCTTCGGTGAGCAGTGGGACATGGCGGGAGACTTCGCCCGTGCCCTCACCCCGTGGCTGGCGATGCAGCTGGTGACCTCTCCGATCTCGACGGTGTTCGTGGTCACGGACAATCAGCAGTGGATGCTCGCCTTCTCGGTCGTGTTCTGCGCGGCGCCGCTGTCCCTGCTGTACTTCTCCCCGCTCGCCCTCCTGGACACCGTGTTCTGGCTCGGGCTGCTGATGGCCGGCATGCTCGCGCTCATGCTGGTGATGTCCCTGTTCGCAGCACGCGGCTACGATCGCAGGCGGATGGACGATCCGGCCGAGCCCGAGCCGGGCCCAGACCCCGAGCCGACCGAGCCCGCAGCCTGAGCCGGCGCCCGCCGAGCCGCCCCCGACCGAGCGAATCCTGGAGTCCGTGCATGAGAGTCCTCGTTGTCCCGTCCTGGTACCCGAGCGAGCAGGAACCGCTGAACGGCTCCTTCTTCCGCGAGCAGGCAGCGATGGTGGCGGAGGCAGGGCACGAGGTGACGCTCCTGGTGCCGCGACTGGTCCCGCTCGCCGGCTGGCGCGGCCCGGCGACCACGGTCGAGCACGACGGCGAGCTCACCGTCATCCGGGTGGCGATGCCCGCGCTGCCACGGCCCCTCCAGCGCCTCGAGCAGGAGCTGATGGGCCACCTCGCCGAGTCGGCGTACCGCTCCGCGATGCCCGCGCTGCCGGACGTCCTCCACGCGCACTCCGTGATGCCCGGCCTGCTCATCGCCCAGGATCTCGCCGTGCGCTGGGGGCGCGGGGTCGTGGTCACCGAGCACCGGCCCTCGAGCCTGAGCGCTGTCCGTTCCCCGGCCCGGCAGGCGCACCTTCTCCACGCCTTGGCCGATGCGGCCGCGGTCGCGACCGTCAGCGAGCCCTTCGCCGAGGCGATCGCAGAGCACTACGACATCGCCCGCCCCGACGTGATCCCGCTGCCGGTGCCCGAGGCCTTCTTCACCACTCCCTCGGGCGTGCACGATGCAGCGGGGCCCTACACGTTCCTGCACGTCTCGAACCTCGTGCGCAACAAGCGCCCCGAGGAGACGATCGAGGCCTTCGCCCGCACCGTCGAGCATGTCGAGGCACGGCTGCTCATCGCCGGCGGCACCACGGCACGCGTCGAGGAGCTGCGCGCCCTGGTGTCTCGACTCGGGCTCGAGGAGCGCATCGAGGTGCTGGGCCGGGTGGAGCGCGAACGGCTCCCGGATCTGATGGCGCGCAGCCACTGCCTCGTCCTCGCCAGCGCGGTCGAGGCCGGAGGGACGGTACTCGGCGAGGCGCGGGCCGCGGGGCTCTCGGTGATCGCGACGGCGACCTGGGCCGGCCGGGCGTGGGTGGATCCCGCCAGCGGCACCGTGGTCCCCACGGACGATGCCGAAGCCCTCAGCACCGCGATGACAGCCATGGCGCGGGAGGCCCGGGCCACCGCACAGGAGTTCCGGGACACCGTGCGCGAGACCGCACGCGACATCTTCTCCAGCGATGCCTTCCTCACCCGGCAGGTCGACGCGTATCGTCGTGCGATCGCGGCCGAGGACCGGCCACGGATGATCTTCCACGCCCCGTTCCCCACCGATCCTCGGCCCCGGAGCGCGAGCAGGCTGCGGCCCCTGCGCATGCTCGAAGCGTTCCAGGAGAACGGATACCGTCTCCACCCCGTGGTCGGCGCACCGCGGCAGCGCGCAGTCGCCTTCCGCGCCGCCCGCCGTCGCCTGCGAGCCGGGCAGCAGCTGGGCCTGCTGTACTCCGAGAACTCCACCCAGCCGAACCTCCTGGCCACGAGCGTCCGCGACGGGCTGGCACCGATCCTGGACGCCAGGATCCTGCTCTGGGCACGACGCCGCGGCATCCCCGCCGGGGAGTTCTACCGTGATGTGTACTGGCGTTTCTCGACCTCCCTGCGCAACGTCCGCACCCCGCGGGCAGCGGTGATGAACCTGCTGTATCGCCTGGATCTCGCGGCCCTCCGGCTGGCCCGCGTGCACCTCTTCCTCCCCTCCGAGCGGATGGCACCGATCGTCCCGGTCCCGGAGACCGCCAGCAGCGCGCTGCCCCCCGGGGCCACGGTCGTCGATTCCACCTCACCGGAGGGCCTGCACCTGCTGTACGTCGGCGGGCTCGGTGCCGAGTACGGGCTCGACGCCTGCGTGGAGGCCGTCGCCGCGACCCCCGATGCGACGCTCACCCTGTGCGTCCCCCCGGAGCAGTGGGAGAAGAACCGTTCCCGGTACGAGCAGCATCTCGGAGAGCGGATCCGGGTGGTGCACGGCTCCGGTCCGGAGCTCGAGCCGCTGTACGACGCGGCCTCCGTGTGCGTGCTCTTCGTCGAGCCCGGGGAGTACCGCACCTTCGCCGCGCCCGTGAAGTTCTTCGAGTACCTCGGACATGGCAAGCCGGTGCTGCTCAGCCGTGGGACCTATGCGGGGGAGCTGGGGGAGCGGCTCGAGATCGGGCCGGTCATCGACTACTCGGCCGACGCGCTGCGCAGGGAGCTGGAGGACCTGCACGCCCATCCGGAGCGACTCGCACGCTATGGCGACAACGCTCGTCGGGTCCGCCACGACCAGACCTGGGCGGCGCGTGCACGCCGGGCGGCCGCACAGCTCACCGCGACGGAGCGCTGAGCTCCTTCACCAGCCGCTGTCGCGGTACCCGGACAGCACTTCTGCCAGGGCCGCCTGCCCGGAATGATGCTCCTGCACCCAGGGACGGGTGGGCCGGAGCTCCGGGGAGCTCAGCTCCTCCCTGACCAGGTCCACGAGATCGTCGGCGCTGCCGGACATCCCGAGGTCCACGCCGCCCACCACCGGTGGCACCACCAGCGACGGATGGCTGCCGTCGTACCACTGCGGGTTCAGGGGTGCCACCATCGGGACATCCGCCGCGAGGGCGTCCAGCTCCGAGGCGCCGAGGACGCCCGAGAGCTGGCCGACGCACAGCCGGGCCGCTCCCACCGTCGCCAGGAACTCGTCATGCGGCATCCTCCCGATCAGACGCACTCCAGCCGCCTCGGCCTCCCCCGCGAGCGGGCCCCAGTCGAGGCCGAGGACCACGGGATCGGACGGGCCCGACAGGGACCGGGTCAGCGCGCGAGCGATCTCGATCTGGCGCTCCCCGCCCTTGACCTCCTGCCAGCGCGAGGAGAAGAAGACGAACTCCCGGTCTCCGATCAGCTCACGCAGCGCAGCGGGCCGAGCGGTCGCGCGGCCTTCCGCCGTCCGCTCAGTCAGGGACACCGGTACCGGTACCAGGCGTGCATCCTCCCGCAGTGGGGATACGTGTTCTCGCAGATCGGGGGTGGAGTAGAAGACCGTCTGCGCACGGCGGACGGTGTCGTGGACCAGTCGGCGATGCTGATCGAGGTACTGGTTGGTGCGGATGTCCGTTCCGTGCAGATGGAGGGCGAAGCGTCGCCCGAAGGCCCACCCGGCATGGCGCCGGGCCAGGACGCTGTGCACGTGGACCCGTTGTGCCTGCGCCCGCGCCACGGCCAGCTCGCACTCCCAACGCAGGCCTCGAGCGGCTCTCGCCGCGATCGCCGCGGCACCGTCCCCGGGCGGCGCGATCGCCAGGGGCAGGACCTGCCAGCGCCGTCCGGTCTCGGCGGCGGCGCGACTGAGCAACGTCGCGGTGTAGGCCGGATCGCTGAGATGCAGGACGCTGGGATAGTCGGGAGCGGACATCGAGGGAACAGAACTCCTTCTCACGGCGCGGGGGCGCGGTGGCGCCGGCCACGCCCAGGGTAACGGGGCAGCAACAGTGCACGCGGGGCAGGAGCTCCGGTGCGAGGAGGATCGGCCCACCGCATAGTCTGGTCTCGGGTACGACTCGATCCTAGGACACCGTCCTTCGGTGCCCCGACCATGGGAGGGCAGTGCATGGAGCACCTCCAGGCCTGGATGACCACCGCTCCGCTCTTGGTGGCGCTGCTCGCGATCCTCTATCTGCCCGGGATGCTCATCCTGCGGCTCGCAGACGTCCGGTGGAACCTGTCCCTCGGCTTCGCACCGGCCGTCTCCTGCGGTGTGGCCGGCGTGGGTGGCATCGTGCTCGACCTGCTGCACATCCCCTGGGGGATCTGGTCCTTCCTCGGCGTGATCGGCGCCGTCGCGCTCCTCGTCGCGCTCTACCGGCTGATCCTGCATCGGACCGGGCAGGAGGGCCGCACCCTCGGCGGCGTGGTGACCGGACCGGTGTGGTCGGTGCGCAGCAGGCTCGTGGCGGGGGCCGCCGTCGCGGTGGCGGTGCTCTTCCACTGGGTTCCGGTGCTGGTGGTCGTCGACCCGTCCTTCCCCAGCTCGTTCACCGACCCGATGTTCCACTACAACGGCATCAACGCCGTGATGAACACCGGGAACGCGTCCATGTTCGGGGGCATGAACTGGAACCACGGCCTGCGCGTGCTGGACGTGACCTACCCCGCTGTGTGGCACGCCCTGGCGTCACTGGTGGCCGTACCGGGGACGGTCGTCGAGGCCGCCCATGTCCTCAGCTACCTCGTCACCCCGGTGGTCTTCCTGATCGGCATGACCAGCCTCGGCGCAGAGGTCTTCCCGCGGCGCCGCCTGATGATCGTGCTGACCCCGCTGGTCGCGGCTGGCTTCGTCGCATTTCCCGACTACATGTCCGTCGGCAAGAGCTTCTGGCCCAACGCTCTCGCCCTGGCCCTCTTCCCCGGAGTGCTGGCGATGGGAGCTGCAGCGGTCTTCGACCTCGCACGCGGCCGCCTGTCCCAGAACTGGGTGCGCTACATCGGCAGCATCCTCATCCTGCTCGCGGGGGCTGCCGGGATGGTGTTGGCCCACCCCACGTTCATATTCACCCCGCTGTGGGTATGCGCTCCCGGCGTCGTCGTGATGCTCGTCCGGCTGGTGCGCCGGTTGTGGCGGGTGTGGTCACGACGCCGTGTCGTGCTGGCAGCGCTCCTCTCGGCCACGCTGACCGCCATCGTGCTCGTGGGAGTCCTGTCCCACCCTCAGGTGCAGGCGTCGCTCTCCCGCCCGGTGATCGGGGAGTGGAGCGGCTTCCTCCCGCGACTGACCAGCGCCCTGGTGCTCTGGCCGACCACGCCGAACCCGCTCGTGCTCACGGCTCTGGCACTGTTCTACGGGAGTGTCACCCTGCTCGGCATTGCGGTCGCCACCCGCAGCCGCCGCTCCCGTTGGGTGCTCGCGGCGTGGGTCATGCAGGCGCTCCTGATACTCGGTGTGTACTTCCCGATCCCGATCCTCTCGAGCATCTCGGGCATCTGGTACTCCGATGTCTATCGCCTGTTCGCGATCCAGATCGTGTTTCTCGCCCTCCTCCTCCCGATGGCGCTGTCGATGCTCTGGGAGAGCGCTGACGAGCAGGGCGAGGAGAGCCCCGTGACCTGGCCGGCACGGCTGGCTCCACTGCAGCGGGTCGCGGGCAGGCCCCTCGTGCGTGCGGGGATCGCTCTGTTCCTCGTCACCCATCTCTCTCTGGGGATGTTCCTGTCGTGGCGTGCCGCGTACGCACCGGCGGCACCCTCGATCGGAGAACGGGCGATCATCGGCTCGGAGGCGGAGCTCGAGCTGCTCGGGAATCTCGATGAACTCGTCCCCGAGGGGGCGGTGGTGCTGGGCGACCCCCTCAGCGGGGTCGGCTACTCACCTGTGCTCAGCGATGTGTACTCCGTCTTCACCCAGGTCAGCACGCGTGCCCTGGACACGGACGGGGTATTCCTCGCGCAGCATTTCGCGGACATCCACGGCGACCCGCGAGTCTGCGAGGTCCTGCGGCACTACGGGATCATGTACTACTACGAGGACGCCCCGGTGCGGTACGAGGGGGAGCTGCGGGACTCGGACCTGACGGGTCTGTACGGCGTCGACACCTCGCAGGGGTTCACCGAGGTCGCGTCGGCGGGGGACGCGACCCTCTGGCGGATCGATGCCTGCGGCGAGATCGACCCCCGGGAGGACTGGTGGGACGACAGGTGGCGCGGCACCACCGTGACCGGTACGCCGGAGGAGACCGAGGACGCTCCCGCGCCGACGGACGGCGCGACCCCGCAAGGAGGCTGAGGAGGGCCGCGGGTGATATTCCGGGCAGCCGGCGCTCAGCCGGCGGTGAGCTTCCCCAGGATGCCGCGGGCGACCTGCGCATCGGATTCGAAGGCGAGCTTGTGCGCAGCCGATTCCGCGTTCCGCTTCCAGGTGCGGATGTCCTCCGCGGTGACGTCGCGCAGCGAGGCGATGAGGGTCTCCGGGCGGAAGTCCTCGGCCACCACGCCCAGTCCGTGGCGCTCGGTGAGATCAGCCATCTCCGGCGAGGGGCCCACAGCGATGCCGAGCCGGGCCTGCACGTAGTCGAAGTACTTGTTGGGCAACGTGAGACGCCCATTGGTGTGCACCGGCGGGAGCCAGAAGACTCCGAGGTCGTAGGCGTTCAAGGTCTCGGGGAGCGCCATCGGCGGCACCGGATCCAAGAAGCGGATACGGCCGTCGGCCGGTGCACGCTCGATGAGGCTGCGCAGGTACTTGCCCCCGTCATTCGCGGGGACCAGGTAGAGATCGAGGGTGAACCGCTCAGGGAGGGCGCTGACCACGTCGATGGTGAGCTCGAGGTTTCGTCCCTGGACGGCTGCGCCGGAGTGGACCAGGCGGACAGCGTCCTCGCCGACGTCGCCGAGGGGCAGGTCACGGTACGGCGAGGAGTTGCGCATCGTGTGCGCCTCGACACCGTAGCGCGAACGGTAGAGGTCACCGATGCGGTCGCCGACCGTGGTGATGGCCGCGCATCGCGGCAGGTAGGTGCGGCACAGGTGGTCCATCAGCGGAGCCACGAGCAGGCGCCAGGACAGGATGTGCGTCCGCTCCTCGGGTGCCCACTCGTGCATGTCCGCCCAGATCGGGGCTCCGGCCGCCACCCGATCCGCGAGTGCGAGGATCCGGGCCTCGTTCGCGACCACCAAGTCGAAGCGGCGTCCCTCCAGGGCCGTCAGCACCCACTGCGAGGCCGGAGCGGCCAGCTCTGCGGCGCGCAGTCGGCGCAGGCCCAGCTTGGCGATGCCGAGCGGGGTCTGGGGGAGCGTGCTCAGCCCGTCCGGCACCTGGAAGTGCTCGTCGGCACCTTCGGGCCGGGGACCGAACCCGACCGTGGTGACGTGTCCGAACTCGGCGACCACCGAGAGCTGTCTGAGCACGCGGGCGTCACGGTGGATGGGGGAGAGGCTGATCACGAGAAGATTCGGTCGAGGCACGGCGCTCAGTATAGGAGCACGCGACTGCACGGCAGACGGCAGCGAGGGCATCTGAAGTCCGTACACTGCGGGAGTCGCGATCGATCGCTGGAGGAGAAGGCTCGCATGAAGATCCTGTCCGTCGTGGGTGCACGCCCGCAGTTCGTCAAGCTCGCCGCGATCGCGGATGCCGCCGCGCAGCGGGATGACATCGAGCACGTCATCGTCCACACCGGACAGCACTACGACGCCGCGATGAGCGACGTCTTCTTCGCCGACCTCCGGATCCCGGCACCGGATGTGAACCTCGCCGTCGGTTCCGGCTCCCACGGCCGCCAGACCGGCGCGATGCTCGCCGGGATGGACGAGGTCCTCGAGGAGCACCAGCCGGACTGGACCCTCGTCTACGGCGACACCAACTCCACCCTCGCCGGCACCCTCTCCGCAGTGAAGATGCACCTCAAGGTCGCCCACCTCGAAGCCGGGCTGCGCTCCTTCAACCGCCGCATGCCCGAGGAGCACAACCGCGTCCTCACCGACCACGCCGCAGACCTCCTCCTGGCCCCCACCGAGGTCGCCCGCGGCCACCTCGCCGCCGAGGGCCTCGCCGAACGGACCCTGGTCACCGGCGATGTGATGACTGACGTCTGCCTGCGCGTCGCCGCCTCCGTCCAGGACACCCCGGTCACGCTGCCCGAGGGGATCGACCCCGCCGGCGAGTTCGCCGTGGCCACCATCCACCGCGCCGACAACACCGACGACCCCGCAAAGCTCCGCGCGATCATCGAATCCCTGCAGGCGCTCGAGATCCCGCTGGCCCTGTTCGCCCACCCCCGCCTGGTCGCCAAGGCCAAGGACGCCGGGATCCAGCTGGCCGGCGGCGCGGTCCACGTCGGCGCCCCCGTCGCCTACCCCGACCTGATCAACGCCGTGCAGAACGCCGCCGCGGTCGTCACCGACTCCGGCGGCCTGCAGAAGGAGGCCTACCTCCTCGGCACCCCGTGCTCCACGGTCCGCACCGAGACCGAATGGGTCGAGACCCTCGAGAACGACTGGAACCGCCTCATCCTGGACCCCGCAGACCTCACCGCAGCCGTGACGCGACCCCGCCCCACCGCGGACCGCCCCGCCCACTACGGCGACGGCCAGGCCTCCCTGCGCAGCATCGACGCCCTGCGCGAGAGGGCCTGAGCCGGGCAGAGGCATGAGCCCCGCCGGTGCTACTGTGAACCGATCCTGACCTGAACGTATGAGGAAGTTGGAGGGTCGCCGCGTGGCGAAGCATTCCCGTCGGACGCAAGGAACGTACGTCGTCGCGACGAGACTCTTCGCACCGGAGCCCACCCCCGCCGCGTCACGGAACGAAGCGCTCGTGCGGGCGATCGAGCGGACCGGGCGCACGGTGCGCGTGATGACCACCACCGCGCCCGGGCTCGAGAAGGTCCCCGACCGGGTCCGGAACATCTCCCGCTGGCCCGTCAAACGCGACCGCCAGGGGCACGTCAAGGGCTATGTCTCCTACCTCAGCTTCGACATCCCGCTGTTCTTCCGGCTGCTGGCACAGCGTGACCTCGCCGGGATCATCTCCGAGCCGCCGCCCACCACAGGCCTGGCCGTGATGGCGGCCGCGGCGCTGCGGCGGGTGCCCTATGCGTATTACGCCGCTGACGTATGGGCGGATGCGACCGGGACCGTCGAGGGGGTCCCATGGATCGTGCGGACCGCCGTACGGGTCATGGAGAACCTCGTGTGGCGCCGGGCGAGCGTGCTGCTCGCGACCTCGCAGGGCGTCCACGACCGCATCATCGAGCTGATCGGCCCGCGCCCCTCCGTGGCGGTGGTCGGCAACGGCATCAACATCGAGGACTTCACCCCGCACGGGGATGTCGCCGATGAGCCGGGCCCGTACTTCGTCTACACCGGCACCGTCTCGGAATGGCACGGTGCAGGCATCTTCCTCGATGCCTACGAGCGTGTGCTCGCCGACCATCCCGGGGTGCGCATGCTGTTCTTCTCCGAGGGCGCCCACCGGGACGAGCTCGAGCAGGCGGCCCGGGAGCGAGGGCTCGACGGGGTCGAGTTCCGCCGACGCCTCCCCGCGGGAGAGATCTCCGCATACATCCGCGGCGCCGTGGCCGCGCTGTCCTCCGTGACCCCCGGACAGGGATACGACTTCGCAGTCGCCACCAAGATGTTCGCCGCGACCGCCTGCGGCACCCCGGTGATCCAGACCGGTGACGGCTACGGGAACCGACTGGTGGAGGACAACGCCCTGGGATGGTCCGTGCCCTACGAGGCCGGTGCCGTCGCCGCGGCGATGCAGGCCGCGCTCGCCGGGGAGGGGCGACCGTCCCCCGAGCACCTGCGCGACTGGACCGAGCGGGATGCGAGCCTGGACTCGGCCGGGGACCGCGGCGTCACCGCTCTCGCCCCGCTGTTCTGAGTGACGAGCTCACGGGACCTCAGTCGCAGACGATCTCGATCATCATCGAGTGATCGGTGCGGCCGATGACCCGGCCGAGCTCCGGACTCGCCTGGTCGAGGCGGGTGAAGGGGCCCCCGACGTTGTACGGACGCGTCTCCGCGTAGACATATCCGATGTTCGCCTCGAGCAGCCGCTGGCAGGCCGCCGGATCATCGGGCGCAGCCAGCACATCATCCATCCGCTGTTCGTCGGTCGGGTTGGGTTTCATCCCTGCCACCGGGAAGCGCACGTTCTGGCCGGTCATCCCGTAGAGATGCGCGCCCCCTGAGAACGGGCTGGCCAAGAGCAGCTTGTCGGTGTCCATCGTCCCCGCCACCTCCTGCAGCATCTCGTACTCGGCGGTATCGAAGTAGCGGGCTCTGCCAGGACGGTCCAGGTCCAGGTTCCGCTCGGCGTACTCCAGGCGCGGCCCGATCGTCGTGGCCGCGACCAGCACGCACAGCCCGAGACCGAGCAGGCGCAGCAACCGGGAGGTGCGGGCCGGCCTCGTGCGGACCCACCGGTCGAGATGCGCCAGCCCCGGCACCACGAGCAGACACATCAGCAGAGTGAGGAACATCGAGATGCGGTCCTGCCCGCTGTACCAGAGCGCTGAGAGGCGCAGGGGGGAATCGATCGCGGCATCCAGGTACAGCACGGCGGGGACCAGGAGCGCCACGGGGAGCATGAAGCTGCCGCGTCGGAGCGATGCCCAGATGCCGATGCCGCCGAGGATCCAGACCAGCGTGCCCGTCGCCATCGGCCAGATGGTGAGCACCCCGAAGACCAGCTCTCCCACGGCCCGCACCGGGGAGATGGCCAGGCCGCCCACGAAGTCCCCCGCGACCCCGGCGGCGGGGAGCATGGCGATGACACCGACCGGCAGGAGCATGAACACCAGGAGGAGGGCGCTGAGGCGAGACACGCGAGGCCGACGCAGGCGCTGCTCGAGAGCACCGACCAGGGCGGCGGCCGCCACCATCAGACACAGCGCCAGGAACACGTTCGGGTGCATCAGCCCCAGGCCCGCCGCTCCCAGTCCGGCGGCGATGACGAGCGCGCTGACGGAGGACGCGCCGCCCGCGGAGGGACGCAGCCGCAGGGCACGGAATCCGACCACGACCACCCCCAGAACACCGGGCATGAACGCGGCGGCCACGAGGTTCGGGATGGCAGCCAGGTGGATCCACTCGCTCAGCGGGATCGCCGGGGCGATGGCGGCGGCTGCACCGGCCGCCAAAGGCGCCCACGACAACCGGGGCCACAGGGCGCGGGCGAGGAACATCGTGCCGTGCAGCCAGGGCACGAGTGCCAGCACCAGGATCGCGGCGTTCAGCACGATCGGCACCGGGGCCAGGGGCACCAGTGCCGCGAGGTCGTGGAAGGCCGCCGGGTAGACGCCGCCGGATCCATCGGTCGTCGAGAGTGCCGAGAATCGCAGGGTGGTCGCGAACCCGGTCTCCCTGATCCACTGGAGAGCGCTGACGTGGAACAGGGCGTCCCATCGCTGCAGGGGCTGGCCGGGCGATCCGAAGGAGACGAGGATCGGGACCACTGCAAGAGCCACGGCGGGGGTCAGGACGAGCAGTGCGGTCCGGGGTGCGGTGAGCAATGCCCTGACGGGTCCCGCGGGCCCGGGGCGCTGGGTCTCACTTGCGCCGCGGCGCCGACGGGCCACGCCGCGAATCCGATCGGTGCCGGTGCGGATGCCCCACGCGGCCAGGCACGACAGGGCTGTGATGAGGAAGGCGGCGAGCAGATTCCAGCGGACCTCGAGCAGTCCGGCGATGATCGCTCCGCTGCCGAAGAGGCACGCGGAGATCGCGGGCGCGACGGCGGCGGAGGTGCGCCAGGAGATCCCGAGGAGCCGAGCGACTGCGGTTCCGGGCAGGTAGGCGAGGAGCAGGGCGCAGCCCGCCGCCCATCCGAACCAGAGGGCGCCGGTCATCCGCCTGAGCGCGGCCCGAGTGCTCGCTCGCGGTACGGGCCCGGCTGTTCGGCCTCATCGAGCGCCAGGCGGCGCGCCAGATACGTCGTGCGCTTCTCCGCGGCTTTCGTCCGGGCCTCCTGCAGGGCGAGGAAGCCCAGCAGCACCAGCACCGTCATGTAGAGCAGCAGATCGGCGCCGCGCCCCACGCCGACCAGGTTCGCCACCCGGCTCAGCGCACCGGGGAACAGCACGGTGAAGACGGCGAAGACCGCGAAGGCGATGATGAGCAGACGGCGCACCGCGAGCTGCTTGGCACCCCGCTTCATGAACAGCCAGCCGACGATCACCACGATCCCCACCACCAGCAGCAGCTGGATGATGAAGGTGCGGTTCCCGACCAGGGTCGGGCCCAGGCTGAGGATCAGCTCATGCTCACCCATCGGTCAGGCCTCGCCGGCGGACTGGTGGGTGGAGGCGGAGCCGTCGCCGAGGACGAGGCGGGGGGTGCCGGCCCAGTTCTCGGCGGTGGTGATGTTGCGGCCGTCCACGATCAGCTTCACGCCGGGCACGTCGGTGCTGCCGAGCTGCGCGTATTCGGGGTGGTTGGTCTGGACGATCACGAGATCCGCCGCGTCACCGAGGTGGTAGGGCGCCCAGCCGAAGCCGGTGATCTCCTCATCGTCGTAGTAGGTGTCATGGACCGCGACCTCCGCGCCGTGTTCACGCAGCGCCTCGACGACGGGGAACACGCCGGAGAATGCGGTCTCCTTCACCCCGGTGCGGTACGAGGCTCCGAGCACCACGGCCTTCATCCCCGTGAGCGAGCCGAGCAGGTTCGCGGCCCGGTCCACGAGCTTCGCCGGGACCGATGCGTTCAGCGTGCGGGCGGTGCGGACCGTCTCGGCGTGCTGATCGGTGGACAGGTACAGCCGCGGGTAGACCGGGATGCAGTGACCGCCCACGGCGATGCCGGGCTGGTGGATGTGGGAGTAGGGCTGCGAGTTCGAGGCCTCGATGACCTTGTACACGTCGATGCCGTTGTCCTGCGCGAACAGTGCGAACTCGTTGGCGAGCCCGATGTTCACATCCCGGTAGGTGGTCTCGGCGAGCTTCGCCAGCTCGCTGGCTTCGGGGGAGCCGAGATCCCACACGCCGTTGGGCTTGTTCAGGTCCGGGCGCTCATCGAACTGGAGCGCGGACTCGTAGAACTCGCGGGCCCGCTGCGTGCCGGCCTCGCTGATCGCGCCGATCAGCTTGGGGTACTTGCGCAGATCCTCGAACACGCGCCCGGTCAGCACTCGCTCGGGGGAGAACACGGCGAAGAAGTCGACGGATTCCTTCAGCCCGGAGATCTCCTCGATCATTGGCACGAAACGGGTGCGCAGCGTGCCCACCGGCAGGGTCGTCTCGTAGGAGACGAGGGTGCCGGGGGTGAGGTGTTCGGCCAGGGACCTCGTCGCGGCGTCCATCCACGCGAAGTCCGGCTCCCAGGTCGCATCGTTCACGAACAGCGGCACCACGATCACGATCGCGTCCGCGCCGGGGATCGCCTCGGCGTAGTCGGTGGTGGCCTTCAGCTTCCCGGCAGGGACCAGCTCGGAGAGCTTCTCCTGCAGATGCGCCTCGCCCGGGAACGGCTCGGTCGCGGCATTGATCAGCTCGACCTGGCGGGGGTTCACATCGACCCCGACCACCTCGTGACCGGCATCAGCGAACTGCACCGCGAGCGGCAGCCCGATCTTCCCCAGAGCGACAACAGCAGTCTTCAACTCGGTTCCTCCTCGTGGGGCACCTCTCGGTGCCGCGTGCGCGTCGATGACCACCAGGGGCGGCCCACCGTGACAGGGTATCCTCATCGGCCGTTCCTGAACCTGCATCCCGCGCCATCGCGCCGTCGGTGTTCTCACCTCCGTCCGGCACCTCAGAAGGAGAACCTTTGAGCACGTCCGATCCTGCGCCCGAGGAGCATGCCGCGCCCATCTCCCCGGGAGCCGACACCACCTGGTTCGTGGTCCCGCTCTTCAACGAGGGCCAGGTCGTGGGCGATGTCATCCGTGACCTGCGCACCCGGTATCCGCTCGTGGTCTGCGTGGATGACGGCAGCCTGGACGACTCGGCGAGGATCGCCGAAGAGGCCGGTGCGCTGGTGGTCCGGCACCCCTACAACATGGGGCAGGGCGCCGCGCTGAAGACGGGCATCGACTACGCCCTGCGGGACCCGGCCATGCGGCAGATCGTGACCTTCGACTCGGACGGTCAGCACCAGGTCGACGACGCCGCGGCCATGATCGCCAAGCGTGAGCAGGAGGGCGTGGACATCGTCCTGGGCTCCCGCTTCCTGGACGACCGCACCCGGCCGGGCCTGCTCAAGCGGGCCGTGCTGCGGGGCGCGGTGCTCTACACCAACCTCACCTCGGGCGTGAAGCTCACCGACGCCCACAACGGCCTGCGGGTGCTGGGGCGCGAGGCGTGCGAGAAGATCGCCATCGAGCAGAAC
>DXDT01000059.1 GCA_019115335.1 Candidatus Brachybacterium merdigallinarum
CAGGACGTCATCGACAACTGGGCCGAGGACAAGCGCTGGGAGCCCCAGATGGACGAGGAGACCCGCGACCGCTACATGCGCCTGTGGCGCAAGGCCGTCGAGCGCACCCTGGACTGGGTCGACGACGACACGGAGTCGCTGTTCGGCTGACACCGGAGGGCGAGCTGCGGGCGCCCGGCACCCTGTCGAGGGGGCCGGGCGCCCGTGCGCCCGGGGGAGGGGAGGTCACCGTCCGGCCACGATCCGGCGTGAGCGGCGCCACTGCGGCGTAGGCTCGAGGGCAACTGCCCTCCCGGGCACCGGTACGGTGGCGCGTCGTCCCCGACCGGACCGACGGACCGCGAGCGATGACGCCGCGCACGGACCTCCGATCGGTCCTGTCCGCCCTTCCCCACCAGAGATCGGAGACTCCCATGGAGCTCGTGTTCAAGCTGGTCGCCCTCGCCGTGTACTTCGCCGGCATGATCGGCATCGGCCTGTATGCCTTCCGCAGGACCAAGGGCGGCGAAGACTACATGCTCGGCGGCCGCCAGCTGCACCCCTTCGTCGCCGCGCTCTCCGCCGGTGCCTCGGACATGTCCGGCTGGCTGCTGATGGGTCTGCCCGGTGCGCTCTACCTGGGCGGGATGGTCGAGGCGTGGATCGCGATCGGCCTGACCATCGGGGCGGGGCTGAACTGGATCTTCGTCGCGCCGCGCCTGCGCCTGTACACCCAGATCGCGGGCAACGCGATCACGGTGCCGAGCTTCTTCGGCAATCGCCTCCACGACCGCAGCAACGTGCTGCGCATCGCCGCGGGCCTGATCATCCTGGTGTTCTTCACGTTCTACGTCTCCTCCGGCATGGTCGCTGGCGGGGTGTTCTTCCAGTCGATGTTCGGCGGCCCCTATCTCACCGGGATGCTGCTCGTGGGCGGAGTGACGATCCTGTACACGCTGTTCGGCGGGTTCCTCGGCGCGAGCTACACCGACGTCGTCCAGGGCCTGATCATGGTGGTCTCCCTGCTCGTCGTCCCGATCACCGCGATGTTCGTCGTCGGTGGGCCGGCGGAGATGTTCGCCTCCGTGCGCGAGGTCGATCCGAGCTTCGGCTCCCTGGTCTCGGGAGGCACTTGGGTGGGGATCCTCTCGGCCCTCGCCTGGGGCCTGGGTTACTTCGGCCAGCCCCACATCAGCGTGCGTTTCATGGCGCTGCGCTCCTCGCGGGATGTCCGGTACGGCACGATCGTCGGGATGAGCTGGATGATCCTGTGCGTGACCGGCGCGGTGTTCACCGCGATGGCGGGCCTGGCCTACTTCCAGCAGAACCAGGATCGGCAGATCACCGACGCCGAGAACGGCGAGTCGGTCTTCCTCGACCTGGCACAGCTCCTGTTCCACCCGCTGATCGCGGGCTTCCTGCTGGCCGCGGTGCTCGCCGCGATCATGTCGACCGTCTCCTCGCAGCTGATCGTCACCAGCTCCGCGCTGGTCGAGGACTTCATCGGCGGCGTGGGTGTGAAGCTCACGGAGTCGGCCAAGCTGTGGGGCGGCCGGATCGGGGTGCTCGTCGTCTCGGTCGTCGCGGTGCTCCTCGCGCTGGACCCGAACAGCTCGGTGCTGGCGCTGGTCGCCTTCGCCTGGGCGGGCTTCGGCTCCGCCTTCGGGCCGATCGTGCTGCTGTCCCTGTTCTGGCGGCGTCTGACCGTGGCCGGGGCCGCCGTGGGCATGGTCGCCGGTGCCGGGGTCGCCTTCGTCTGGGGCCAGTTCGAGCCCGACGTCTCCTGGGGGCTGTTCGCTGACCAGCACCTCTACGAGATCATCCCCGGCTTCGCGATCTGTCTCGTGCTCGCCGTGGTGGTCAGCCTGATCACCCCGCAGCCGCCCGCGACGGCGATGGAGGAGTTCGATGAGGTGCTCGACTCCCTCGCCACGAGGGAGGACGGGGGCCTCAAGGCGCAGGGGAGGGCGAGCGCGCGCTGAGCGACGGCGGGCGGCGCGGGCGGTAGCGTGAGCACATGGATGTCACCGCCCTGCTGAATCTCGCCCTCGTGATGCTGTTCGTGCTCATCGGCGGTGTCTTCGCGGGGACCGAGATGGCGATCGTGAACCTGCGCGAGACCCAGATCAAGAAGCTCGAGGAGTCCGGCCAGCGGGGGAGGGCGACCGCGAAGCTGGTGCGGGACCCGAACCTGTTCCTCTCCGCCGTGCAGATCGGTGTGACCGTGGCCGGGTTCTTCTCCTCGGCGTACGGCGCCTCGACCATCGCCCCGTCGATCACCCCGTGGTTCGAGGGCCTGGGGCTGTCGACCAGCACCGCGGGCACGGTCGCCCTGGTGGTGATGACCCTGGTCATCGCCTACCTCTCGCTGGTGTTCGGCGAGCTGGTCCCCAAGCGGCTCGCGATGCAGAACGCCCTGGCCATGACTCGGATCGTGGGCCCGCCGCTGGGGGTGTTCGGCCGCATCATGCGCCCGGCGATCTGGTTGCTGTCGGTCTCGACGAACATCGTGGTGCGCCTGCTGGGCGGTGACCCCCATGCGAACCGCGAGGCGGTCTCCGCCGAGGAGATCAAGTCGATGGTGCGCGACTCCGATGCGCTCGAGGACGCCGAGTCGCGCGTGCTGGCCGATGTGCTCGACGCCTCCGAGCGCACCGTGGTCGAGGTGATGCGTCCTCGTCACCAGGTCACCTTCCTGGACGGGCAGCTCAGCATCCAGGATGCCCGCGCCGAGATCTCCGGCACCGGCCACTCCCGCTATCCCGTCACCGGGGAGGACCTCGATGACGTGATCGGCTTCGTCCATGTGCGGGACCTGCTGTACGTGGAGCAGCCCGATTCCACCCGCCTCGCCTCCATCGTGCGCCCGATCGAGCACATCCCCGGCACCGTCGAGGTGCTGCAGGCCCTGAACCGGATGCGCGCCCAGGCCGACCAGATCGCCGTGGTGGTCGACGAGTACGGTGGCACCGACGGGATCGTCACGCTGGAGGACCTGCTCGAGGAGCTCGTGGGCGAGATCTACGACGAGTTCGACCAGGACGACCTCAGCGCCGCCGAGGACCAGGAGGACGGCTGGATCGACGGCGACATCGACGGCGGGCTGATCCTGCAGGAGTTCGAGGCCCGCACCGGCATCGAGCTGGCGGACACCGGCAGCTACGAGACCGTGGGCGGGTTCGTGATGGCCCAGCTGGGGCGCATCGCGGAGGTCGGCGACCTGGTCGAGATCGACGGCGGCCGGCTCGAGGTGATCGCGGTCGATGAGCGCCGCGTCCAGACGGTCCGGCTCGAGCGGGAGGAGACTCCCGACGAGGATTCCGAGGCCCCCGACGCCGACTGACCGCCCGTGTGGAATGCTGGTCGTCGGGCAGCTTCGCGCAGGGTCGAGCTCCTGCCGGGGCGACGATGCGAGGGGAGACGAGGGGAGAGGGGAGCAGCATGGCCGTGATCCATCCGCGCAGCCTGGAGCGCTGGGAGGAGTGGCGGAACTCGCGCCGCCCGGCCGCGGCGGTCCGCGCCGCGCTCTCGGGGCGTCTGCGCCGACGGCCCGCGGTGCCCGCCCCGGCACCGGTGCTCCACTCGCGCTCCGGTGACGGGGACCGGCGGATCCTGCTGGGCATGGACGCCCCGGAGGAGACCGCTGACGTCGCTGCTGGCCAGGACTCGCCGCTCGGCGAGGCGCTGCTGGCGGTCCTGCCCTATCTGACCTCACCGGTGGACGTGCTCGCCCCCGGCGACCAGCGGATCCCCGCACTGGAGGGGCCCGAGTGGGAGCGCCGCCCCCTTGCCGGGGCCGGAGCACTGGACGAGCTCGGCATCACCGCGGTCATCACCGGCGGCTGGGCCGCTCCCGTGGGCCGACGGGTCCACGACTGGGCGCGACGCGCAGGCATCCCCGGCGCCGTCCTGCAGCACGGCACCGTGACCCCGTTCGCCCCGCCGCTGCCTCCCGAGACCACCCTGCTGGCCTGGTCCCAGGCGGATGCGGAGTTCCAGCGGGCCGCACGCGCGGACGTCGACACCCGGGTCGTCGGCTCCCAGCGCCTCTGGCAGGCCGACCGGGATGCCCGCACCGCAGCCCCACGAGAGCCCGTCGACCGGCCGGTGTTCCTCGGGGAGCTGCGACGCCTGGACCTGCCGGACCGGCTCGCCGCCCGCGCCGCCCTGCGCTGTGTGCGCTCCGAGGGAGCCCTGTATCGCCCCGGCCCTCTCGAGATCGACCGCCCCTCCCGCCTGACGCACGCCCTGATGCGGCGTCGCGGGGTCGAGTTCCAGGACCCGCCGCTGCCGGTCGCCGAGCAGTCCGGGCCCGTCGTCGCCGTCCTCTCGGCGGACATCCTGGAGGCCGCGGTGCGGGGCCTGCCCGCGCACGTGTACGGTCCCGGGATGCCGAGCTGGGTGTACGAGTACTGGGAGCGCTACGGGATGCGCCGACTGGGCCGGGGCGACACCCCCGCCCCGCCGGTCGCCGCCGACGAGCCCGCCCGACTGATCGCCCAGATCCTCGAGGACGGCGCATGAGCATGCGCGCCCTGCAGGGCCGGGTGCAGCACTACGCCTGGGGCTCCGCGACCGCGATCCCCGAGTTCCTGGGGGAGACGGCCGACGGCAGACCCTGGGCGGAGGCCTGGTTCGGAGCGCACCCGCTGGCCCCGGCCCGCCTCGAGGACGGCAGTGGCCTGGACGAGATGATCGCCGTGGACCGGGCCGGGACGCTCGGACCCGACGTCGCCCGCGCCTTCGGGGGCCGGCTGCCCTATCTGCTGAAGGTGATCGCACCGGAGCGGCCGCTGTCCCTGCAGGTCCATCCCACCCGTGAGCACGCCGCGGAGTCCTTCGCCGCCGAGAACGCGGCCGGGCTGCCGCTGGATTCCCCGCACCGCACCTTCCGCGACCCCAACCACAAGCCGGAGATGCTGCTGGCGCTGACCCGGTTCTCGGCGCTGTGCGGATTCCGCACCCCGCGCCGCGCCGCCGCGATCCTGGACGGCCTGGGCACCTCGCTGACCGATCGTCTGCACCGACTGCTGGTCGAGAACCCCACCGCCCACGGGATGCGTGCCGCCTTCCGCACCCTGGTCTCCGCTGCGCTGCGTCCCGGTCCCGAGGAGGTCGCGGCCGTGGTCGCCGCCTGCCGGGCCCGCGCCGACGCCGGGAACTCCCCCTCCCTGCGGATCGACCGCTCCGTGTGCCTGCTCGCCGAGCACCATCCCGGGGACCCTGGCGTGGTGGCCGCCCTGCTGCTGAACCCGGTCACGCTGCAGCCCGGGGAGGCGATGTTCGTACCCGCCGGGGCGCTGCACGCCTACATCTCCGGGACCGGCATTGAGATCATGGCGGCCAGCGACAACGTGCTGCGGGCCGGGCTGACCCCCAAGAAGGTCGACGCCGACGAGGTGCTGCAGTGCGTGAGCGTCTCCGCCGCCCCACCGCTGCGTGTGGCTCCGGAGCGCCAGAACGCGACCTCGATCGCCTACTACGCGCCGGTGGACGACTTCGAGCTGACCATCACCCAGCTCACCGACGCGCCGGACACGCCGGCCGGGGCGCACCCGATCCCCGGCTCCGGGCCGCGGATCATCCTGGGGCTGGAAGGGGAGGCGACGCTGAGCACCGCCCACGACGAGCGCCGGGTGCAGGCCGGGCAGGCGGTCTTCGTCCCGGCCGCCGACGGGGCCCTGCGAGCCACCGGCCCCGGACGCTTCGCCCAGGCCTGCGTGCCCTGACCCCGCACGTCAGGGCTGTTCTTCGGGGCGCAGCTCGCCGTCCTCCATCGCCCCGGCGAGCTGCTCCTGGATCTCCGCGACGAATGCGGTGACCCCGCTGCCGCCGGCGACCGGGCCGCCCGCGAGCAGACCGTCGGCGCCCAGCAGCACGGCCGAGGGGGCGACCCGGGCACCCAGCGCAGTGCGGGCGGTGAACTGCAGGTCGTGCAGCGCGTGATCGCCCACCCGCTGCAGGGTCGCCTCCCGCAGCTGGTCCAGCGGTCGGGAGAGCGCGATCCGCACGTCCATGAACGGGACGAGGTCCGTGATCCAGGCGGGCGCCGCATCCAGCACCCGTTCGCACGGCCCGCAGCCCTCGCTGACGAAGATCAGCAGCACCGCGCGCCGACCGGCCAGCTGTCGCAGGGTGACCAGGCTGCCGTCCGGGCGCTGCAGCACGCCACCGGGGATCGGGGAGCGCTCGTAGTCCAGCAGCTCCTCCTCGCCCCCGTCCGCCGTGCCGTCGAACGCAGTGCCGTCGCCGCGACCCGCCCCGTCGTCGGTCCCGCGGGCACCGGCGTCGCGAGTCCCGCCGAGCACCAGCACCGTCAGCACCACCGCGATCAGCAGGGCGAGCGCCGTCCCGAGCAGGGCCAGCGGGGACTGGGTGAGGACCAGCGCCGTGCGGCCCGTCGCCGCCGAGACCACGGTCGCCGCGCTCAGCACCACCAGCAGCATGTTCCGCCACAGCGTGGCGCGGGAGACCGCCGGCGAGGCGAGGGAGCCGAAGCAGGAGCAGGACACCTCCTCCTCGAAGGTCAGCGCGCGGGCGATGATCACCAGATAGGCGAGCATCAGCACCGTCGCACCACTCGCGGCGACCACCCCGATCCCCGCCGCCGGCACCCACAGCGCGAGGGCGAGCAGCAGCTCGAGGCCGGGCAGCACCGCGGCGATCGCGCGATGGGCGGGCCGCAGCGGCAGGCGCAGGGAGGTCATCGCGTCCTCGATGCCCTCGCGCTCGCCGAGCTTGGTCACGGCGGAGACCACCAGCGTCATCGTCACCAGGATCGGTGCGGCCACCAGTGCGTCCATCGTCCCTGCCTCTCCAGCTCGCCCGCGTCGTGCAGCGGTGCCGCTCCATTGTCGGTCATCGCCTGCCCTCCGGTCAGGCGGGGCACGGGCACGGGCCCTATCGTGGGGACATGACGAGCAGCGACCTCGCCCCCGGCCCCACCCCCCGCGCGAGCATCCTCGCCGATGTCCAAGCGCTGCGGGACTCCTTCGCCGCCGGCACCACCCGCAGCACGAGCGCCCGGCTGGAGCAGCTCACCGCCCTGCGCAGGGGCCTGCGTCGGGAGACGACCACGCTGACCCGGGCGCTGGCCGCGGATCTGGGCAAGAGCCGCCCGGAAGCCGCGATCACGGAGCTCGGGGTGCTCCTCCAGGAGATCCGGCACGTCCAGCGCCACCTGCGCTCCTGGCTGCGGCCGGAACGGTTCTCCCCGGGCCTGCTGCTGGCCCCCGCCCGCGGGCAGATCGTCCGCGAGCCGCTGGGCACGACGCTGATCATCGCGCCGTGGAACTATCCGCTGAACCTCACGATCGGCCCGCTGATCGGCGCGATCGCCGGAGGCAACACCGCGATCCTCACCCCCAGCGAGCACGCCCCGGCGACCTCCGCCGCGATCGCCCACCTGGTGCGCACCCACCTGGACCCGGCCTGGGTGCGCGTGGTCGAGGGGGCTGTCGAGGAGAAGTCGATCCTGCTGGAGCAGCGCTTCGACCTGATCTTCTACACCGGCGGCGGGGGAGTGGGACGGGTCGTCGCCCGCGCCGCCGCCGAGCACCTGACCCCGACGGTGCTCGAGCTGGGCGGGAAGTCCCCGGTGTTCGTCGACGAGGACGTCGACCTGAAGGTCGCCGCCCGCCGGATCGTGTGGGGCAAGTTCACCAACTCCGGACAGACCTGCGTCGCACCCGACTACCTGATGGCGACCCCGCGCACCATCCAGCGCCTGCTCCCGCACCTGCGCCGGGCCGCCCGGCAGATGTACGGGGCGAGGCCGCACCGCGCCGCGGACTACGGGCGGATGGTCAACGAGCAGCACTTCGACCGGGTGCTCGCCCTGATCGACGACGACCGGGCGATCCTGGGCGGCACCGCGGAGGCCGACCGTGCCCAGCGGTTCATCCCGCCCACGATCATGACCGAGGTGGACTGGGAGGATGCGGTGATGGGCGAGGAGATCTTCGGGCCCGTGCTGCCGATCCTCGCCGTCGCCGGGCCGGAGGAGGCGATCGCCCGGATTCGGGAGCGGGACAAGCCGCTGACCGCCTACGTGTTCTCCAGCTCCCGGCGCGTCCAGCAGCGCTTCACCGAGGAGACCAGCTCCGGCTCCCTCGCCCTGGGCATGACGCTCGCCCATGTGGGCTCCACCGGGATGCCCTTCGGCGGGATCGGCGACTCCGGGATGGGCACGTATCACGGCCGCGCCGGCTTCGAGGCGTTCACCCACCCCAAGCCCGTGGTGGACAAGCCGCTGCGGCCCGACACCCTGCGGCTGGTGTACCCGCCGTACAGCCGGGTGCGCTCGACGCTGCTGGGCAGGCTCCTGCGCTGATCGGCCGCCCGAGCCTGCGCCGATCGACCGCCCGCGCCCGCGCCGATCGGCGCCTCCGGCGGGGGACTCATCCACAAGCGGGGCCGATGCCTGCGCCGACGGTCCCGGGTTCGCTAGGGTCGGTTCCCTCCCGTCAGAGCGGCGGAGGACAGAAGGAGACGAGTCATGGCGCAACCCCCCGCGGGCCCACCGCAGCCCTACCACCCAGGTGCCGGCGGCCCGCAGCACGGGGGATACGGCAGCGGGCCGCAGCCGGGACCACAGCCCGGTGTGCCCGGTGCACAGCCGGGACAGCACCCCGGCTACGGACCGGCAGGCTCCTTCGGGCACGGGTCCCCGGCTGCACCCTTCGGGCCGGGCAGCCCCGGTGGCCCCGGCAGCTTCGGAGGCCCCGGCGCGCCGGGAAGTCCCGCAGGCCCGGGAGGCCCGGCGGGTCCGGGAGGCCCCGGCAGCCCGTCAGGTCCCGGCGGGATGCCGCCCGGGGGAGGAGCCAAGGACCGCGGGGACACCCCCTACCTGGGCCTGTTCGACGGTGCCAGCCGCCACGGCCTGCTGGGACAGAAGCAGATCCGCCATCCCTGGGAGCTGCCGCTGCTGTTCACCGGCATCGCGCTGACGGCCTTCTCGTACATCGCCTACACCATGCTGGTGCTGTGGTCGATCGTGCGCCTGTTCACCGGCGGGTTCGAGGCGGCAGCGGCCGTCTGGGCCTGGACCGGGTTCCTGCCCTTCTTCATCCAGCCCTTCTTCATCCAGCTGATCGTGACCCTGCCGCTGCTGCCCATCGTGGCCTGGTGGGTCCGCGCCATGCAGTACGCCCGCCTGCGCGCCTCCGCAGTGCGCATGAGCCCCACCCAGTTCCCCGAGGGCTACCGGATGGTGGTCGAGGCCGCAGCCCAGTTCAACCTGCGCAAGGTCCCCGATGCGTACGTGGTCTCCGGCGGCGGGATGGTCAACGCCTTCGCCGCCGGCCACGGGTTCCGCCGCTTCGTGGCGATCTACTCGGACCTCTTCGAGGTGGGCGGCGAGAACCGCGACCCCGAGGCGCTGCGCTTCGTGATCGCCCACGAGGTGGGCCACCTCGCCGCTGGCCACGTCTCCTACTTCCGCCTGATCTTCGCCAACGTGATCCGCATGCTGCCGATCCTGGGCCCGGCCTTCTCCCGCTCCCAGGAGTACACCGCGGACAACTACGGCTACGCGAACTCGGCCGGCGGAGCGCTGGGCGTGATGGGGGTGCTCTCCGGCGGTAAGTACCTCAACGCCGAGGTCAACGCCCACGAGCTGGCGGATCGCGCCGCGACCGACCCCAGCTTCTTCGTGCACTGGGCGAACCTCACCTCCTCGCACCCGGTGATCACCTGGCGCGCCCACGCCCTGCGCGACCGCTCCAAGCCTGGAGCCCTGTGGATCCGCCCCTCCGGTGCCATGTACCGCTCCCCGCTGCCTCCCGGCTCCGCGTGGTCCTCGAGCTTCCCCACCCCCGAGGCGGCCCTGGCCCTGCTCGATGCGGCCGATGCCGCGCGCCCCGCCGGCGCCGCCGGACAGTTCGGCCGGTTCCCCGGCGCGGACTACTCCGCCCGGCCCAGCCTCCGCGACATCCAGGGCGCCGTCCCGCAGGTCTCGGACCGCACCGCCTACGTGATCCCGCCCGGCCCCTACCGGGACGATGCCCGCGGCGTGCTCTCCGGAGCGGCGATGAGCCCCTTCGCCACCCCGCCGCAGCAGCCGCCCCGGCACGGCTGACCTGCACGCTCCTCCCCGGGGTGGCCCTGACGTGATCTGATCGATATCGAAAAAGTGCAGTCAGTGCATAGAGTTCACCAGTGATCTCCCACTCCCGTGCGTCGCTCCCTCCGGTGCGACGCAAGCCGCTGCTCGCCGTCCTCCTGGCCCCACTGTTCATGGCGCTGATCGCCGTGAGCGTCATCAACGTCGCCCTCACGGCGATCGGCGAAGGGCTCGAGGCGGACACGGGCTCGCTGCAGTGGGTCATCTCCGGCTACGCCCTCTCCTTCGCGATCCTGCTGGTGCCCGCCGGGCGAGCGGGCGATGCGACGGGGCGGCGGCGCATGTTCGTGATCGGCGTCGGGATCTTCACCCTCGGCTCGCTGATGTCGGGCCTCGCCCCGAACGTCGAGGTGCTGAACCTCTCCCGCATCCTCCAGGGCATCGGCTCCGGGCTGCTGAACCCGCAGACCGTCGCCCTCATCCAGCAGCACTTCCGCGGTCAGGACCGGGCCCGTGCCTTCGCCCTGCTGGCCACCACCGTCGCGGTGGCCACCGCGATCGGCCCCGTGATCGGCGGGCTGCTGATCCAGGCCCTCGGCCCGAACTGGGGCTGGCGGTGGATGTTCCTCATGAACGTCCCGATCGGCATCGCCGCGATCGCCGGTGCCTTCCGCTTCATCCCCGACGACCGTGCTCGCGGCCGGGAGAGGCCGGACCTCGACCCCGTCGGCACGATCCTGCTGTGCCTGGCGATCCTCGGGATCATGCTCCCGTTCCTCGAGCGCGGCGCGGGCGTGCTGGTGTGGCTGACCTTCCCCGCCGGTCTGCTGGTGCTGGGACTGTGGTGGGCCTGGGAACGGCGCTACAAGGGCCGCGGCGCCTCCCCGATGGTGGACACCGCGATCTTCACCAACAAGGC
>DXDT01000060.1 GCA_019115335.1 Candidatus Brachybacterium merdigallinarum
CTGCTTGCCGACGAGCCGGGCGTCGGCAAGACGATCTCTGCGGTGCTCGGCGCGAGCGCGGTGGGCGACCTGCGCGGCGCGGAGCGGGTGCTGGTGGTCGCGGACCGGCCGGCGGCGATCACGATCGGGCACTGGTGCCGCACGATCACCGCGCTCGGCGACAGCGGCCTGGAGTGGGTGGTGATCACCTGGGACCGGCTGGAGAAGGTCGCGGACCACGACTGGGACGTGATCATCGCCGATGAGGCGCATGCCCTGCGCCGCACCACCACGAAGCGATGGAAGCTCTGGTCAAGGATCTCCGGGCACGCCCGCTCGCACGACGCAGCGCCGTTCGTCATCGCGACCACCGCGACGCCCGGCCACACCCCGCTCGAGCTGCCCTATCTCGCGCCGGCCTACGCCCAGGTGCACGAGGAGCCGATGAGCGCCTGGGCCTCCGTGAAGGAGCCCGCGAGCACCTTCGCCGCCGCCCTCGAGCGGCACGGGATCAGTCTGGAGAAGGGCCGCTACGGCGCGACCTGGACCACGGATCCCACCCGTCGGGCGGAGGATCTCGCGCGGGTGCGCGGCTGGCTCACGGACGACGAACCGGCCGCGATGCTGCACCGGGCCGCGCCCTGGGGTCCGGTGCCGATCTCGGGCATGCCGGTGGCGCTCACCCCGGCCGAGCGGGAGGCGTACGAGGCGGAGTGGGGCGAGTTCTGCCGCGAGATGGATCTCGCGCGCCGCGGCAGGAACACCGCGAAGGGGCGGGCGGTTCTGCTGCGGTTCCGTCAGAAGGCGGGGCTGATCCGGGTGGACTCGACGGTGCAGTGGATCGCGCAGCAGGTCGAGGCGGAGCGGCAGGTGGCCTGTTCGGTCGAGTTCGTGACGACCGCCGCGGATCCGATCACCGAGCGACTGCGGGATGCGGGGATCGAGGTCGCGACGATCTACGGGCGGGACCGCTTCGACGTCGAGGCCGAGCGCCTGCGCTTCCAGACCGGGAAGGCGCCGGTGTGCGTGTTCACCACGGTCGCCTCGATCAGCCTCCACGCCGGGGAGCTGCTCCCGAACGGGCAGCAGGCGAGCACCGCCTCGCGCATGGGCCTGTTCCACCAGGCCCGCTTCTCCGGCATCGCGGGCCGGCAGGTCACCGGCCGCACCCACCGCGACCACCAGGTCTCCCCCTGGCACATCGCCTACGCCGAGGACACCGTCGAGGAGCAGGTCAGCAAGGTGATGGTGGAGCGGATCGCCGCGGCCTCCGACACCGTCGGCGGGGACACCGCCGGGCTCAGCGACGTCGCCGAGCTGCTCGGCGCGGACTGGCTGCCGCAGGCCTCGCTCACCGAGGGCGGCTGAGAGGGCGCCGCGGGACCACACCCCTTGACAAGACAGCAAACGGTTTCTAGGTTGTTCGTCGACCCGCATCCCCCGGCGTTGAACGGACATCGCCATCGGGATGGACCCATCCACCTCATCCGCCGACCCGTTCGCTCCTCTGCGGCGAGGACCGCCGCCCAGGGATGAGCACGAATCTGTTCACGAACCCGGCGGGCGCCCGCGAACGGCGCCGATCCCCGCGAACCGGCGGGTGAGCGGTGCCAGTCTTCGGCTGGCACCGTGCTCGGTCGGCGAGCAGCAGACCGACATCACTGCCCAGCAGCTCCCCCACCGTCTCCAAGGAGTCCCGATGTCCTCGACCTCGAAGCCCATCCTCAGCCGTCGCACCCTGCTGGGCGGCACCGGCGCCCTCGCGGTCACCACCGCCGCCGCGATCCCGTCGCTGGCCGCCGGAGCCCCGCAGCCGTCGGCCCCGCAGCCGATGACTCCCCCGTCGCCGCTGGCCCCGGTGATCGAAGCTCCGGGGACCCTCACCGCAGCGGTGCGGGGCAGCGCGTATCTGGACGGCCTGGTCTACATCGCCTCGCGCCACAATGTCGCCCCGGGCGTCACCCGCCTCGGAGCCTTCGACCCCGCCACCGGTGACCAGGTCGCCGTCCACGACCTCGAGATCGGCGCCACCTCCGGGAACAATGCGCTGACGGTCGATGGCCGGTACGTCTACCTCGGCCCTGCCGGGAGCTCTCACGCCTGGCGCTTCGATCCGGCCACCGGGGAGGTCGAGCAGTTCGCCGAGGTGGGTGCCGAGACCACCTGGACCTACACCATGGCGGTGCACGGCGAGCACCTGTTCATCGGCACCTATCCCGAGTGCCGGCTGCTGCGCGTGCACCGCGAGTCCGGCGAGGTGACGGACTTCGGCCGGGTGGGCACCTCGCAGTACGCCGTCGCCGTCGTGGCCGATGCCGATCACGTCTACGCCAGCACCGCCGCGCCGGGTGAGCTGAAGGTCTACGACCACGAGGGCACCGAGGTCGCCGACCTCACCGCGCAGCTCACGGAATCCCCCGTCGGCACTCTGGCGCTGGCGGTGCACGAGGGAATGATCTACGTCGCCTCGGGCCGGGACCTCATCTCGATGCGGCCGGACGGCTCCGAGCGGGTGTCCCGCCCCATCCCGGAGGAGGACCGTTACATCGACAAGATGACCGTCTCCCCCGGCGGCAGAGTGCTCGCCCTGGCCCGCATGACCACCAACTGCTACGAGGTCACGGCCGACGGCCTGGAGCTGCTCGGCGCCCCGTGGCACGACGTCGAGAACCAGGGCTTCTTCGCGCCCGAGGACGACACCCTGGTCGGGGTGACCGGGGTGGGCCACGTGTGGAGCCTGCCCCTCGGCGGTGAAGCGACCGTCACCCCCACGGCCGCCACCGACTTCGGCTACCCCGAGTCGGCGCAGTCCCTGCTCGCACACACCGACGGCACGGTCTGGGTCGCCGGGCACTACGCGATGACCGTGCATCACCCCCGGCCCCGCAGCAACGGGCGGGACCATGATCACCAGCGCCCCTCGACCACCCCGCCGGAGTGGTTCGAGGTGGGAGGCGAACCGAAGTCGATGGTGGAGACCGCCGACGGGACGGTGGTGATCGGCCTGTACCCCTCCACGCAGGTCGTGGCCATCACCCCGGGCTCGTACGAGCAGCGGGTGCTGGGCACGATCGACCACGATCAGATGCGACCGCTCGCGATGGCGTACGACGCTGCGCGGGGGGACGTGCTGGTAGCCACCACCGCCAAGCACCTGCTCTACACCGGTGCCCTCACCTTCGCGAACCCCGCCACCGGCGAGTTCGAGGTGCGGGACGACTTCCTGCCCGAGCAGAACCTGCGCAACATCGTCGTGGACGGCGATCGCGCGTACCTCGCCGGGGACACCTTCGCCGAGGCCACCTCGGAGCGACGCCTGGAGACCGCCTCGATCGCGGAGATCGATCTGACCACGCGCGAGGTCTCCCGGACCTTCCAGCCCCGGGACTGGGACTCGTACGAGACCATCACGGTCAACGACGGCATCCTGTACGCCATCGCCCGCCGCCCCAACGGTGCCTGGTTCGCCCTGGACCTGGAGACCGAGGAGGTCATCGCCGAAGGGGACACCGGTGGCTACGGGGGCCTGGGTGCGCATCGCGGGCACATCTACCACCGGGAGACATGGGGCTCCTCGCTGCAGGAGCTCTCCAGCGCGGACGGCGGTTCGCAGACGGTGCTGTACAGCGACGTGCCCAACGGCTGGTACAACCGGCCCGAGTTCGCCTTCTTCCGACAGTTCAGCGGCACCTGGGGCATGTACGGGCTCGACCTGGCCTGGTTCCCGCTGCCGAGGTGAGCCGAGAGCCGGCCCTCACGCCCCGGGCTGGCCCCCACGCCGAGCACTGGCCCGCGCTCAGGGCCGGCCCCCACGCCCCGGGGCTGGGCCCACGCCCCACGGCCGGGCGAGCCCACGGCCGGCCCTCACGCCCACGGCCGGGCGAGCCCACGGTCCCTCCCTCGAGCCGAGCGGGCAAGCACTGGCTCGTGGTGATGAGGTCACCTCGTATACGGCCCGACCTCATCACAGGCGACCAGTTCTCGTACGGAGCCGGGCCTCAGCAGGGCCCTCGACCATCCCGCCCTTACCCGGGCCGCTGCCAAGCTCCGCCATGCGTCGAGAATGATCGGCCGTCACCGAGTTCTCTCTGCACACGGGATCGGGAGAAGCCGATCCTTCCGCACTCATGGGCTCACCCCGCCACATGTTGTCGCCCGCTCCCGTGTCGGACCCCTGCCGTACCGTCCAGGGCACCGCAGAGACAGGAGCCACCCGTGCAGCTTTCCCTCATCCCCTGGGCCGTTCGCGAGGAGCATCGCGGCACGCATATCTATCGCATGCTCGAGCGCGAGAGCCTGCTGCGGGCTGGACTGCCGGGCGGCACCCAGGAGGAACTCGAGCAGCTGGAGGAATGGAAGGCTGGCCTCGCACAGTTCGGCGCTGTCGTCGACTACGTTCCGCGCCATCGCTTCGGCTTCGTCCTCGTGTACGCCACCGAGTCAGAGGCGGAGGCGGGCGAGCTGATCAGGTGGCCGAAGAACTAGACAGTGCACGACGGTCAGAGGGTCCTGTGCTCTGCCTCGGGGTCGATGGGGCCCTCGGTGTCCTCACTGCGCGGCGGGACCCAGGGGTCTTCCTCCTCGTCGACGGGCACGTTGGGGTTCACCAAACGCGACTCGAGGGACTTCGAGAAGATCGCGACGGGATCTGAGGCGACCTCGATGGTGCCGTCGATGTCCTGCCACTCCCCGCCGTTGACCGAGAACTCACCGCGGAACGTGGTGGTCAGCGTGACGTCGTACCAGCCCTCGTACCGGTAGGTGGAGGTGACCTCCTCATCCGGGAACGGCTTGCCCGAGTTCGTGGTCGTGATCGTGTTCCCGTCCCCCAGATCCCAGTGATACGACGTCGGGATCGCCCGCACCGACACCGGCGTCCCCAGCAGCACCGTATCGATCGTCTGCGTCTCCGACTCGGCATACAGGACATTCACCATGTTCACCGGCAGCCAGTCCGTGAGCGGGCCCGCATGCGCCACCAGAGGGTCGACGCCCAGGCGCTGGAAGTCCTCGAGCGTGACGGTGATGACGACCGGCTCGTCTGCAACGGTGCCCACCTCGCCGGGTGCGACGCACGCGAATCCAAGATGCTCTTCCTCGTTGGTAGCCCTGGTGACGCGGACCCGTTCTACAGAGACCATGTTCTCCCCTGAGTTCGCGTTGGGCCTCACGCCCTGCTGCGCCAAGACGTCACCACCGTTGACGTCATATTCAGTTCCCGACTCGCAGGCATCCACGCTAGTGCGGCACCTGACACCGCCTCCCGCCAACGTCGAGCACACTTCTCCGACACCCTCGGGCACGAGTCTCGTGATCACATACGTGGGAGGAAGCGAAGCGGGTTGCGATTCACCAGGCGAAGGCGAATCTTCATTTCCAGAGCTTGGCGGCGCAGCACCCTCCCCATCACCTTTTGACCTGGAGGCATTCTCAGCATTTGCTTGAAATCAATCGTCATCCGAGCCAACAGAATACTTTGGGTCACCCTCCTCCTCGTCCGCATCGGGCTCATCTTCAGGCGGCTGACTCCGCTCTGCCTCTTCCTTGTGAGGAGGCACTCCAGGATTGGCATGAGAAGCCGTTGGCAACAGGGCCGCGAACACGAACACCACCACCACCAGTCCACGGCTGAACGAACTGCACACAATAGTTGCGAAGCGCATTCTATTCTTCCGGATCACTCGCCTCGCCATCCTCCTCGATAGCCAGGCCT
Source organism: Candidatus Brachybacterium merdigallinarum (assembly GCA_019115335.1). Taxonomy (GTDB): domain Bacteria; phylum Actinomycetota; class Actinomycetes; order Actinomycetales; family Dermabacteraceae; genus Brachybacterium; species Brachybacterium merdigallinarum. Next base: position 5,693 of record DXDT01000060.1, read on the forward strand.
GCAACCCGCCAAGACCCTTCGATCCAGACGACTCCGATGAGTGCACGATATGGATACAGCCCTGGTGCCGCTTCTGCGCCCCCAGCCCCCAGAGTCCGAATGTCATACATATAAGAAACTTCAATGCCGTACGTTTCGGACGGGAACCTTTGAGACTCCACGGGCGACATTTCCACCGGCGCAAGCAGTTCATCGGATTCGACCGCAGCAGTGACGCCCTCTTCAACTTGCGAACAGGATTGGCACTCGCCAGTTGAATAGCTGCTCACAATAGATGAGTCACCCACTGCGAGGCTCCAGTACACGACCGCCACGTAGTATTCAGAGAACTCAATCGCTCCCTTGTGGGTGTTCTCATCCATCCCCGGATAGTCCGTCGGGTCCGGCGCCGGGATGTCGGGCGCGGCGTTGACCGGCTCGTCTCCCCCGCCATCGCTCGGCTCCCCACCCCCGCCATCACTGGGCTCCGCCCCACCGCCATCGCTGGGGTCGTCGCCGGAGAGGTCGATGAGGTCGGTCTTGCGGGGCTCGGGCTCGTCGGGGCCGCAGCCGGCCGCACCGAGCACGAGGGCCACAGCGGCCAGGGGGACGTGGAGACGTCGAGCCATCAGGAAGAGGCCTTCCGGTGAGAGTCAGATCACCAGCAACTTAGCCGCAATCGCAGCTCCAGGGCACCCCGGGACCAAGAATGTGGACAACTCCGCCCGGTGCCGCAGCCAGCTCATCCCACAGCGGGCACGTCGGCCAACTGATCGTCGGCGCGTGGGCACGGGCCCGGCCCCACCCCGGAGGTCCGGCCCTCACCGCTGACCACCCGCCGCGCGGATCACCTCCGGGTCGATCCGCCGCACGGCATCCCCGGTGATGCCGTGGGCGGCGACGTGGTCGCTGTGCAGGGACTCGAGGTGCTCGGCGAAGTTGCGGGCCCAGCGGCCGTTGGAGCGCTCCTTCGCGGGCAGCTCCTCGTACGCCTCGGCCGCGACCTGTTCCACGAGCTCACCGTCGATGTCCCACCGCTTCGCGAGGGTCAGGGAGACGATGCGGCCCACCTCCTGCGGGGTGAAGTCGGGGAACTCGATCACCAGCGGGATGCGGGAGCGCAGGCCGGGGTTCGCGTTCAGGAACTCGTCCATCTTGTCGGTGTAGCCCGCGAAGATCGCCACGAAGCGGTCGCGGTCGTTCTCGAGCCGGGTCATCAGCGTCTCCACGGCGAGGGAGCCGAAGTCGTTCGAGGATCCCTCCAGGGTGAGCTGGTAAGCCTCGTCCACGAACAGCACACCGCCCATCGCCTCGTCGACCGCGGCGGCGGTGAGCTGCTCGGTGTGTCCGATCCAGCGGCCCACCAGGGTGCTGCGCTCGACCACTGTGACGTGGGGCTGGGAGAGCACGCCGAGGTGGTGGAGGAGCTTCGCGACGATGTCGGCGACAGTGGTCTTACCGGTGCCGGGATTGCCGGAGAAGACCATGTGATAGCTGGGGCGCTGCGCGCTGCCGTCGAGCTCGAGCAGCTGGCGGTCCATGGCCACGCGGTTGACCAGGCTGCGCACCCAGGTCTTCACCGGCTCCAGCCCCACCATCCCCTCCAGCTGCGCGAGCAGCTCCTCGACGATCTGCTCATCGCGCTCGCCGCTGCCGCCGCCGATCGCGATCAGGTCCGCATCGGCGATGCGGGTGAGGTCCTCGTCGGTGGAGTCGGGCGCGGACATCACCCGGCGCACCATCTGCTTGACCAGGGACTCGTTGAGGTTCCGCACCCAGCGGCCGTTGCTGCGATCCGCGCTGCGGCCGTACAGGGAGGTGACAGTGCGGCGGTAGCGATCCTCGTCGACCACGTAGTCGCCGTCCAGCAGGTCCCGGTAGCCGATCTCGGCGATCTCGTGCGCGGAGTAGTCCTCGAAATCGAAGCGGTTGGGGACCCGGGACTGCAGGCCCGGGTTCATCCGCAGGAAGTCCTGCATCCGGTCGGTGTAGCCGGCGAAGATGATCACCACGTCGTCGCGGTGATCCTCCATGTAGGTGATCAGCGCATCGACCGCCTCCTGCGCGAACTCGTTGTTCTGCTCCTGGTGCAGCGAGTAGGCCTCGTCGATGAACAGCACCCCGCCGCGGGCCGAGTCGAGCACGTCGATGGTCTTCTTCGCCGAGCCGCCGATCCGGTCGCTGACCAGGTCCTTGCGCCCCACCTCCACGAAGGTGTCGGAGCGGATGGCGCCCACTTGATGCAGCACGCGCCCCAGCATCCGCGCCACCGTGGTCTTGCCGGTGCCGGGGTTGCCCAGGAACAGCGAATGCATACTGATCTCAGAGGTGCGCAGGCCTTTGCGGGCCCGGATCTGGTTGAACCTCACCATCTGGGTGAAGCCCTCGATCTGCTCCTTCACCGTGGCCAGCCCCGTCAGCCCCATGATCTCGGCGAGCGGGTCCTCCTGCGGAGCGGGGGCACTGCCCTCCGTCGATCGGGCGGGCGTCGTATCGGCGGGTGACGCAGGCTGCGTCGCGCCGTCCGACGAAGGGGGCTGCGTCGCGCCGGCAGGTGACGAGGACGTCGTCGTCCCGTCGTCCGACGCAGCCCCGGTTCCGTCCGGGGCGGGCGCCGCCTGCCGGTCGTGGCTGCCAGCGGGATCGGGGTCGCTGAACGGGTTCGCCGGGGCGCGGGTGGCCGGGGCGGCCGAGGTCTCCTCCCCGAGGTGCTCGACGCTGCGGCCGTGCACCTGCGCCGTGCCGCCCTGCTCCCGCAGCACGTAGGTGCTCGCCCCGGGCGGCGTGGTCAGCTGCTCGATCCGCAGCTCGGCGGCCAGGGACGCCATCTCCATGCTCTCGAGCGCGCTGTCCACCCGTCCCAGACGGATCGAGGCCCCGCTCTCGGCCACCACCTGCCGCATCGCCGGGGTGTTCGGATGGAGCGTGAGATCCCCGGTGACCTCGGAGCCCCGCAGGGCCTGGAGCACGCGGGCATCGCAGTCATCGAGGGTGACCGTGCTGGCCTGGGTGGCGATGAGCCAGCCGAGCTCGCTGCGGTGGGCGTCGAGGCGGGCGCCGTCGACGTCCACGTGCGAGCGCTGCCCGTCCACGATCTGCAGGCGGCAGTCGGTGAACGTGGCACAGGACCCCTTCCCCAGGTACACCGCCGGCACCTCGAGGTCGGCGACCTGCTCGATGAGCACGTCCTCGAGCGCGAGGGTGGCGCCCGGCTTCACCTGCACGGCGTTCGAGGTGGGGCGCGAGCGCACGGTCAGGCCCGTGATGGACCCCTCGGAGTCCTCGGCGAGCGTGAGGCAGCCGTGCAGGACGGTGCGCCCGGAACCTCGGCCGCGCAGGTGCAGGCGGAACTCGAAGGAGTTCTCGAACTCGTCGAGGTAGTAGTCCCCCTCGTCCAGCAGGATCGTGTCCCCGCGATTCGCCTGCGGGAGGACGTCACGCCCGAAGGAGCGCGCGGAGCTCAAAGGCCAGTGCAGCTCCCGGGGCGGGGGTGGGGCGTCGACATCCCTGCTGGTCACCACGGGGCTGTCGGAGTTGACGAGCGCTGCCCCCTTGGTCAGCACGACGTACTGCTCCCCCGCGGGCACCTGAGCCTGCCCGACCTCCACCACGGCCTCGTAGCAGTAACCCTCCCAGGGACCGTTCGGGGCGTGGAGCACGTCCACGTGCAGCGTGCTCTCCCCCTGGACGTTGAGGGAGCGTTTCTGCGGTCGGGGAGTGAGCGTGAGCGCCCCGGCCTTCACGCGGGAGCGCTGCAGAGCGGTGATCGACTCCGCCGCCACGTCGCCGAGCTCCACGGTGCTGGCCCGGGCGAGGACCTTGCCCAGACGTGATCGCGTCGCAGTCAGCCGCGCCCCGCCCTCCACCATGAGGTCCTTGATGCCGTCCCCGCCGAGGACCTCGCAGTCGGCCAGGTGCAGCGCGGCATCCCGGGCGAACAGAGCCGGGTACTTGCCCGTCGGGTCGGGATGGATGAGGCAGCGGGTGAACGTCGCGGCCGTCCCTGCGTTCGGCATGTGCACGGCGTTCGAGAAGTGCGGAGCCCGCAGGGTGAGCGACTCGAACGCGGCCCGACCGGTGATGTCGACCTTCGTCTCCAGCACCACCTCGGAGGGCTCCCCCATCCCCTGCAGGGTCAGGTCGAAGATCGAGAAGGAGTCGACCACGTAGTGGCCGGGATCGAGCTGGATCCGGTCGCCCGGCTTCGCGATCTGCAGAGCCTGCCCGAGCGTCTTGCCGAACATGCCCTCGCGCACCTTGATCGTGCCCATCCTCGCGCTTCCCCCATTGTCCCCTCGGTGCCTGGCCGCACGGAGACGGCCCGTTCCAGGAACCACCCTACGGGCACGGGGGCGACTGTCACTGCTCGAGATCGAGCTCGAAGTCATCCAGCACATCGAGGATGTGCGTGGTCATGCGGGCCTCCAGGTCAGAAGGGACCTCTCTCAGAATCTCCGTGACCTCTCGGTGCCGAGCAACGGCGACGTTCTGCCGTGCCTTGTCGACGCCCGCGTACATGATCGACATCCGCACCACCCCGGACACCTGCTCCCAGGTCTTCAGCAGCGGCTCGTTGCCGGAGACCCGGCACAGGGTGCGATGGAACTCGACGTCGGCTTCCAGGCGTTCGTGGAGCGAGGCGTCCTCGACCGCGGCCATCGCCGCCAGCGCCCCGTCCAGCGACGCGAGGGCGCGCGCCTTCGCCGGCTCCGGCAGATCCGCGACGGTGCGCGCGGCGAGGGACGCGAGCTCGCCCCGCA
>DXDT01000061.1 GCA_019115335.1 Candidatus Brachybacterium merdigallinarum
GGGCCGGAGCCGACGACGAGGACGGAGGAGATATCGGTACGGCGGGGCATCAGGACTCCTTCTGCACGGAGGTGGCGCGCTGCTCGCGCACCAGGTCCGCGAGGCGGTCGAAGAGGTAGGAGGCGTCGTGGGGGCCGGCGGCGGCCTCGGGGTGGTACTGGACGGAGTAGGCGGGGCGGTCCAGGCAGCGGATCCCCTCGACCACGTCGTCGTTGAGGCCGACGTGGGTGACCGCGACCCGGCCGTAGCGGCCGCCGTCGTGCGGGGCGGTGTGCTCCCCCTCGAGGGGGACGTCGAGGGCGAAGCCGTGGTTATGGGCGGTGATCTCGACCTTGCCGGTCTCGCGGTCCAGGACCGGCTGGTTCACGCCGCGGTGACCGTACTTCAGCTTGTAGGTGTCGAAGCCGAGGGCACGACCCAGCAGCTGGTTGCCGAAGCAGATCCCGAAGAAGGGCAGGCCGGCGTCGAGCACCTCCCGCAGCAGCTCGACCTGGGCGCCCGCCGCGGCGGGGTCGCCGGGACCGTTGGAGAAGAACACCGCGTCCGGCTCGGTGGCCAGCAGCTCCTCGCGGTCGACCGTCGCCGGCAGCAGGTGCACGCGCAGCCCTCGGGAGAGCATGGAGCGCAGGGAGGCGCCCTTGATGCCGAGATCCACCGCGGCGACCGTGCCGATCGCCTCCCCCTCGGGCTCGAGGGTCACGGGCTGGGCGATGGTCACCTCGTCCACGAAGCTGGACCCGCTCATCGCGGGCTGCTCGCGGACCTGCTCGATCAGGCGCTCCTCCCCCGCCGCGAGCGCGTCGCCGGAGAAGATGCCGCCGCGCATGGAGCCGGACTCCCGCAGGCGCCGGGTGAGCATGCGGGTGTCGATGTCGCTGATCCCGACCACGTCTTCCTCGATCAGCAGCTCGTCGAGGGTCTGCTCGGAGCGATGGTTGGAGGCGAGGCGGGAGGCGTCGCGCACGGCGTACCCGCGCACCCAGATCCGGCGGGACTCCATGTCCTGCTGGTTCGCTCCGGTGTTGCCGATGTGGGGGCTGGTCTGCACCACGATCTGGCCTGCGTAGGAGGGGTCCGAGAGGGTCTCCTGATAGCCGGTCATGCCGGTGGTGAAGACGACTTCGCCGTGGCGGGCGCCGCGGGCGCCGTAGGCCGAGCCGCGCAGCACGGTGCCGTCCTCGAGGATCAGCAGTGCCGGTTCCGGGCGCGGGCGGCGCGAGGAGGTGGGGGCGGTCATGAGTGCTCCTTCCGAGCAAGCAGGAGGTCGTGGTCCTCGCGCCGGGCGAGGCGGAGTCCGGTGTCCAGGGGGGTGGCGTCGGGTCCGTGTTGCCAGCGGATCACCAGCAGCCCGTCGCCGCCGATGAACTTCCCGGCCATGCCGGGGGCCGCGGCCACCTCGGTGACGGCGTCCCCGGAGATCGTGAAGGACGGGGCGCCGGTGCGCTCGATGCGCCAGGAGCCGGCCGTGCCGCGGCTGATCCGGGCCGGGGATCGGGTGCCGAGGCCGTGGGCGACCACCCGCTCCAGAGGGCGCTCCCCCAGCACGGTGTTGACGTACACGGCGTCGAAGGGGCCGTCGCCGAGTGCACCGTCGAGCTGCTCCACCGGCTCGTCGGGGTCCGGGGCGGGCAGGTGCTGCTGGGAGCGGCCGCGACGGCGCCACCCGAGCAGCATGCCGGTCAGGGCCAGGGCGAACAGCGCCGCCAGCAGCAGTACGGGGATCACGCGGTCCATCGGTCGGATCCCTCCCCCGGCGCGGGCTCCGCGAGCACCCCGTCGCGCACCGTGACGCGGCCGCCGAAGACGGTCAGGCGGTTGCGGCCGGGAAGCTCCTGCCCGGCGAACGGGGAGTTGCGGCTGCGGGAGGCGTGCTCGGCGGGAGCGACGCGGGTGACCGGGCGGGGGTCCCACACCAGCACGTGGGCGGGCGATCCCTCGCGCAGGGGCCGGCCATGGTCCGGGTCCCGGCCGATCAGGGCGGGCTTCTCCGACATCACCCGGGCCACGTCCCGCCAGCTCAGCGCGCCGGTGTCGACCATGGTGGACTGCACCACGGCCAGCGCGGTCTCGAGCCCGGTCATGCCCATCGCGGCCTGGTCCCATTCACGATCCTTGGCGTCGCGGGGATGGGGAGCGTGGTCGGTGGCGACGATGTCGATGGTGCCGTCGGCGAGCCCGGCGCGGACCGCCTCGACGTCCTGCCGGGTGCGCAGCGGCGGGTTGACCTTGTAGCGGGCGTCGAAGCCGCGCACGTTCTCGTGGGTCAGCAGCAGATGGTGGGGCGTCACCTCGGCGGTCACGTCGATGCCCCGCTGCTTCGCCCAGCGGATGATGTCGACGCTGCCCGCGGTGGACAGGTGGCACACGTGCAGGCGGGAGCCGACGTGGTGGGCGAGCAGCACGTCGCGGGCGATGATCGACTCCTCCGCCACCGCCGGCCAGCCGGTCAGGCCCAGCTCGGCGGAGACGATGCCCTCGTGCATCTGAGCGCCCTCGGTGAGGCGCGGATCCTGGGCGTGCTGGGCGATGACCCCGTCGAAGGACTTCACGTACTCCAGGGCGCGACGCATCAGCACCGGGTCGTGCACGCACTTCCCGTCGTCGCTGAACACCCGCACCCGGGCGCGGGAGCTGGACATCGCGTCCAGCTCGGCCAGGCGCTCTCCGGCGAGGCCCACGGTCACCGCGCCGACGGGGCGGACCGCGCACCAGCCGTGCAGGTCCCCCTGGCGGGCGACCTGCTCGACGACGCCCGCGGTATCCGCGACGGGGGTGGTGTTGGCCATCGCGTGCACGGCGGTGTAGCCGCCGCGGGCCGCGGCTCGGGTGCCGGTCTCGACGGTCTCGGCCTCGGGGTCGCCGGGCTCTCGCAGGTGGGTGTGGAGGTCGACCAGACCGGGCAGGACGATGCATCCCTCCGCGTCGACGACCTCGGTGCCGGTGGGGGCCTCGAGGTCGGGGCCGATCGCGCTGATGCGGCCGCCGCTGAGCAGCACGTCCTGGACGCCCTCGCCGTAGGGGCTGGCGCCTCGGATGAGGATCGGGGTGGTGGTGGTCATCGGCGGTCCTCCCGGGCATCGGTGGCGAACAGGTGGTAGAGCACGGCCATCCGCACGAACACGCCGGAGGCGACCTGTTCGACGATGACGCTGCGGTCGGAGTCGGCGACGTCCCCGGCGATCTCGAAGCCGCGATTCATCGGGCCGGGATGCATCACCACCGCGTGAGCGGGGAGAGCCGCGGCGCGGGCCGTGGTCAGGCCGTAGCGGCGAGAGTACTCGCCCGCCGTGGGGAAGAACCCACCCCCGACCATCCGCTCCCGCTGCACTCGCAGCATCATCACGGCATCCGGCCCGCTGGCCAGGGCCTCGTCGAGGTCGTAGCGGATCTCGCAGGGCCAGGCCGAGGCACCGACGGGCACCAGGGCGGGCGGAGCGACCAGCGTGACCCTGGCGCCGAGCAGGGTCAGCAGCAGCACGTTCGAGCGGGCCACCCGGGAGTGGATCACGTCGCCGACGATCACCACGTGGGCGCCGTCGAGGCCGGCGTCCGGCTGCCCGGGGCGCAGGTGCCGGCGCAGGGTGAAGGCGTCGAGCATCGCCTGGGTGGGGTGCTCGTGGGCGCCGTCGCCGGCGTTGATGATCGGCTGGTCGATCCAGCCCGCGTGGGCCAGCAGGTGGGCGGCACCGGAGGATCCGGAGCGGACCACGACGGCGTCGGCGCCCATCGCCTGCAGGGTCAGGGCGGTGTCCTTGAGCGACTCCCCCTTGGAGACGCTCGAGCCCTTGGCGGAGAAGTTGATGACATCGGCGGAGAGCCGCTTGGCTGCCGCCTCGAAGCTGATCCGGGTGCGGGTGGAGTCCTCGAAGAAGAGGTTCACCACGGTGGTGCCGACGAGGGTGGGCAGCTTGCGGATGGAGCGGGACTGGGTCTGGGCCATGTGCTCGGCGGTGGCCAGCACGCCGATCGCCTCGGCGCGGTCCAGATCCGCGATGGAGATGAAGTGCCTCATGAGCGCTCCTCCCGACCCCGGGTGCCCGGGATGCGGGCGATCTCGACGGCGTCCTCCCCGTCCGTCTCGGCGAGCTGGACGTGGACCCGCTCGCTGCGGGAGGTGGGAAGATTCTTGCCCACGTAGTCGGCGCGGATCGGCAGCTCCCGGTGGCCGCGGTCCACCAGCACCGCCAGGTGCACGGCGGCGGGCCGGCCGATCGCTCCGAGTGCATCCAGCGCGGCGCGGATGGTGCGGCCGGAGAACAGCACGTCGTCGACCAGGACCACGGTCCGGCCGTCGATCCCGCCGGGCGGGATCACGGTGGGGCGCGGAGCACGGGTGGGGTGCCGGCGCAGGTCGTCGCGATACATCGTGATGTCCAGCGCGCCGACCAGCTCGCCGGGGTCGCGGTCATCGCCCTCGGCCTCGAGGATGTTGCGGCCCAGCCGCTGGGCGAGGGGGACACCGCGGTGCGGGATCCCGAGCAGGACGAGGTCGTCGGCCCCGTGACCCCGTTCGAGGATCTCGTGGGCGATGCGGACCAGGGCGCGCCGGATGGCCTCGGCCCCGAGCACGCGCCGGAGCTCGGCCCCGGTGTCGCCGACCGCTGTGCTCGCGGAATGCGCAGGATCCGCGGGATTCTCGGTGGTATCGGGCATGGTTCTCCCTTCCACGCCTCTCCGGACGTGTCATTAAAGGGTGTGTCCTGGTGAGGGAGCCCCGCCAGGGTGGCCGCGCGGGCCGTGCTCGAGTCTAGTGCGCCGGCACCCCGCCGCGCCGAGGCGCCCAGGGGGCGGACACCCCCGGGGCGATCAGGATCACGCTCAGGAGAGCAGCTCGTGCAGATCCAGCAGACGCTGCAGGAGGCCGTTGACGAAGCGCGGGGAGTCCTCCGTCGAGAGCGCCTCGGCGATCTTGGTGTACTCCCCGATCACCGTGCCCCGTTCGGCGGCCGGTGCCTGGTGCAGCACCTCGGCCGCTCCCAGCCGCAGGATGGCGCGGTCCACAGCGGGCATGCGCTGCAGCGGCCAGTCCCGGGAGTGGGTCGAGAGCTGATCGTCGATCTCCTCGGCGACCGGCGCGTACAGCTCCACCAGCTCGCGCGCCCGGGCGGGCAGTGCGGTCTGGGCGGCGCTGCGCACCGTGCGCTCGGCAAGCACCTCGAGCACCGGCGTCCGGCGGGCGTCGGCCTCGAACAGCACGTCCACAGCGCGGATCCGCTCGCGGGTGCGGGAGTGGAGTCGGTCGGCGCGGGTGGGGATGGTGCGCTCGAACTCGACCTCCTCCCCGTCCCGTCCGGGCAGCGGGAGGCCCGGCCCCTTGCGCGGCTGCCGAGTGTCGGGGGTGGGGGCGTCCGTCACCTCAGGCGCGTCCGAGGTAGTCGCCGGAGCGGGTGTCGACCTTGACCTTCTCGCCCTGCTCGAGGAACAGGGGGACCTGGATCTCGCGGCCGGTCTCGAGGGTGGCGGGCTTGGTGCCGCCGGAGGAGCGGTCGCCCTGCAGTCCCGGCTCGGTGAAGCTGATCTCGAGGACCACGGAGGCCGGCAGCTCGATGAACAGCGCCTCTCCGTCGTGGAAGGCGACCACGACGTCCTGCCCCTCGAGCATGAAGTCCTTCGCCTCGCCGACGATCTCGGCGGTCAGGTTGGTCTGCTCCCAGGTGGTGGTGTCCATGAACACGTACATGTCGCCGTCGAGGTAGGAGTACTGCATGTCGCGGCGGTCCACGGTGGCGGTCTCGACCTTGACGCCGGCGTTGAAGGTCTTGTCGACCGTCTTGCCGCTGAGGACGTTCTTGAGCTTGGAGCGCACGAAGGCGGGGCCCTTGCCGGGCTTGACGTGCTGGAACTCGACGACGCTCCAGAGCTGCCTGTCGATCACGAGGATCATGCCGTTCTTGAAGTCGTTCGTCGTCGCCATGGGTCTCCTAGGGTCGGCCGACGGGCGCGTTCGCGCTCGCGGCGGGGGTCGGCTCGGGGGCTCGGTCGCACGGCACGAGCCGCGCGGCCCCCAGGATAGCGCGGCCGGGGCCGGCGGCCGTGCGCGCGCCGGGCCGGTTCAGGAGCTCGAGGTGAGGTCGATCATGCTCAGCAGGCGGATGGCCAGGGGGTGGGCGGCGCTCTCCTCCCGCCAGCCGCTGGTCTTGACCGCCCGGGAGACGGTCTGCTGGGTGACGCCGAGGGTCCGGGCGAGCTGGGCCTGCGTGGCGGTGGGGTCCTCACGCAGGGCGCGGACCGCCTCCCACTGGCCGCGGTTGCGACGCAGGACCATCCAGCCGATCAGGCGCAGCACCGCCTCGGCGTCAGCCGCATTGTCCTGCTGGCGGTCGTCGACGGCGCGCACGGCCAGGGCCACCTGGGACGTGGTGCGGGCGGCGCGCTGCGCGGACTCGGCGGCGCGGACCGCGGGCCCGTCGATCTCCCGCACGGAGGCGGGCAGCGGGCGCTCGATCGCGCCGATCCCGATCCCCACCGCCAGCGGGCCGGTCTCGAGCGCCCGCAGCAGGAGCTCGAGCGCGCTCTCCGCTCGGTCGGCCAGGGCGAGGGCCTCGGGACCCGCCGTGCGCTCGGCCACCAGTGACAGCGGGATGCCCTGGGCCGCCTCCAGCAGCGCCGGGACGGGATCGCCGGCGGAGCGGCCATGGCCGGGGCGACCGGAGAACGACAGGACGAACACGACCACGACCCTTCACAGCATTCAGACGTTGTGACTCACTGTACAGCGTCGGGAGTGCGTAGCTGCTCAGGCATGGACCCGCAGGCGGCGTCCCTCAGCTGTCGACCTCGGCGGCGCGCTGGATCTCGCGCTCGCGGTCCTCGGTGGCCTGGCGGGTCAGCTCCGCGCCCTTGTCCTCATCGCGGGTCAGGTTCTCCCCCGTGCTCACGTCGAAGACGTGGACCTTGCGGGTGTCCACCCACAGCGTCGCCTCCGAGCCTCCACGGATGCGGCTGGCGGAGTTCAGGGTGACGACCACCTGGGGCGGGATCTCGTCCTGGTCGAGGTCCTGGGCGAGCTCCTGCAGCACCTCTCCGACCTGCGGGTTCTTCTCGTAGTCGAGGTAGCCGTACTGCTCGTTGCCGAGCCACTCGGTGTGCGAGGGGGTGGCGGTCAGCTCGGTGCCGTGGGGCAGCAGCGCCTCGTCCACGAACTCTCGGTCCTCGAAGTGCTCGGGCCGGATGCCCAGCAGCACCAGGTCCCTGCCGCGAGCGGCCGCGATCACCGTCTCGGGGGCGGAGAGGCTCCCGAGCGGGGTCTGCAGGGCGCCGTCCACCTCCCGCGCCGGCAGGAAGTTCATCGACGGCGAGCCGATGAACCCGGCCACGAACAGGTTCACCGGCTGCTCGTACAGCTCGCGGGGCGAGGCGACCTGCTGCAGGCGACCCTTCTTGAGCACCGCCACCCGGTCCCCGAGGGTCATCGCCTCGGTCTGGTCGTGGGTGACGTAGACGCTGGTGATGCCCAGCTGCCGCTGCAGCTGCGCGATCTGGGTGCGCATCTGGCCGCGCAGCTTGGCGTCGAGGTTGGACAGCAGCTCGTCGAACAGGAACGCATCCGCCTCCCGCACGATCGCGCGCCCCATCGCCACGCGCTGGCGCTGGCCGCCGGAGAGGTTGCCGGGCTTGCGATCCAGGTGCTCGTCCAGGCCCAGCATCGCCGAGGCGCGACGGACCCGCTCGTCCGTCTCCTCCTCGGAGAGCCGGTTCTTCGAGAGCTTCATCGGGAAGGCGATGTTCTCGTACACCGTCAGATGGGGGTACAGCGCGTAGTTCTGGAACACCATCGCCAGATTGCGGTCGCGCGGGGCGACCTCGTTCACGCGCGTGCCGTCGATCAGGAGGTCGCCCGCGGTGATGTCCTCGAGGCCGACGATCATCCGCAGCAGTGTGGACTTCCCGCAGCCCGAGGGGCCGACCAGGATCACGAACTCGCCGTCGGCGATGTCCAGGCTGACGTCGTTCACGGCGGGGAAGCCGTCGTCGTACTTCTTGACCAGGTTCTTGAGCTCGATGGTGGCCATGGCCGTTGCTACCTCCTGCTGGGTCAGCCCTTGACCGCGCCCTGGGTCAGACCGGAGACGATCTGACGCTGGAAGAGCACGACGATGATGATGATGGGGATGGTGACGATGATCGCCGCCGCGGAGATCGCGCCGGTGGGCTCCTCGAACTGCGAAGCGCCGGTGAAGAAGGCCAGCGCCGCGGGGACGGGCCGGGCCGCGGCGGTGGACGTCAGCGAGATGCCGTAGACGAAATCGTTCCAGGCGATGAAGAACGCGATGATCGCGGTGGTGAACACCCCGGGCATCGCCAGCGGCACGATCACCTTCCGGAACGCCTCGAAGGAGGTCGCGCCGTCGACCTGGGCGGCCCGCTCGAGGTCCCAGGGGATCTGCTGGAAGTACGCCGCCAGGGTGTAGATCGAGATCGGCAGCGTGAGGGAGAGGTACGGGATGATCAGGCCCGGCCAGGTGTCGTACAGGCCGATCGTGCGCCACAGGTTGAACAGCGGCGTCACGATCGAGATCACCGGGAACATCGAGACCCCGAGTGCGCTGACCAGCACCAGGCGCTTGCCCGGGAAGTCCAGCCGGGCGATCGCGTAGGCGCAGAACGTCGCCAGCACCACGGCGATCGCGGTGGCGATCAGCGTGATCCCGATCGAGTTGCGCAGGGCCGGCAGGAACAGCTCCTGCGCGCTGCCGGCGAAGATCTCCTGATAGTTCGTCAGCACGAACTCGGTGGGCAGGAATCGGCCCGTGGTGAGATCGCCGGAGGCCTTGAACGAGGTCATGAAGATCGAGATCAGCGGGCCGAGCGCCCACAGCAGCACCACCACGGTGATCCCGATCCAGGCGAGCTTCTGCTTGCCGGTGAGGCCCTTCATCTCAGCTCCCCTTCCCGGAGGAGGTCAGGTCGACCTTGAATCCTCTGATCGCGATGACGGCGATGCCGATCACGCAGAGGAACAGGACCACGGAGATCGCCGAGCCCATCCCGATCTCGAGCCGCCCGATCGAGGTGCGGTACGCGAGCAGCGAGAGCACCTCGGTGCCGTAGGCGCCGTTGGTCATGATGAACACGTTGTCGAAGATGCGGAAGGCATCCAGCGCCCGGAACAGGACCGCCACCATGATCGCGGCCTTCATGTTGGGCAGCACCACGCGGCGCATGACCTCCCAGCGGGTGCCGCCGTCCACCCGGGCGGCCTCGGTGAGCTCACCGGGGACCTGGGCGAGGCCGGAGAGCAGCAGCAGGGAGATGAACGGGGTGGTCTTCCAGATCTCGCTGATCATGATCACGGCGAGGGCCGGGGCGGCCGAGCCGAACCAGTTGAAGCTGTCCTCGACCAGCGGCAGCCAGGAGTTCACGAAGCCCGTGTTGATGTCGAAGGCGAAGAACCAGGCGAAGGCCGAGACCACCGTGATGGTGCCGTAGGGGACCAGGATCGCGGTGCGCAGCAGGCCGCGCAGGCTCCGGACCGCGTTGTGCATCACCAGGGCCAGCAGGAAGCCGAGCACCAGCTCGACGGCCACGGTGACCACGGTGATCAGCACGGTCACGCCCAGGTCGCGCCAGAAGACGGGGTCGGTGAAGAGCACCCCGTAGTTGGCCAGTCCGATGAACTCGCGCTCATCCGGTGCGGTCAGGCGGTAGGAGAACAGCGAGTCGTAGAACGCCTGCAGGATCGGGTAGACCGTCACGGCCATCATCACCACGAAGGCGGGGGCGGCCAGCATGATCCCGAGTCGGCGCTCGGAGCGCGCCCGTTCGCTCAGCGGCGGCTTCGGCTGCCTTCCCCTCCCCCGCTCCGCGGCACCGCGCCGCTTCGGGTCGGCGGTCGTCGCGGGAGCCGGGGTCGCTGCGGCATCGGCGGCGCGGCTCATAGCAGGGCCTCCCCTCTCAGGACGGACTGGATGAACTCCTGCGACTCGGCGGGGGTCGCCTCGCCGACGTCCGCGATCGGGGTCCAGTGCTGCTGGATGCCCAGCGAGACCTCGTTGTAGTACGGGGTCTGCGGGCGGGGCACGGCCCGTTCGAGGGATTCTCGGATCTCGGGGGCCATCGGGAACGCCTCCTGCACCTGCGGATCGTCGTAGGCGACGGTCGAGGACGGCGGGTTCCCGTCGGAGATGAAGTACTCCGCCTGCTTGGCCGGGTCCACGATGCACTGGATCGCGGCGTACGCCAGGTCGGGATGCTCGCTCGAGGCGCCGACCCCGAGGTTGATGCCGCCGAGCGGGGGTGCGGACTCCTGGTCCTCGGCGACCCGGGGGTAGGTGGTCCACCGCATGTCCTCGAGGACCTCGGGGTCCACGGAGCCCTGGTCCACGGAGGTCTGGGTCGCGGTGTAGACGAACGGCCAGTTCACCATGAATGCGCCGCGGTCCCCCTGGAACTGGGCCATGGCCACGTTCTCGTCCTGGGTGGTGGCGCCGGGCCCGGCCAGGCCCTCGCTGCCGATCATGCCGATGATGCGGGAGGCCTCGGCGCCGGCCTCGGACTCCAGCGCCAGCTGGGTCTCCTCGGCCGGGGCCTCGGGATTCTCGATGATCGGCTGCCCCTGCGACTCGTACAGGGAGTTCAGCCACACCGTCATCGACTCCGCGCGGATGCCGTGGATGCCCAGATCCGTGTCGGTGGACTGGACCGCCTCGATCAGCTGGTCCCAGGTGACCGGCTCGGACATGTCCAGCCCTGCCTCCTCGGCGACCGACTCGCGGTACCACAGCAGCTGGGTGTTGGCCCAGAACGGGACCGAGACCAGCTCGTCCTTCCACGTCGCGCCCTCGAGCGCGCCGTCGACGACGTCCTGGGTGGTGGCGTCGGCGACCTCGTCCGGCACCGGGGCGAGGAACCCGGGCTCGGCCAGCTCCGGGATGTAGGGGGGATCCAGGCTCATGATGTCCAGCGAGCGGTCCCCGGCGGCCAGGCGGCGGGCCAGCTGCTCGCGCTGGCTGGCAGCATCGCGGGGCAGCAGGGAGGTGGTGATCGTGTACTCGCCGCCCGCCTCGTCGGTGCATTCCTGGGCGATGCGGGTCTGGCCGCCGTTGTCGGGATTGATGTACCAGGTCAGCTCGACCGGCCCGGAGTCCGCAGAGCCGCAGGAGGCGAGGGTCGCCGCGAGCATCAGTGCCGCGCCGGCGGCGAGCAGTCGGTTCAGCGGGCCTCGGCCCCGGGGAGCCGCCGGGGCCCGGAGGGGAAGGGGTGCGGGGGAACGTGCGGGGTCGCTCACGGTCTCAGCTCCTCCTCATCGAGTCGGTGCCGACCGCCCGCGGGCCAGACCGCCCGGCGAGGCGATGACGGGGCGCGACCAGGGCCCGCGGCAGCACGGCACTTCCACCTCGGAGAATATGCCGCAGATCACAGTGGCGCAAATCCGTGGCCTGCGCTGGAGCCGCCTCCGCGCTCGACGCGGCCGGAGGACGAGGCGCAGGCACAGCTGCCGGGATGTCCCGGGCGCCGCCCCGGGCAGCGCGGAGCGGTGCGCGGCTCAGGCGAGCTGCACGAGCTCCTCGTAGGAGGCGTTCCAGAGGTCCTCGACGGCGTCCGGCATCACCAGCACCCGCTCCGGGGACAGCGCCAGCACCGCGCCGGGATCGTGGGAGACCAGCACCACGGCGCCCTCGAAGGCGGTGAGCGCGCCCAGGATCTCCTCCCGGCTGGCCGGGTCGAGGTTGTTCGTCGGCTCGTCCAGCAGCAGCACGTTGGCGCTGGAGACCACCAGGGTCGCGAGCGCCAGGCGGGTCTTCTCCCCGCCGGAGAGGACCCGGGCGGGCTTGTGGACGTCCTCGCCGGTGAACAGGAAGGAGCCCAGGATCTTGCGGGCCTCGACCTCGGGCAGCTCGTAGGCCGCGCTCATCATGTTCTCGAGCACGGTGCGGTCGCCGTCGATGGTCTCGTGCTCCTGGGCGTAGTAGCCGATCCGCAGGCCGTGCCCGGGCTGGATCTCGCCGGTGTCCGCCTCGTCCACCCCGGCGAGGATCCGCAGCAGGGTGGTCTTGCCGGCGCCGTTCAGCCCCAGGATCACCACGCGGGAGCCGCGATCGATGGCGAGGTCCACGTCGGTGAAGATCTCGAGGCTGCCGTATGACTTCGACAGGCCCCGGGCCATCAGCGGGGTCTTCCCGCAGGGGGCGGGCTTCGGGAAGCGCAGGGAGGCGACCCGGTCCGCCTGTCGCTCGGCCTCGACGCCGTCGAGCATCCGCTCGGCGCGCTTGAGCATGTTCTGGGCCGCCACGGCCTTGGTCGCCTTGGCGCGCATCTTCTCGGCCTGGGCGGTGAGCTGGGTGGCCTTCTTCTCGGCGTTCTGGCGCTCGCGCTTGCGGCGCTTCTCATCGTCCTCGCGCTGGCGCAGGTAGAGCTTCCAGCCCATGTTGTAGATGTCGATCACCTGGCGGTTGGCGTCCAGGTAGAACACCTTGTTGACCACCTGCTCCACGAGCTCGACGTCGTGGCTGATGACGATCAGGGCGCCGCGGTAGGTCATGAGGTACTCGCGCAGCCACACGATCGAATCGGCGTCGAGGTGGTTGGTGGGCTCGTCCAGGATCATGGTGCCGGCCTGGGAGAACAGGATGCGGGCCAGTTCCACGCGGCGGCGCTGACCCCCGGAGAGGGTCCCCAGCTCCTGGTCGAGCAGCCGATTGGGCAGGCCCAGGTTGGCGGACATCCGCTTCGCCTCGGCCTCTGCCGCATAGCCTCCGCGGGCATCGAGCTCGGCCTCGATGCGGGGGTAGCGGTTCATGGCCTTCTCGCGCTGGGAGTCGGTGAGGGACATGTCGCCCATCTCCTCCTCGGCGCGACGCAGCCGGCGGAACACGTCATCCAGCCCGCGGGCGCCCAGGATGCGGGAGATCACGGACTCGGTGTCGTCACCGCTGTGGGTGTCCTGCGGGAGGTACCCGATCTCCCCGGAGACCTCGACAGTGCCCTCGCTGGGGGCGAGGGTCCCCGAGAGCACCTTGGTCAGGGTGGTCTTGCCGGCGCCGTTGCGCCCCACCAGCCCCACCCGGTCTCCCGGGGTGATCTGGAAGGAGAGGTCGCTCATGAGCAGCCGGGCCCCGACGCGGATGGCGAGGTCCTGCACGGTGATCACGGGATGGGTCTCCTCCGGTCGGGGCGGGTGCGGGCGCGATGCGGATCGCCGCGCGGGTCGTGGCCTGAATGCGCAGCCTGTCGATGACGCGCAACCTGTCGATCCTAGTGCGACTGCGCCACTCGCGTCGCGGTGATATTGGCCGTATCGCCGCCGGGTTCGAGCCGGATCCGTGCCTGCTCCCGCCTCTCCCCCGGGTCCGCCGCCCTGTGCTGTACTGGCTCCGGAGACGCAGATCACCGGCAATCGCGAGATGACGGAAGCAGGAGAGTGCAGGATGCGCATCGGAGTGCCCCGCGAGGTCAAGAACAACGAGAACCGGGTGGGGCTGGCCGCGGCCGGCGTCCACGAGCTCGCCCTGCGCGGGCACGAGGTGCTGGTCGAGTCGGGCGCCGGGGCGGGTGCTCGGGTGAGTGATGAGGACTACGTCGCCGCCGGCGCCACCGTGGTCGCCACCGCCGAGGAGGTCTGGGGGCAGGCCGAGCTGATCGTGAAGGTGAAGGAGCCGCTACCGCAGGAGCATCATCTGCTGCGCCGGGACCAGGTGCTGTTCACCTATCTGCACCTGGCCGCCGAGGAGGAGCTCGCCCGGGCGCTGCTGGAAGCCGGGACCACCGCGATCGCCTACGAGACCGTGCAGCGGGAGGATCGCTCGCTGCCGCTGCTGGCGCCGATGAGCGGCATCGCCGGGCGCCTGGCCACCCAGGTCGCCGCCTATCACCTGATGTCCCCGCTGGGCGGCTCCGGGGTGCTGATGGGCGGGGTCCCGGGCACTGCCGAGGCGGAGGTGCTCGTGATCGGCGGCGGAGTGGTCGGCGAGCAGGCCGCGATGATGGCGCACGGACTGCACGCGAACGTCACCGTGATGGATCTCGACGTCCCCCGGCTGCACCAGATCGCCACCATGCACCACGGGGCGATACTGACCCGCTACTCGACCTCCCTGGACATCGCCGAGAAGGTCCGGGACGCCGATGTGGTGATCGGCTCGGTGCTGATCCCCGGCAAGCGTGCCCCGAAGCTGGTGACCGACGAGATGGTCGCCACCATGAAACCGGGATCGGTGCTGGTGGACGTCGCGATCGATCAGGGCGGCTGCTTCGAGAACTCGCATCCCACCACGCACGACGATCCGACCTTCCGCGTCCACGACACGGTGTTCTACTGCGTGGGGAACATGCCCGGCTCGGTGCCGGTGACCGCCACCGCCGCACTGACCAACGCGACCCTCCCCTACGTGCTGAAGATCGCGGACCTGGGCTGGCAGGAGGCGATGCGCCGTGACGCCGCCCTCGCCCAGGGGCTCCACACCCACCACGGCAGCCTGGTCCATGCCGGCACCGGCGAGGCCCACGGCATCGACGTCGCGGACGCTGCCTCCGTGATCGGCTGACCCCGACGACCGACGACGACAGGGCCCCGGGAACTCACGGTTCCCGGGGCCCTGTCGTCGCGCTGCCGCGCGGTGGCGCCGTCCTGTGGTGACGTCGTCAGGCAGCGGTATCGCTCAGAGGTTGAAGCCGATCGCGCGCAACTGCTCGCGGCCGTCCTCGGTGATCTTCTCCATGCCCCACGGCGGCATCCACACCCAGTTGATGCGGTGGGTCTCGGTGATCGGGTCGAGCGCGGCGAAGGTCTGCTCCTCGAGCAGGTCCGTCAGCGGGCACGCGGCCGAGGTGAGGGTCATGTCGATCACGGCGTTGCCGCCGTCGACATGCACCCCGTACACCAGGCCGAGGTCCACGACGTTGATCCCGAGCTCGGGATCGATCACGTCCTTCATCGCCTCGGTGACGTCCTCGACCGTGACGGTCGAGTCGGCTGCCTTCTGGTCGGTCATGACATCCTCCGATTCTCCGCGTCGTCAGCTCTGGGCGCCGACGAGGAAGCGGTCGTACCCCTCGGCCTCGAGACGCTCGGCGAGCTCCGGACCGCCCTGCTCGGCGATCTGGCCGTTCACGAAGACGTGCACGAAGTCGGGCTTCACGTACTGCAGGATACGCGTGTAGTGGGTGATCAGCATGATGCCCACGTCGGTGTTCTCCTTGGCGCGGTTCACGCCGTCGGAGACCACGCGCAGCGCGTCGACGTCGAGGCCGGAGTCGGTCTCGTCGAGGATCGCGATGCCGGGGGCCAGCAGCTGCATCTGCAGGATCTCGTGGCGCTTCTTCTCACCGCCGGAGAAGCCCTCATTCACGTTGCGCTGGGCGAAGGCGGGATCCATGCGCAGATCCTCCATCGCAGTCTTCATGTCCTTGGACCAGGTGCGCAGAGCGGGGGCCTCGCCGTCGAGCGCGGTCTTGGCGGTGCGCAGGAAGTTCGAGACGGTGACGCCGGGGACCTCGACGGGGTACTGCATGGCGAGGA
>DXDT01000062.1 GCA_019115335.1 Candidatus Brachybacterium merdigallinarum
AGACCGACTCCCACTCGGTGAGGGTGCGGTACCCGGCGGTGGTGGCGATGATCGCACCCAGGGCGAGCAGGCCTTCGCCGACGGCTCCGAAGTAGCCGACGAAGCGGGCGTCGGTCTCCTTGTCCAGCTGCTTGGAGGAGGTGCCGGAGGAGACGATGCCGTGGAAGCCGGAGATCGCTCCGCAGGCGATCGTGACGAACAGCAGCGGCATGATGCCGGGGGTGCCCTCGGGGACGTCCAGGTTGATCGCGGGAGCGATCAGGGTGGGATGGAAGATCAGCACGGCGCCGTACAGCAGGGTCAGGCCCACGAAGAGCTGCAGCCCGTTGATGTAGTCGCGCGGCGGCCCGCACGGGCTCCGCTGCCCGGCGGGAGGCCGCAGCCCCGATGCGTGCTCCCGGTCACACTATCCGACCGGTCCCCTCCCGGCGCGGATCCCCGTCCGCGCGACCGCGCGCGTGCCGGAGTGCGAGGGCGAGAGCTCCGCAGAGCAGTCCCCACAGGGCGTTCAGCAGCAGCATCGGGAGGATCGCCAGCGGCTGGGCGAGCGGCCCGGAGAGCGCGCCCAGCAGAATCGTGGAGGCCACGGCGCTGAGCACGATCGCGAACAGGGCGTAGAACACTCCGGTCAGGGTCAGCGTGAGCAGCGGCCGGGCGGTGCGGCCGAGGCCCACCACGAGGATCCACACCAGGGAGATCACCAGGGTCCAGCCCAACGGGACGATAGGTCCGAGCTCGATGCCCAGCTGATCGGTGAGCATGTTGGTCGTCGGGCGGGCCAGGGCCGCAGCGCCGAGGCCGATGATCAGCGCCCAGTTCAGCGACCGCTGCGGCGCGCGGTCGCGGGGAGGGCGGGAGGTGGCGGGAACAGGAGTGGAGGTCATGGCGAGGACGCTACGGAGCCGGGCTTGCCCGCACATCGGTCCGGGAGCGCGGGCGCGGTCGCATCCGGGCGGCGGACGGGTACGTCGGGAAGCGACACCGCTCCCCTCCCGCGGGGCATGTCGCCAAGCGCCGCCTCGCTCTACGCTGACCGGATGAGCGCCCGCCCCGCATCGCCCACCCCGGCCCCGCCGCCCGGAGTGCCGCCGGAGACCCTGCCGGGGGCGACAACGGCGACGCGTCCGGAGGCGCTGCAGGACGGTGCGCTGTGCCTGGTGGTGACGGGCGTGCTCTCGGCCGTCATCGCGATCGCACCCGCCGGGACCGGATCGCAGCAGCCCGCGGTCGCCCCGGAGGTCGCCTACATATTCGCGGCGGGCTTCGGCGCGCTCCTGCTGCTGCGGCGCCCCGCCCCGGTCCCGATGCTCGTGCTCAGCGTGCTCGCCACCTTCGCGTACTACACGCTCGGGCTGCCCACCATCGGGGTGGCGCTGCCCGTGGTCGCGGCCCTCTTCGCAGCGGCCGAGCGGGGCCGACTGCGCTGGGCGATCGGCAGCGGCGTGGTGGTCTTCACCGTCGCGCTGCTGTTCCGCCTGCGTGATGACCCGCAGCCGACGGGGATCCTGCTGGGCACCGATGCGGTCACCAACCTCGCCCTGATCGCCGCCGGGATCGCGCTGGGCCATGCGGTGCGCTCGGACCGCGAGCGCAGTGCCCAGCAGCGTCGGATCACCGAGCTCACCGCCGCCCGGGCCCGTCACGAGGCCCAGCTGCAGCTGCGCGGGGAGCGGGAGCGGATCTCCCGCGAGCTGCACGACACCGTCGGCCATTCCCTCGCGGTGATCTCCCTGCACAGCGGCGTCGGCGCCGACGCCGCCGGGCGGGACGACGAGACCGTGCGCCGCTCCCTGGAGCAGGTGCGCGCCCAGGCCGCCGAGTCGCTGAGAGAGCTGCGGACCATGGTGCGGGTGCTGCGCGCCGAGGACGATCCCCGCGCCGCCGAGGACGGGACGGGGACCGCGCTCCCGGCGAGCGCATCCCTCCCGGCGGACGGACGGCAGGTGCGCTCCCTCACCGACGCCCCGACGCTGCTGGAGCATGCACGCAGCGCCGGGCTCGAGGTGACGGACCGGATCGAGGCGGACCCGGCCGACCTCTCCCCCGCCGTGGACACCGCCGCGTACCGGGTCCTCCAGGAGTCGGTGACCAATGCGCTGCGGCACGCCGACGCCTCCCGGCTCGAGGTCGAGGCGCGAGTCACCGAAGGCCGTCTGATGCTGCGCATCGCGGACGACGGGCGCGGCGCCCCGGAGGGATCCGGCAACCGGGCCGCGGGCGTCGGCATCCTCGGGATGACCGAGCGCGCCCGGCTGCTCGGCGGCACCCTGACCACCCGCTCCCCCGGCAACGGCTTCGTGGTCGAGGCGAGCATCCCCGCCCGGCTGGGAGGCGAGCGATGATCCGGATCGTGCTGGTCGATGATCAGGAGCTGGTGCGCACCGGGCTGCGTGCGCTGGCCGAGCGGGACGGCGACATCGAGGTGGTCGGCGAGGCCTCCGACGGCCGCGCCGGCCTGGCCCGGGTGCGTGAGCTGGAGCCGGACGTGGTCCTGATGGACATCCGCATGCCGCAGCTGGACGGCATCGCCGCCACGGCCCGGATCACCGCCGACCCGGCGCTCGAGGGGGTGCGGGTGATCGTGCTGACCACGTTCGACGAGGACGAGGACGTGCTGGCCGCGATCCGCTCGGGTGCCGCCGGGTACCTGCTCAAGGACGTCGCCCCGGGCGACCTGCGGGAGGCGATCCGGGTGGTGGCGGGCGGCGAGTCGCTGCTGTCGCCGTCGGTGACCACCACCGTGCTCGGGCAGCTCGGCGCGCGCCTGGCCGCGGAGGTCCGCCCGGAACTGCTCGAGGGGCTCACGGACCGGGAGACCGAGGTCCTCGCCCTGGTGGGGCGCGGGCTCTCGAACGACGAGATCGGCGCCGCCCTGTTCCTGTCCCCCGCCACGGCCCGCACCTATGTGAGCCGGCTGCTGGCGAAGCTGCAGGCCCGCGACCGCTCCCGCCTGGTGGTCATCGCCTACGAATCCGGTCTGATCACCCCCGGGCAGTCCTGACCGCGGTGCCCGGGCGCATCGCCCGTCACATCGCCGGCAAAAGCGTTGACAGGCCGACGTGGCCGAGTGCGAAGATGAGCGTGGCCGCAGGCACTGCCCGTCGGCCGCACCGGTCGATGACCCGCCCGCCCCGCCTCCGGTCCGGATGCGCGCGGGCGTGCAGGTACTCGTCGCCGGTCCCTTCGCGACGAAAGCTCTGCACCAGCCATGTCTGTCTCCTCCCCCACTCCCACCGGTGAGCTGCCCGCCGTCGAGGTCCCCGGGATCGTCGCCGGCGGTGAGGCCTCCGCCGATGCCGAGGCCGCCACCCGCGGTGGCGCCGATGACCCCGCCACCACCGTTCGTGACGGGAATCCGCCCGCCTCGCTGAAAGTCACCCCGATCATCGCCGCGCTGGTGGTCTCCGCGTTCGTGATGATCCTCAACGAGACCCTGCTCTCGGTCGCCCTGCCGGTGCTGATGGCGGATCTGTCGATCACCGCGGTCACCGCGCAGTGGCTGTCCACCGGGTTCATGCTGACGATGGCCGTGGTCATCCCCACCACCGGCTTCCTCATGAAGCGGCTGTCGAACCGCACCGTGTTCATCGTCGCGATGCTGCTGTTCCTGGCGGGCACCTCGCTGGCGGTGTTCGCCCCGACGTTCCCGGTGCTGCTCGCCGCGCGCGTGATCCAGGCCGCGGGCACCGCGATGGTGCTGCCGCTGCTGATGACCACGGTGCTGGCGCTGGTGCCGCTGCGCTCCCGCGGGCTGGTGATGGGCCTGGTGGGCGTGGTCATCTCCGCCGCTCCGGCGCTCGGGCCGTCCATCTCGGGATTCATCCTCGAGCACCGCTCCTGGCACTACCTGTTCATCATGATGCTGCCGATCATCGTGATCGCGCTGGTGATCGGGCTGCTGTTCATGCGCAACCACACCGAGCCCGAGACGGTGCGGCTGGACCTGATCTCGGTGGTCCTCTCCGCGATCGGCTTCGGCGGTGCGATCTATGCACTGGCCTCGATCAGCCAGATCGTCTCCGGCACCAGCCGCCTGATCCCGCTGGTGGTGGCCGGCATCGGCGCGCTCTCCCTGACCCTGTTCGCGGTGCGCCAGGTGCGGATGCTCGCGCGCGGGAAGGAACCTCTGCTGGACCTGCGCCCGCTGAAGGTGCGCACCTATGCGGTGTCCCTGCTGGTGATGCTGATGGCGTTCGCGACCATGCTGGGCACCGTCTCGGCGATGCCGCTGTACATGACCGGGGCGCTGGGCCTGTCCACCCTCGACGTGGGGTTGACCCTGCTGCCCGGCGCGGCGGCCTCCGGTCTGCTCGGCCCGCTGGTGGGCGCCCTCTACGACCGGGTGGGTCCGCGACCGATCGTGCTGCCCGGCATCGTGCTGATGGCGCTGGTGTGCTGGCTGGAGGTGGTGCTGCTGGATGCGGACTCCTCCCGCGGCCTGATCGTTGCGCTGAACGTCCCGCTGGGGATCGGCATGTCGATGGTGATGACCCCGCTGATGACGCTGTCGCTGGGGTCGCTGCCGCGGTCGCTGTACGGCCACGGCTCGGCGATCCTCAACACGCTGCAGCAGCTGGCCGGGGCGCTCGGCACCGCGGTGTTCATCGCGATGCTGACCCTCGGTGCGGCGGTGGCCGTGGAGACCGGGGCGACGCCGGAGCTCGCCCAGTCCGCCGGTGCCTCCTGGGCCTTCGCCTTCGGCGGGATCGTCGCGACGGTCGCGATCGTGCTCGCCGCGACGCTGCGCCCGAACCCCGTCGAGGACGAGCCCGAGGAGCAGCTCACCCCGACCGCCTGAGCCGGGCGCGACCGCCCGAGCTCGGCGCGACCGCTCGGGCCGGGCGCCGGTTCCTGACCGCGCCGCGCTGTCCCTGCGGGCCCGTCGTCTGCGCGACGACGGGCCCGCGACGGTGGTCAGGCCGGGATTCGGGCGGCGGCGGAGGCGATGCCGAGCCAGGTGTGCCGGTTGCCCCACCAGCACCAGCCGAGCTTGGGGGCGTTCCGACGCTCCTTCCCGTCGCGGCCGGTGCCGCCGGAGATCCACAGCGCCGGGGTGCGGGCGTCGAGCTTCCCGGTCGCCCTGGTGAGGCGGGAGCCGATCGTCATGAAGCAGTGGCCCGGCTCGATCACCGCCGGCTGCTGGAGCGCCCAGTGGATGCCCTCGCTCAGCAGCAGCGGTGAGCGGCCGCGGTCCGTGATCGCCGGCAGAGCCTCCGCGGGACTCCAGTTCTCGTACTCCTCACCCCGTTCCGGTCCCTCGACCAGATAGAGCGGGCCTCCCTCCAGCGTGACCCCGGCGGGCGCGAAGCGGTCCACATCGGTCATGTCCTCGACGACGAAGCCGGGCCTGTCCCCGCGCCGCATCAGCGGAGCCAGGGCCGAGGGCGGCGCGAGCACAGGGTCGACCGCCAGCAGAGCATCGGTGCGCCCGGGCCCCCACTGCGCGGCGGCCGCGTGCAGTGCGTGCTCGGGGATTCCGGCGAAGGTGTGGACCTCCAGATCGATGAGCCGCTGCGCCTGCACGGAGAGGGTGGGAAGGGTCGGCTGGGACGCAGCAGCGGAGGGGGTGGGATGCGGTTCTGCGGTGTGCGTGGTGATCACTCCTGGAGCGCGGTTGGGGAGCGGTGGCAGGGGCACGGTGGTGGCGTGCGGGAGGCGGCGTCGCCCTTCCGGCCGGTGGTTTGCAACACGCAGGGACGACGGCCTATTCCCGCCGTCGGGCCGAGTGACGATGCGCCGGCGCCGCGTCGTCGGCGACCCGCCCTCTGGGCAGGCCCCCGGGCAGGGCCTACGGTGGAGGCAGGTCCGCTACCGGGATCGGCGGCGGATTCCCGAGGCCAGGAGGGCAGGATCGTGGCACGCAACGTCGCTCAGAAGCTCATCGCCGATCATCTCGTGGAGGGGTCGATGGAGCCCGGCTCCGAGATCGGCCTGCGGGTCGACCAGACCCTCACCCAGGACGCCACCGGCACGATGGTGATGCTGGAGCTGGAGGCGATGGGACTGGACCGCATCCGCACCGAGCTGTCCATCCAGTACGTCGACCACAACCTGCTGCAGACCGACGAGAAGAACCCCGACGACCACCTGTTCCTGCAGTCGGCCGCGCAGCGGTTCGGGCTGTGGTTCTCCCCGGCCGGCAACGGTGTCTCCCACCCGGTGCATCAGGCGCACTTCGGGCGGCCCGGCGCTGTGCTGATCGGCTCGGACTCCCACACTTGCGCCGCCGGGGCGCTGGGCATGCTCGCGATCGGCGTGGGCGGCCTGGAGGTGGCGATGGCGATGGCCGGCCAGCCGCTGTACGTGTCGATGCCGGAGATCTGGGGCGTGGAGCTGACCGGCTCGCTGCCGGACTGGGTCTCGGCCAAGGACGTGGTGCTGGAGATGCTGCGCCGCCACGACGTCACCGGCGGGGTGGGCCGCATCATCGAGTACCACGGGCCGGGCCTGGCGGAGCTGACCGCGATGGACCGGCACGTGATCGCGAACATGGGCGCGGAGCTGGGTGCGACCGCCAGTGTGTTCCCGGCCGATGACGTCGCGGCGGACTATCTGCGGGCCGTCGGCCGGCAGGAGGATTTCACGCGCCTGGAGGCGGACGCCGGTGCGGGCTACGACGTCACCGAGCAGATCGAGCTGTCCGAGCTGGTGCCCCTGATCGCCCGTCCCTCCTCCCCCGGCAACGTGGTGCCGGTCGCGGAGGTCGAGGGCGAGGACGTCGCTCAGGTCGTGGTCGGCTCCTCGGCGAACCCCGGGCTGCGGGACATGGCCGTGGTGGCGGAGATCCTCGCAGGCAGGCAGACCGCCTCCGGACTGTCGCTGGACATCAACCCCACCTCCCGCGAGGTGCTCGCAGACCTGATCACCGGCGGCTGGCTGACCTCGCTGGTCACCTCCGGCGCGCGCATCCACCAGTCGGGCTGCATGGGCTGCATCGGAATGGGGCAGGCCCCCGCCACCGGCCGCAACTCCCTGCGCACCATGCCGCGAAACTTCCCCGGCCGCTCCGGCACCGAGGAGGACGCGGTGTGGCTGTGCTCGCCCGAGACCGCCGCGGCCGCGGCCCTCACCGGGCGGATCACCGATCCGCGCGATCTGGAGGACAGTCACT
This sequence comes from Candidatus Brachybacterium merdigallinarum, assembly GCA_019115335.1. GTDB lineage: Bacteria > Actinomycetota > Actinomycetes > Actinomycetales > Dermabacteraceae > Brachybacterium > Brachybacterium merdigallinarum. The sequence goes on from DXDT01000062.1 coordinate 7,112, forward strand.
GCCTGGCGTATCCGCGGCCCGCGATGCCCGAGACCTATACGACGATCGACGACATGCTGCAGCCACCGCTGCCGGCCCAGGAGGCGGCGGAGGTGGAGCTGGTCAAGGGCCCCAACATCTCCGCCCTGCCGGACTTCGATCCCGTCGAGGATGATCTGAGCGTGCCCGCGCTGCTGGTGATGGGAGACAACGTCTCCACCGACGAGATCATGCCCGCCGGTTCGCGAGTGCTGCCCTACCGCTCCAACATCCCCAAGATCGCCGAGTTCTCCTTCTCCCGCATCGACGAGACCTACCCCCGCCGGGCGCAGGAGACGCAGAGTGGGCACGTGGTGATCGCCGGGGAGAACTACGGGCAGGGCTCCTCCCGGGAGCATGCCGTGATCGCGCCCCGCTATCTCGGGCTGCGGGCGGTGATCGCGGTGTCCTTCGCCCGCATCCACTGGCAGAACCTCGCGAACTTCGGGATCCTCGCCCTCGCCTTCGATGACCCCGCCGATCTCCAGCGCATCAGTCAGGGTGACGAGGTGGTGCTCGAAGGCCTCCACGACGCCCTGCGCGCCGGCACGACGCTGCTCGCGCGGATCGGGGACCGCGAGGTGGGGCTGCACCACACCCTCGCGTCACGGCAGGTGGACATGGTGCTCGCCGGCGGGCGCATCCCGCTCGCGGCCCGCGAGATCTGAGTGCCCGCCGCGGCACTGCACCCGCCGTAGGCGCCAGGAGGCAGAGCCCGGCTCACGCCGAGCCTCCCTCCACCCCCTGGCGGGTGAGCTCCCGGGCGAGGACCTCCCGGGCCTCAGCGCTGTCCAGAGCTCCGACCAGGACGCGCTGGGTGAGCCCGTCCCCCAGGGCGAGCAGGGCCAGAGCATCCTCCTCGAGCGCTGCATCGGGGGTCGCGGCGAGCTCGTCCCGCACGGCGCGCAGCAGCTGGATCGCCTCGCTCCGCGATGTCCGGACGGCATCGAGGACGATCTCTGCCAGCGCCGGATCCGAGACGGATTTCGCGAGGTAGGCGTACCAGACGGCCGCGCCCAGGCGCTCGGCGTCCGTGCCCGGGATCGACCCGGAGAGCAGCGCCCACAGGCGACTGCCGGGCGGAGCCGTGGCGGCCTGCTCGCGGTACTTCCCCTCCGCGGCGGCAACCATCTGCGCACACCCCTCGCGGATCAGCGCGGCCTTCGAGGGGAAGTAGTGCTGAATGCGGCCGATCGAGACGCCGCCGGCCTCGGCCACGGCCCGGAAGCTGACGCTGTCCAGGCCTCTGGCGTGGATCACGGCCCAGAGGGCGTGGACGATCTCCAGCCGACGCGCGGCATGGTCGACGACTCGGGGCATGCCCAGCACTTTACAGTACGGACAACTTGCATCATGATGACAGTATGAACGTATTGGACACTGAGAAGTCCGCGTCCACCTCTCCCTCGTCGGGCGGGTCCGCGGAGCAGCGCCGTCGACGAGGTCGGGCTGCGCGCTTCCTGCGCCGCGGCGGCGTCGCCGTGGTCGCGGTGCTGGCATTGATCGGCGCGGTGAGCACCTGGAACTGGTTCACGGCCGCCCCGGACTCGGGGCATTTCCGCAGCCTGGAGGGGCGCGACGAGTACGTCGCCGCCTACGAGGAGTCGTTCGCCGCTCTGCCCCCGCCGACGGCGACCCACGACCTGCGCACCAGTCACGGGATCGTGCGGGTCTACGAGTGGTCGAGCCCCGCCACGGAGGCCGAGGAGCCGATCGTGCTGATGCCCGGGCGCTCCTCCGGTGCGCCCATGTGGTCGCAGAACCTGCCCGCGCTGGTTGCGGAGCATCCGGTGTTCGCCTTCGACGCGCTCGGGGACGCGGGCATGTCGGTCCAGCAGGTGCGGTTCGACGGCTACGAGGACCAGGCCACCTACCTCGCGGACCTGGTCGAGCAGGTCGCCCCGGAGGGCGCTCACCTCGTCGGGCACTCCTTCGGCGGCCGCCTGGCGGTGTCGCTGGCCTCGGCCCGTCCGGAGCTGGTGACCTCCCTGTCCCTGCTGGAGCCGGCCATGGCCTTCGCGAATCCTCCCGTGAACATCCTGCTGTGGAGCGGCGTCGCCTTCCTCCCGGGGATCCCGGAGTCGTGGCGGTCCCGCGCCCTGACCGAGATCGGTGGCGAGCCCTACGATCCCGAGGATCCGATGGCCCGGATGATCGAGGCCGGCGCCGAGCACTACCAGGCCGGCCTGCCGCAGCCCGGCGTCCTCTCCGAGGAGGAGATCGCGGGTCTCGAGATGCCCGTCTACGTCGCGCTCGGGGAGCGGGGCTCCCTGGCCGGTGGGGACCGCGCCGCAGAGGCGGCCGGCGGCCTGCCGGACGGGACGGTCCAGGTGTGGCCGGGCACCACGCATTCGCTGCCGATGCAGGCCGGTGCGGAGCTGGACCGCGTCGTCCTCGCGCACATCGCCGCGAGCTGATCGCGCCCATCCGTCGGGGTCCACGAGCTGCCCGCGGAGGATGATCCGCACCGAGCGGCGCGGACCTCCGCCCGGTGCGCGGCGGCGGGAGACCGCCCGGCGCTCCTCGCCGCATGCCGCGGGCGTAGAGTCGTCTCAGGCGCGGGGCACCCGCGCCGTCATCGAATGGAGGGAGTTGCGGCATGAGCAACGAGGACAAGTTCGAGAACAAGGTGGACAAGCTGGGCGGCCAGGCCAAGGAGGGCTTCGGCAAGCTCACCGGTGACAAGGAGACCGAGACCCAGGGCAAGGCGGAGAAGTCCAAGGCCGATGTCAAGGACAAGCTCCAGGATGCCGGCGACACCGTCAAGGGCGCCGCGGCCGGGGTCTTCGGCAGCAAGGACGACGACAAGCGCGCCTGATCGCGCCCGCACCGAAGCGGCGGCCCCAGGCATCCTCATGCCTGGGGCCGCCGCCTGTTCATGGGCCGCCGCGCACGGCCCCTTCTGCGCATGATGCTTGACCCTGACACCGTGGAAGGGGGTGGGATCGGGGGCATGTTGTCCATCGGAGCGTTCGCCCAGCTGGGCCGGGTCACCCGCCGCATGCTGCGGCATTGGGACGCGGCCGGGCTGCTGGTGCCCGAGCACGTCGACCAGGTCACCGGCTACCGCTCCTACGATCCCTCCCAGCTCGAGCGGCTGCATCGGATCGTGGCGCTGCGTCAGCTGGGGTTCGGGCTGGACGACATCGCGCTGATCCTCACCGCGGGGATCGACGCGGACCGCCTCACGGAGCTGCTGCGCGCCCGTCGTGCCGAGGTCGCTGCGGAGCATCGCCTCGCCGAGGAGCGACTGCGGGACGTGAGCCGCCGCCTCCACCTCATCGAACAGGAGAACCCCATGACTGCCACCGAGATCATCCGCAAGCCCCTCTCCCCCCTCCGCCTGGCCGCCCTCAGCGGTCACGCCGCCGAGCAGCCGGAGGTGCCCGCCGTGGTGGGACCGCTGTTCGCTCAGGTCGCCAAGGCGCTGGTCGCCGCCGGCACCACCCCGGGCCTGGCCATCGCCACCTACGACATGGGCGAGGACGGCCTGCGCATCACCGCAGGCTTCGAGGTCAGCGGAGAGGTTCCGAGCAGCCTCGAGGAGGTGGTCCTGCCCGCGGCGGAGGACGCCTTCTGCAGCGTGCACCTGGGGGCGATGGATTCGATCCCCGATTCCTGGCAGGCCCTGCACACCGAGATCGTCGCCCGCGGCGCGGCCCCCTCCGGGCCGGCGCGTGAGCTGTACCTGCGCTCCGAGCCGACACCGCAGGTGGAATGGGTGACCGAGCTGCAGCAGCCGGCGAGCGCGGGCTGAGCTCGGTGCCGGCCACGGGAGCGCGACCCGGTCCCGGCAGCAAGATCCCTCAGCGAAGCTCCTTGCGGCTGCTGACGCCGAGCTTGCGCAGGATGTTCCGCATATGCGTCTTCACCGTGGACAGCTGGATGGAGGCACGTCTGCTGATCTCGAC
>DXDT01000063.1 GCA_019115335.1 Candidatus Brachybacterium merdigallinarum
GTGCTCACGCACGCGAGCGCGAGCATCACCGCGCGGGCGATCCGGGAGATCTCGGTCTTCACCGAAAAGGCTCGACGCAGCGGAGTGGGGTGCTGAGCGGACATGCCCATCCTTCGTGATCGTCACCGACGTCCGTGCGGGCACGGACCGGGGCGTCGGCGGCATCCGCCCATCCCCTCGTCTCCCCACCGGAGACCCTTGAAGATTACGATTCAACGACCCTTGCGGGCCAGGACTTTGGTCCGATGCCGCCGACATCACACAGATGTGCAGAAAAAGTCGTGCCTCGCTCCGGGGAATCGCCAGGTTCTCCCGGTGTCGGCCCCGCCGGCTTCCTCGACTTAGCCGCGCCGCACGGCTTCAGAACGCCCATCTCGCCGTGCCGCCCCGAGATCATCCCTGCCGGCCCAGCAGCTCCCGCTGGCGCGGGTTCAGGTCCCGCTCCACCAGCTCGAGCACGAGGCGGGTCCACTCCTCTCGCAGGGGCGGCAGCTCGGCGTCGACCTCGGCGAGCAGAGCCTGCACCTGGTCGACGATCTCGTCCAGCTCCGCCTCCGGGGTGTGCTCGTCGACCTGCTCGAAGCGGCGCTGGAGGGCGGTGGCGCGGGCGCGCCGGTCGGGCTGCAGCAGAGCGTCGGCCAGGCGGCTGAACTGCGGATGGCCCCGGTAGAGGTGGGCCAGCAGGATCGCCGGCGGCAGGTCGGTGGTCTCGATGCTGAGGGCTCGGGCTTCCCAGCTGAGGCCCACGTGCCCGCCGGCGCGGGCCTCGGCCAGGCGGGCCCGGCGCTCGGTGAGCACGGCGATCTGGCTCTCCAGCACCTTGTCGGCCTCCTCGAGCACCTCCTCGGCGGCATGCGGGGCGGGGCCGGCCGCGAGCTCGCCGGCCGTCGCGAGCGGCAGGCCGGAGCTGGTGAGCTGGTGGATCCGCAGCACCCTGACCAGGTCGTCGACGCTGTAGTCGCGGTACCCGTTGGAGAGTCGGGGCGGCTCCGGCAGCGCCCCCACCTGGTGGTAGTAGCGCAGCGTCCGCACGCTCACCCCGGCCAGCTCCGCCAGCTCGGCGATCCGCATCAGGTCCCCTCCGTCCCCAGGCGTCGCAGGCGCGGGCTCGCCAGCGCCGCGATCACGGCGAGGATCCACACCCCGGCGATCACCATCGCAGCCAGTTGCACGCTGCCGGTCTCGATCAGCAGGGCGGCGCCGCCGATGCCCGCCGCGGGCACCAGCGTCAGCAGGGCGTTCTGGGCGCCGAGCACCGCGCCGCGTCGGCTCTCCTCGACCGCCTCGACGAACGTGAGCCCCACGACGGCGTTCATCGCGCCGCCGCCGAGGCCCGCGATCGCGGCGCCGGTGAAGATGGTCCACACGGGGCCCAGCGTACCGAGCACCACCAGGCCCGCCGCGATCACCGTGATCCCGCCGATCAGCCACACCGGGCGCGGGATCCGTGCGCCGAGGGCCGCGAACAGCCCGCCTCCCAGCAGCAGCCCCACGGCGATGGCGCTGAGCACGAAGCCCACCAGGGAGGCCTCGCCCTGGAACGCGAAGTGCACCGGGATCACCATGCCCTGCAGGGCAGCGAGCACCACGCCGAGGGCGAGCATGAGCAGCACCAGCGCCCGCAGCAGGGGCGAGCCGGCGATGATCCCCGCGCCCCGGAACACCGTGGCGAAGGCGGCCCGGGGTGAGGCAGCGCCCGTCGAGGTGGCGGCCGCCTCGCGCTCGTGCGCCGTGGCCCGCGGCGGCAGCAGGAGGGTCAGCAGGGCCGCGAGTGCGGCGATGGAGGCGGTCACCCACATCACCGCGACGGGCTCGAGCGCCGCCACCAGTACGCCGGCGGCGGCAGGCCCGACCAGCATCGACACCCCGCCGATCGACTCCCTCAGGCCGATCAGGCGCGAGGCGTCCCAGGACGCGGCCCGCGCCACGGCAGGCAGCATCGCCTCGCGCGCGGTGATGCCGGGGACGTCCCCGAAGGAGTTCAGCACGGCCACGGCGATGAACCAGCCCAGGCTCAGCCCGACCGTCGCCTCGAGGATCGGCAGCAGCGCGAGGGCCACGGCGGAGATCACGTCGGAGAGCACGGCAGCGGTGCGGCGGTTGATCCGGTCCACCAGCGAGCCCATCAGCAGCCCGGCGATCGCGGCGGGGACAGCGGCGGCGACCGCCACCAGCCCGGCGTCACCCGGACTGCCGGTGGTCAGCAGCACCAGCAGCGGGAGCGCGATCGCGGTGACCGAGTTGCCGAGCAGGGAGATGCCGTAGGAGGTGAGATAGAGGACGGGAAGTCGGGTCATGCCGGGAAGTCCACACGTTGACAACGCGTCAGGGTCAAGACCGCGACGCCACGCCCACTTCCGAGCCCGCGCCGAGTCAGCGCTCGCGACGGTGAGGTCGCACTCCCCTCAGCACCCGTTCGGCGCCGACGATGAGCTCGAGACTTACAGGCTCATCAGCGTGATCGCGAGGAAGGCCAGCACGAGGCCCACGATGGCGCCGGCGGTGCTGCGCCAGGTAGTGGACTGGGCACCCGTGTTCCGGGGCTCCGGGACCACCGGTATCGATCCGGTCTCG
>DXDT01000005.1 GCA_019115335.1 Candidatus Brachybacterium merdigallinarum
GCTCGAGACGATCATCAACGACCTCGTCTTCGGCGGGATCGCGGTGTTCTTCCTGCTGCGGATCCCGGAGCGGATGGAGCGGGCGCGCGTGCTGCGCATCCTGCACCGCCTGCGCTCGCTGGCGCACGTGATCGACATGCACCAGCTGACCAAAGTGCCCGAGCGGCTCGAGCGCGGATCCCGCGAGGACGGCGGGCTCGACCTGGACCGCACCGAGCTGACCCGCTATCTCGATTTCTGCACGGAGATGCTCTCGCTGGTGGGCAAGAGCGCGGCACTGTTCGCGGAGCACACCACCGACGGCGACGTGCTCGACGCGGTCGAGGGCATCGAGGCGCTGACGTCCGACATGGCCCGCAAGGTGTGGCAGAAGATCGGGATCATCCAGCAGCAGGGCTGACGGGGAACGCCGAGGGCCACAGGTGGGCAGCGGTCACAGCGGCAGCTTGAAGCCCACGTGGCTGGGTGCGTAGCCGAGGCGCTCGTAGAAGCGCTGCGCCTCCTGACGGGTCACGTCGGTGGTGAGCTGCGCCAGTCGTGCATCATGCTCTCGCCCCCAGGCGTGGGCCCACTCGAACAGGGCGGTCCCCAGGCCGGCCCCCCTGGTCGAGGCCGCGACCCGCACCGCTTCGATCTGGAGCCGGCTCGCCCCGCCGCGGGACAGTGAGGGGATCAGGGACAGCTGCATCGTCGCGACGATCTTGCCTGCCGCGTCGCGCACGGCGATCAGGAGCTGGTTCGGGTCACGATCGATCGCGGCGAAGGCGCTCTCGTAGACGGCGAGGTCCCTGCTCTCGCGCTCCCGACCCAGCACGTCATCGGCGAGCAGGCCGACCAGATCACGCACATCCGCGGCGCGGGCGCGGGTGATCTCGAATCGTCGGCCGTCGAGGTCGAGGACGTCCAGGGGCTCGCGCTCTCCCACTGCCTGCGCGTCCTCCGTGCGCTCTCCCACTGCCCTCACTCCCCCCTGCGCGGTCAGCTCGAAGGTGACGACGTCGACCGGGCTGTCCGCCTCGAGGCCCGGGTAGTGGCGGTCCAGGGCTGTGCGCAGCTCCGCCAGCGTGGTGAAGCCGTCCCTGACGGCGTCATCCTCGGTGAGCTCACCGCTGCTGAGCGACCGGACCGCGGTGACCTCCGCGGGCATATCGACCACCTGACCGTCGGCCTTCTCGAACACGAGGGTCGCGGGGCCGGGCAGGAACGGGTCATCGACGCGGAGGGTCTGGCGCTTCGCCCCCGAGCGGATCAGCGGTTCGTACCCCTCCCACATGTGGATCCGCTGCGGCGCCTCGAGCACGGTCTGGTCGAACGCGCTGGGCAGCAGCTCCCGTGCGGTGCGGGTGGTCAGGCCGGCGGCCTCACGCATCACGAAGCGGATGCTCGGGTCGATGTCGAAGAGGATCTGCCGACATTTTCCGCAGGGAGCGATGACGTCACCGGTGGGACCGTACACCGCGGCGACCGCACGGATCGGATCCTCTGGGGCGGTGGCGGCGTGATGGGAGAGCGCGGCCACCTCCCCGCAGGCACCGCCGAGGAAGTGGTGCGCGTTCAGACCGAGGATCACGCGGCCGGACTCCGTGAGCAGACCCGCGGCGACCGTGTGCGCGTCGTCGTCGTTCCAGCGGCAGGCGTGGTCGGTCGTCTGCCGGACGAGCTCTCTGAGATGAGCGGTGAGCATGCGCACACGCTATCTCGTGCTCAGGCGGCGGGCTGGAGGATGCTGCGGCACGGCACATCGACGCAGTCGGCGCGACGGAAGCCGGCCCAGCCGGTGGTCGCGGCGATCCGTTGAGGATCCGCGTCAGCTCTCGTGCTGCGGGTGGTGGCGGGCTCCTCGGTTCCAGGTGCGTCTGCGACGGACGGCGGTGGCGGGGCAGGGCGGGGTTCTGCGCGGGGGGGGTCTGGGGTGCCTCGCGCAGGGAGAGGTGCTCGATCATGGCGGGCCACCGCGCGGTGACGGAGCGACCGGAGGGGTCGAGGACCTGGAACCGGGGCTGGAACCGTGTGGATCGGGCGGGGTGCGGGCCATGGACACCAGGGCATCTGCCGTGCGCTGCTCGAGGGTCGAGGTGGTGGAGACCTCGGCCGCCGCACGGGCCGCCCGCTGCGTCTCATCGACCTCGACCTCGTCGCCGGCGGGGCGTTGCCTGTACGGACGCTCTCGGGAAGGAGGGCGCCGGCGGGATCGACACCCGCCGGAGCACCACGCTCGACCGTCGCGGGATCGCGGCCATCACGGTCCATCGCGAGTTCCAGGGCGGTGACGAGCTCCGCTCCCACCTCGGCCGGCAGGACCGCACGGATCTCGATCATCCCGTCCTCAAGCACCTGCCAGCGCGCCTCCCGCACCGCGTCCTGGCCCAGACGCGAACCGTCGACAGCACGGAAGCCCGAGATCGTCCGCGCCAGCTTCGAAGCGGTCATCGACCGAGCGTGGCCACGCGTCGTCGTCCGACGCACCGGCGCGATCACCTGTCGTCACCTGCCGTCGGCTTCCGTCACCTGCCGTCGGCCTCCGCCGGGCGGTGCTCGAAGTCCAGGACGAGGTCGCGCACCCGATACCCGGAGGTGCGCTCGTCCCACTCCACCCGGGGGCGGGTGGTGAGGGCAGGCTCGTGCGCCAGCAGCCGGGTCATCAGCGCATCGGTCTCGAGCAGAGCGAGTGGTCTGCCGGGGCGTCGGCGCGGAACGAGCGCTCGCGTCCGTCCGGTCCTCGCACATGCACCCCGCGGGCGGTGGCGCGGCGCAGTCCGGTCCCGCCCGGGCAGGTGAGGATCCGCCGGGATCGGGTGCCGGCGTGCAGCCGCGCGCCCGCGTCACGGGCGAGTCGCACCAGCACGTCGATCAGATGGCTGAAGCCGCCCTGCGGGTACTGCACGCCGCCGGTGAGGTCCAGGGCGCTCATCAGGTGGTAGAGGCTCGGCGTGCGCGCCGGGGAGGAGCCGAGGAACACGGCCGGATAACCGAGGACCTGCCGCAGCCGGGGACTCTCGAACCGTCGGGCGATGAAGGACTCGAGCGGCTCGTGCAGCAGACGCAGCAGCTGGGGGCTGCGGGCGATGACTTCCCATGAGAGGAACGGCCGCGCGGTGGTGAACGAGGTGTACAGGAAGCGTTCGAGCGCGATGTCGTAGGTGGCGCGGGCCGAATCGAGGTAGCGGGACAGCGCCCGGCCGGCACCCGGTTCGAGGGCGTCGAAGCGAGCGAGGTTCTCGCGCTCGGAGGCTGTGACGTCCACCGGGTCGGGGTGGTCCTCGGTGAGGACCCGGTAGGCGGGGTCGAGCTGTCGCAGGTCCAGCTGCTCGGCGGCGGAGGTGCCGAGCAGCTGGAAGAAGTGGTCGAACACCTCGGGCATCAGGTACCAGGAGGGTCCGGTGTCGAAGCGGAAGCCGTCCCGCTCCCAGCGCCCGGCGCGGCCGCCGAAGGTGTTCCGCGCCTCGACCAGGTCGACCTCCCAGCCCTCCCGGGCGAGCAGCGCGGCCGTGGCGAGGCCGGAGATGCCGCCCCCGATGATGACGGCGGAGCGGGAGGCGGGCGGGGTCATCGGTGCCGTCCGATGAGTGCCCGGCACAGGATGCATGCCTTCTGGGCGTCGGGGACCCGGATGCGTCGACGCGCGATGTCCGTGGCGGGAACGGTGCGCAGTCGGTCCGCGAGGGCCCGGTACAGGTCGTGCGTGGCACCGACGGCGCGCCGACTGCTGGAGGGCAGTGCGGGGATCACCGCGGCGGCGGCGAGGTCGGCGTCGATGTCGTCCAGCAGCACATCGCGCTGCTCATCGGTGAAGGTCCCCGGGGTGACCCCGGGGAAGTAGGTGCGGCCCAGCAGCTCGCCGTCGTCGGCCAGATCCCGCAGGAAGTTGACCTTCTGGAAGGCCGCGCCGAGCCGGCGTGCGCCGGGTCGCAGCCGCTCGAAGGCCTCCGGGTCCCCGTCGACGAAGACCCGCAAGCACATCAGTCCCACCACCTCGGCGGAGCCGTGCACGTAGTCGTCCAGGCTCGCCTGCGTGTGCTCTCGGTACGTGAGGTCCCTGCGCATCGCGGTGAAGAAGGGGCCCACCAGATCCTCCCCGATCCCGTGGGGCCGCGCCGCGAGCGCGAAGGCATGGATCACGAGGTCCGCGCTGCGACCGGTGCGCAGGGCGCGGATCGTCTCCTGCTCGAAGCCGTCGAGCTGCTCGGCGCGCAGGAGCGGGGTCAGCCGCGGGTCCGGGTCGTCGACGATCTCGTCGGCCACCCGCACCAGTGCGTAGATGCTGCGCACATGGGTGCGGACGGGCTCGCCGAGCAGACGGGACGCCCAGCCGAAGGAGGTGGAGTAGCCGGCGATGATCTGCGCCGCGGCGTCGAGTGCGACCCGGTCGTAGCGGCTGAGCCCGGCGGTGGAACCGCGGCGCGGGGTCATCGGGCGCTCGCGGGGTCGGCTCGGCGCAGCCGGCGCACCGCGGCGAGGGCGGTGGCCAGCCCCACCGCGAGTGCGGCGATGCTCGCCGAGGTGGCGGGGTGACCGATTCCGGGGCACCGGTGGTGCGGGCGACGGCGATCCAGGCGAGGCCCCAGGTGAACCCGATCGGTGCCGCCACGGCTCCCCGCCCCCGCAGGGCGAGGATCAGGCCGATCAGGCCGGCGACGACGATCCCCGCACTCGCCAGCAGATCCGGGCGGCCCAGGTCCGGCGCGCCGGAGCCGACCAGAGCGGCCGTGATGTTCGCGCAGGTCGCCACGCACACCCACCCGAGGTACAGCCCGAAGGTGCCGTCCACCACCACCCTCTCGATCGCACTGCGCGGCGCGACGGCGGAGGTGCGGCGGAACAGCTCGGCGAGCACCACCAGCAGAGTGAGGATCACCAGCACGCTCGGCCAGATCCACCCCGCCTGCACGGTGAGGATCCAGCCGCCGTTCAGCAGCAGGGAGGCGATCGCCGGAGTCGTGACCCGGCGCGGGTCCTGCTGGTCCCACCACTGCCACAGCGTGTACAGGCCGAGCGCCGCATAGATCACGCTCCAGAGGGAGAACGCCGGAGAGGCCGGGGCGACATGGGTGGCATCGGTGGCGAGCAGACCACCGGCGGCCTCCTCGATGGGGACCCCGCCGAGGGCCCCCACCCCGATCGCGGAGGCCACGATCGCGGCGAGGAAACTCCCGGTGACGGCGATCCGAGCGCCCCGCCGTCGACCCGTCAGCGGTCCCGCATGTCGCCCCGTCCGTCGGCTCGTGTGCCGGTCCATCTGTCGCTCGCTCATGCGCGCACCTCCGCGCTCCCCGCGTCCGCCGGGTAGTGGGCGCTCGTGCGGATGCTCCCGATCAATGCCGCGAGGGAACCGGCGATGTCGGTGGGGATCGCCGCGTGATGCGCCGCGATCAGCCCGTCATCGAGGTAGCGGCAGGCGAGCTCGCGCACCGCCACCCGGGCTCCGCAGGCGGTCAGCAGCTCCCGGGCGCGGGGCGCGGAGTCCTCGTCGAGGCCGGTCCTCGTCGATCACGTCGTCGTGGATGGCGAAGGCCGTGTGCAGCAGCTCGAGCGCAGCACCGAGGCGGGCGGCCGCTCGAGGCTGCTCGCCCCCCAGCGCGTCGTGGACGGCCAGCAACAGGGCCGGACGGAATCTCTTGCCTCCGCGAGCGGCCCGGGAGAGGGCGGCGACCAGATGGCGGTGCTCCTCTCCGAGTCGGTGCGACCGCCTCGCGCCGGCCAGCAGGGCGGCGTCGATCTCGCGATCGACGTGGGAGCGATCTGTCGACGTCATGCAGCCCCTCCAATTGCCTAGCCTGGTTAGCTATCCTAGCCGTACCATGCGGTCATGGCAGGTTCCGAACGACTGTCCTCCCCCGAGGAGGGATATTGGTACGACGGTGATGACACCGCCGTGTCGGTGCTGAGCTCTCTGCGACGCTTCCGCGCGGCAGATCACGCCCGGCGCCGCCGCGAGGGCACGAGGATGGACATCAACACCACCGACATGGCCGCGCTCCAGCACGTGATCGCTCGCGAACGATCTGGAGATCCGGCGACCCCCACCTCTCTCGCCGAGCATCTCGAGGTCTCGACCGCCTCCGTCGCCAAGATGCTGGGTCGGCTCGCTGCGTCCGGGCACGTCCTGCGGATGCCGCACGAGCAGGACCGGCGCTCTGTGATGGTGCTCGCCACGGATCATGCCCACGAGCAGATCCGGCTCCGGCTCGGCACCATGCACGCGCAGATGCTCGAGGCCGCCCAGGACATCCCGGAGGGGTCGCGCGGGCACGTGGTCGACTTCCTGGAGGCCATGACCGGGATCTTGGGGCTCGAGGACGAGCCCGATCCTCACCGCCCGCCCCACGCCCACGATTCCGACCCGGTGTGATGCGGATCCCGGGGTCGGGGCATAGGCTCGAGGACATGAGCACCGATGACGCCACCGCAGAGACCGCTTCCTCCCCCTCTACGGGCGCTCCTGGCATCAGCGCTCCTGACATCAAGCCGCGCAGCCGACAGGTGACCGACGGGATCGGGGCGACCGTCTCGCGCGGGATGCTGCGCGCGGTGGGCATGGGGGACGAGGACTGGGTCAAGCCGCAGATCGGCATCGCGAGCTCGTGGAACGAGATCACCCCGTGCAACCTCTCGCTGGACCGTCTCGCCCAGGCCGCCAAGGAGGGCGTGCACTCCGGGGGCGGGTATCCGTTGCAGTTCGGCACCATCTCCGTCTCCGACGGCATCTCGATGGGCCACGACGGCATGCACTACTCGCTGGTCTCCCGAGACGTGATCACCGACTCGGTGGAGACGGTGATGATGGCCGAGCGGCTCGACGGCTCGGTGCTGCTGGCGGGCTGCGACAAGTCGCTGCCCGGAATGCTGATGGCCGCGGCCCGCCTGGACCTGGCCAGCGTGTTCGTCTACGCCGGCACGATCATGCCCGGGCGGGCCTCCCTCTCCGACGGCACGGAGAAGGACGTCACCATCATCGACGGCTTCGAGGCGATCGGCGCCTGCGCCCGCGGTCTGATGAGCCGCGAGGACGTCGGCCGCATCGAACGCTCCATCTGCCCGGGCGAGGGAGCCTGCGGCGGCTTCTACACCGCCAACACCATGGCCACCGTCGCCGAGGCGATCGGCATGTCGATCCCCGGCTCGGCCACGCCGCCGTCGGCGGACCGTCGCCGGGACGCCGATGCCCGCCGTGCCGGGGAGGCGGTGGTGGAGCTGCTGCGCCAGGGCATCACCGCCCGCGACATCATGACCAAGCCCGCCTTCGAGAACGCGATCGCGGTGGTGCAGGCCTTCGGCGGATCGACCAACGCCGTGCTGCACCTGCTGGCGATCGCGCACGAGGCCCGCGTGGACCTCACCCTGGAGGACTTCAAGCGGATCGGCGCGAAGGTCCCCCATCTGGCTGATCTGAAGCCGTACGGCCGGTACGTGATGAATGACGTCGACCACGTGGGCGGCATCCAGGTGGTCATGAAGACCCTGCTGGACGAGGGTCTGCTGGACGGCGACTGCCTCACCGTCACCGGCCGCACCGTGGCCGAGAACCTCGAGACCCTCTCCCCCCGCCCTGCCGACGGGTCCGTGCTGCGCACCGCCGCCGCCCCCATCGCGCCCACCGGGGGGATCACCATCCTGGAGGGCTCCCTGGCACCGGAGGGGGCGGTGGTGAAGTCCGCCGGGTTCGAGGAGGACGTCTTCGAGGGCACAGCCCGGGTGTTCGAGCGCGAGCAGCATGCGTTGGATGCGCTGAACGACGGCACCATCACCCACGGCGATGTGGTGGTGATCCGCTACGAGGGCCCGAAGGGCGGGCCCGGGATGCGCGAGATGCTCGCGATCACCGGGGCGATCAAGGGCGCGGGGCTCGGCAAGGACGTGCTCCTGATGACCGACGGCCGCTTCTCCGGCGGCACCACCGGGCTGTGCGTGGGCCACATCGCCCCCGAGGCGGTGGACGGCGGGCCCATCGCCTTCGTGCGCGACGGCGATCGGATCCGCCTGGACGTGGCCAGCGGCACGCTCGACCTGCTGGTCGACGAGGACGAGCTCGCCCGCCGCCGGGAGGGCTGGAAGCCGCTGCCGCCGAAGTTCACCCACGGTGTGCTCGGCAAGTACGTCAAGCTCGTGAAGTCCGCCTCCCGCGGCGCGATCCTCGGGGACTGAGGCGGCACCGGTACCGCATCGTGACCGGGCGCGCACCGGATCCCTCCGTAGACTGCCCCCATGCTCCGCACAGCGGTCTCGGTCCTGGGGTGGGTCCTGCTGGTGCCGTCGCTCATCGCGATCCTCGCCCTGGTGCTGCTGCGCGCCGTCACCGAGCTGCACACCTGGCACCACAACGTCATCGCCGCCGCCACCTTCATCCCGATGCTGTGGATCCCCGTGCTCATCGGCTGCGTGGGACTGGTCCTGGTGCTGCGCTCCTGGTGGCGGCTGCTCGGAGTGGCCGCGCTGGTGGTCTCCCTGGCGGTGTTCGGCTGGCCGCTGCGCCCGCAGGGCGAGGTGATGGCTGAGCCGATGCCGTACTCGCTCAGCATCGTCTCCCTGAACGTGCAGTACGGCAGCGCGGACGTCGAGGAGCTCGCGGATCTCATCACCGACGGGACCGATGTGCTCGCTCTCCAGGAGTACACCCCGGGCTTCGAGGCGGAGCTGTCCGCGGCAGGGCTGCTCGAGGACTTCCCCCATCAGGTGGGCACCTCGCGGGAGGGCGCCGGAGGGACGATGCTCCTGTCCCGCACGCCTCTCGAGCTGGTGGCCCAGGCCGAGGGGACCGTCTTCGACAACATCATCGCGACCACCGAGGTGGCCGGCGCCCTCTGGCACATCGGCTCGATCCACACCGCTCCCCCGCAGATGGGCGCCGAGGCCTGGGAGCGGGACGCCGAGATCGTCGGCGAGCTCGCCGCCCCCTTCACGGCGGAGAACCTCGTGCTGGTGGGCGACTTCAACGCCATCGAGCAGCATCACACCCTGCGCCGCCTCACCGCCGACGGGACCCTGCGCGTTCCCGCCGCCCCGCCGGGCGCGGAGGCGCAGTGGAGTCCCACCTGGCCCGTCGGCACCACGATCCCGCCCTTCGCCCGGATCGACCACGCTCTGGTCTCAGAGGGGACGGAGGCCTGGCGGCCCACCGCCGTCGCCGTCTCCGGCTCCGATCACAAGGCGCTACTCCTGTACGCCGGCACCGCGTGAACAGCGCCTCGCGGACGGATCCCGGATGTCGGGCCAGCCCGACACCACCACGACCGGTGGCAGGATGGGACATCCGCCCCCGCGCGGCGAGAGTAGGGACATGACCACGGAACCACATGCCGAGGAACCCCACACCTCCGCTCCCCCGCAGTTCGGCTGGGCCTCCCGGATCGGCCGCTTCCTGCTCTACGGCTTCGTCGCGGTGATCCTGGGGACGGTCGGATTCAGCCTCGTGTTGGCCCTGCTGACCGCCGGGGTCTCCACCGTCATCGTCTGGATCGGGATCCCGCTCCTGGTCGCCGGGGTGTACACCGCGCGTGGCTTCGTGATCGCCGAACGGAACCTGCAGCGCACCCTGCTGGGCCAGGAGCTGCCGGCCCCCGCCCCCAAGCAGCCGCCTGCGGGCGCCGGGCGGATCCGCCGCATGATCACGCCGCTGACCGATCCGCAGTCCTGGCTGGACTGCCTGTGGGTCCTGATCAACTTCGTGCTCATCCTGATCAGCTTCCCGCTCACCCTGGCCTGGACCATCGGGGCGATCGGCACCGTCGGCGGACCGATCGCGACCCTCATCGTGGAGAACGTGCTGCCGGGCTCGAACACCAGCGGACTGCCCGCGCTGATCGGCGTCGCAGAGCCCTACGCTCTCTGGCTGGACCTGTTGATGCAGGTCGTGGTGGGACTGGTGTTCCTGATCACCGTCGGTCCGCTGGTGCGCGCCCTGATGGCGCTGCATCGCGGGATCGCCCGCGGCCTGCTCAGCTCCCGCTACGAGGAGCAGCAGCAGCTGGTGCGCGCCCAGCAGTCCCGGGCCGCCGGTCGCGCCGCCGAGTCCGAATCGTTGCGGCGCCTGGAACGGGATCTCCACGACGGCCCGCAGCAACGCCTGGTGCGGGCCTCGATGGATCTGGCCCGCGTCGAGCAGCTCTCCGAGAGCGACCCCGAGCAGGCCATGCAGGTGCTGCGGGAGACCCGCGACCAGCTCGGCTCCACCCTGGACGAGCTCCGCCGCCTCTCCCGTGGCATCGCCCCGCCGATCCTGGTGGACCGGGGTCTGCGCGCCGCGCTGGTCGAGCTGGCCGGGATCTGCCCGATCCGCACCCACGTGGAGATGCCGGAGGAGCTCGACCTGCCCGAGCACACCGAGATCGGCATCTACTACGTGGCCTCCGAGGCCCTGGCCAACGCCGCCAAGCATTCGGGGGCAGAGGACGTCCACGTCGAGGTGGCGCGCAGGGGAGAGGACCATGTGCGGGTGCGCATCGAGGACGACGGCATCGGCGGCGCCGAGACCGCGCCCGGGCACGGCCTGGCCGGTCTGGCCGGCCGGGTCGCGTCCCTGGAGGGGCGGCTGCGCGTGCAGTCACCGGCCGGGCAGGGCACCGTGATCGAGGCGGTGCTGCCGTGCGGGTCCTGATCGCCGACGACTCCGCCCTGCTGCGCGAAGGGCTGCGGCTGCTGCTCGAGGATGCCGGTCACGAGGTGGTCGCCTCGGCCGCGAGCGGCACCGAGCTCATCGCCCGTGCTCTCAAGCACCGGCCGGACCTCGTGATCGCCGATATCCGGATGCCTCCCTCCCACACCGACGAGGGGCTCCGCGCCGCCCAGCAGATCCGCCGTGCCTGGCCCGAGGCACCGATCCTGCTGCTCAGTCAGTATGTGGTGGTCTCCTATGCGACCGAGCTCATCGAATCCGGGGTCAGCGCCACCGGTTACCTGCTCAAGGACCGGGTCTTCGACATCCGCTCCTTCCTCGATGCGGTCGAGC
This sequence comes from Candidatus Brachybacterium merdigallinarum, assembly GCA_019115335.1. Taxonomy (GTDB): domain Bacteria; phylum Actinomycetota; class Actinomycetes; order Actinomycetales; family Dermabacteraceae; genus Brachybacterium; species Brachybacterium merdigallinarum. The sequence continues at coordinate 10,943 of DXDT01000005.1, forward strand.
GGGTCGCCAGTGGCGGGGTCGCGATCGACCCCGACGTCGTCGCACAGGTCATCGCTTCCCGTCGGCGCACCCCGCTGGACGACCTCACCCCGCGCGAGCGTGAGGTGCTCGAGCTGATGGGCGAGGGGATGACCAACACCGGTATCGCCGAGAGGCTGTTCGTCTCCGAGGGCGCGGTCGAGAAGCACACCCAGCGCCTGTTCGCGAAGCTCGGGCTGAGCCCGGATGCGAGTGTGCACCGCCGCGTCACCGCCGTGCTGACGCTGCTGGGCAGATGACGAGGGTCGGGCGACCCGCTGTTCCTGCTAGCGTCGAGCCATGACCGAGACCGCGCCGTCCCTCCACATCGCCACGATCATCGAGAAGCCCGAGCGGGAGGTGTACGCCTTCGTCAGCGACGCCCGCAACCTCCCGCGCTGGGCGCAGGGGCTCGGCGGCGGAGAGGTCACCCAGCAGCTGGACGGCTGGTCGATGGACTCCCCGATGGGGCGCCTGCTGGTGACCTTCGTGCCCGAGAACCTGTTCGGGGTGCTGGACCACACCGTGACCCTCGAGACCGGGGAGGCGACCGTCAACCCGATGCGGGTGCTGTCACTGGATGCCGGGCGCAGCGAGGTCGTCTTCACCCTGCGCCGCGGGGCGATGAGCGAGGCCGAGCTCGAGGCGGACGCCGCCGCGGTGGCCGAGGACCTGGCGACGCTGAAGTCCCTGCTGGAGGGCTGAGCGGGAGCGCTCGGCGGAACGACCGGCCCCGCCGTCGGAGCGGTTCCGGGCACCGCCCGGGGTCTCAGCTCCGCTTGCGGGCCAGGGTGGTGATGACGTGCCAGTGCTTGCGGTCGGCGAGGAAACGACCATCCTCATCGCGCACCGAGCGGTCGATCACCTGGAAGTCGCGGAACATCTCGTCGATCTCCTCGAGGGCGAGGGTCGCGATGTCGCCCCGCTCGGCCCAGGAGTCGTTGATGCCGAACATGTCCACCGCGGCCACACCGCCGCGCGGCAGGGCCGCGACCAGCTTCGGCCAGGTCTCCGCCAGACCCTCCGGGCCCAGCAGGCCCAGGGTGTAGGTGGAGTAGAGGATCTGGGCGGGAGGGAACTCGGTGACCTCGGTGATGTCGGTGTGGTGGAAGGTGACCGAGCCGGCCATGCGCTCGTTCTCCACCAGGCGCGAGGCGAGGGTGTCGTCCGCATCGTAGGCGTGCACGTTCCAGCCGCGACGCGCGAACTGGAGGGAGTCCGCACCGGCACCGGCGCCGATGTCCAGGACCGTCCCCCCAGGGCGGTCTCCCCCGGCTGCGGTGATCGCACGAGCGACCAGCCGGCGCGCAGGGCGACCCGCAGCATGGGCGTTCAGGGTTGCCCAGTCCACCTTCTCAGCCGTGTCCATGGCCTTCAGACTCGCCGATGTCCAGCGTGCTTTCAACTTCAGGTGACCCACGCCGCGTCGGTTTTCATCCTCGGCGAACAGGACCCGGCTCCTGCCCCGCATACCATGGGATCTCCGCCACGTGCAGGGAGGAGCTCTCACCGATGACCACCCTTCCGGGTGACGACCCGCTCACCGCCTCGGATCCCTGGCAGCTGCTGGAGGGGGCGAGAACCGTCCTGGCCGTGCACGCCCACCCTGATGACGAGTCCCTCTCCACCGGTTTCCTGCTCGCCCATCTCGTACGCAGCGGCATCCGTGTGGAGCTGGTGACCGCCACCCGCGGCGAGGCCGGTGAGGTGGTCGCCGGGGCCGTCGACCCCGCGGATCCGCGCCCGCTCGAGGAGGTGCGGGCCGCCGAGATCGACCGGGCGGTCGCCGCGCTGGGCCTCGCCGCCCGCTACGACCTGGGCACCGCGCCCGCTCTCGCCGCCGGTGCCGCTGCACGCCGCTACCGGGACTCGGGGATGCGATGGATCCGGGAGGGGCTCGCTGGACCAGCGCTGGATGCGAGCCCCGAGAGCTTCACGGCGCGTCCCCGCCAGGAGGCGGTCGATGATCTGGTGGCCCTGATCGAGGCGGTGCGGCCGGACCTCGTGCTCGGGTACGACGACGCCGGCACCTACGGCCATCCTGATCATGTGCGCGCCCACGAGATCAGCGTCGCCGCCTGCGCGGCGACCGCCGTGCCCTATCTCGAGGTGGCGAGCGTCGGCGCCGAGGCACAGGCCTTCGTGTGGCGGGAGCTGCCGGAGGTGCAGCCGATCGTCCTGGACGCGGTGCGCAGCTACCGCACCCAGTTGACCGTGCTCGGGCCGCAGGCGGACGGGATCGCGATCCGTCACGTGGGCGGGCAGGAGGACCTGGTCTCTGCGCGCACGGGCCTGCGCGTGCTCAGAGGCTGACGTCCAGCAGGGTGGGCAGGTGGTCGGAGGCTCCGGCCAAGCGTTCGGCCGGGACGTGCTCGGTCGAGGTGACGGCGCGAGCCGCATCCACCTGCACACCCTCGGTGGTCAGGATCATGTCGATCCGGCGCACCGGATCCACCGCCGGGAAGGTCGGCTCCGCACCGGAGGCGGGATCGGTCAGCACGGGGTCGGTCAGCAGCGGCGCGAGGAGCTGCAGGGCGGGGCCGCTCGAGGTCTCGTTCATGTCGCCGCCGAGGATGACCGGCGCGCCCGCGCCCTCCGTCAGCGCGGCGAGATGCTCGGCGTGGGCGAGCCGGTTCTCCTCCTGCAGCGCCAGGTGCGTCGAGGCGATCACCACGGCGCCCCCACCGGGGATCGACAGGCGCACGGCGGCGACTCCGCGCGGATAGGTCGAGTTCAGGTCCGTGACCTGCTGGTCGACGGGGTGGCTGCCGCGGCGGATCACCTGGCGGGCGACCTCCGCGGTGGCCAGGACGGCGAGTCCGCGGCCGCCCAGCCCGCCGCCGACCAGGAGCCGTCGATCGATCTGCCGCGCCATCCACTGCAGGCGGGTGCGGGGCAGCACGAAGCGGGGCGCCTCCTGGATCAGCAGCACGTCCGGATCGAGGTCCTGCACCGTCTCGATCAGGGCGGCGAGGTCACCGCGCTGCTCCCAGATGTTCCACGCCAGGATCCGCAGCCGCCAGGGTGCCCGGGACTGCGAGGGCGTCGGGCTCCGTGGAGTCATCAGGCTCCGTCCCCCTCGTCCAGCGGTCGCACGGCGATCACACGACCGGCCAGGCCGATCAGCTCGTCGACCTCGTAGCCCGGCCATCCGAACAGCACCCGGCGCCACTCGGGCGGGACCGCCCCCACGCCCAGGGCGGCACCCATCATGGCACCGGTGAGGCAGGTGACGGAGTCGGTGTCGTACCCGGCGCGGGCGGCCGAGTCCATCGCGGAGACCAGCGCCTCGCGGCGTGCGAACTTCCCCTCGGGGATCTCGCCGACGCTGCGGACTGCGGCCCACGCGGCCTGGAACGCGCCGACCACCCAGCCGTTGCGCAGGAAGGAGGTCGGGGTGGAGAACTCCGCCTCCTCGATCCGCTGGGTCCACAGGGCACGGCGCTCTTCGTCGAGCCGATCCAGCCCGCGTCGCACATCGATCTCGCCGGTGAGGATCGCGTGGCGCACTGCCAGACCCCACAGCATGCAGGCCTCGGTGGTGTCGGGGTGGACATGGGTGAGACGGCACACCGCATCGATGCCCTCGCAGGCGTCGTCGTCGGAGGCCTGCAGGTAAGGCAGCACCGAGGCGTGCACGCGCATCAGCGAGCCGTTGCCGGCGGTGCGGGGCAGCTCCTCCTGCGCAGTCAGCGCCGCGTGCCGGAAGTCCGCGGCGCGGGGAGCGTAGTGCCCCCCGGAGCGTGCACGGTCCACGGCGCGCCGCACCACGGTCGACGTGAGGGTGCCGATGTCCGGGGTGCCCAGCGACCAGGAGTACCACTCCCGGGCGATCTGGTCCTGCGCCGTGTCCAGCCGCAGGTCGTGACTGCCCGGGACGGACAGCGCCGCCTCCAGCACCACGATCGCCATCGACGTCTCGTCGGTCCATTCGCCGGGCTGCCAGTCCAGGATGCCGCCGCCGACCATCGCCACGTCATCGGAATCCGGGATCGGGGCCTGGAACTCGTAGGG
>DXDT01000064.1 GCA_019115335.1 Candidatus Brachybacterium merdigallinarum
CCCTTTGGCACCGCCTGCTGGCAGCAGTGCCTTCACGGCGGCAGGGTCCGTGGTCGGGTGCCCGTCGGCGTCCACACCCCAGTCGGCAGGGATGGACGCGCCTCTGCTCTGGGCGATCAGCACTCTGCCCATGGCGCTGGTGCTGGTCGCCATGTCCAGGGAGATCGGCTCGCCGTCGGTGGGGGCGGCGAAGGCGAAGGGGTTCGTGCCGAGCAGGGGGCTGCGCCCGCCGAAGGGGACCACGATCGGCTCGGAGTTCGACACCACCAGTGCGATCTTTCCCCGCCGGGCGAGCTCGCGTGCGTAGAACCCGGCCGTGCCGAAGTGGGCGGATCCGCGCACGGTGGCGCTCGCGGTCCCCAGCGCGCTGCTGAGGGTGTCGACCTGCTCGAGCGCGGCCCGGGCTGCGAGCTGCCCGGGGGCGCCCTGGGCAGCGATGCGGATCGTCGCCCCCGAGGTCGTCGTGAGCGGGACTGCTCGGGGGTCGACGAGACCGGCGTCGATGCGCGCCCGGTACACCGGGAGCCGGATCACCCCGTGGGAGTCGACGCCTCGCAAGTTGGCATCGACCAGGGTCTCTGCGACGTACGCAGCATCCTCAGGGGCATAGCCCCAGGTCGTCAGGAGTTCCTCAGTCCACTCGAGCAGGTGGCGGGCATCGAAGACCATCCGGCAGTGCTCCTTCGCAACGTTCGCCGACCGCTGGGGTGGCGCCAATGAACTCCTGCAGATTAATATGACTTATATGACCTGTAAAGCATCGCGGGCAAGGAGGCACCGATGAGGATCAGCCTGTTCCCCAAGGGCGACCTGGACGCTCTGGCCGTACACCGCACCATGACCGTGTTCGACTGGATCGAGAAGGCCTCCGCCCTCCCGGCGGACGGCCTCGAGCTGTACAGCGGGATGTTCGAGCGCACCGACACCGGATATCTCGATGCGATCGGCGAGGCGCTCGCGCTCCACGGCTTCGAGATGCCGATGCTCTGCGCCTCCCCCGACTTCACCCACCCCGATGCCTCGGTGCGCGCCGCGGAGCTCGACCGGGAGATCGAGATGATCCGCGTGACCTCTCACCTCGGGGGGCGCGGCGCCAGCACCAGAGTGCTGTCCGGCCAGCGTCACCCCGGGGTGAGCGACGAGCAGGGCATCGCGTGGACTGTCGAGGCGATCAACCAGCTGCTGCCCATCGCCCGTGAGCTCGGCATCACCCTGGCCATGGAGAACCACTACAAGGACGGGGCATGGACGCACCCCGAGTTCGCGCAGCGGTCGGCGGTCTTCCTCCAGATCGTGCGTGCCATCGAGGATCGCACCTCGTTCGGCGTGCAGTACGACCCGTCGAATGCGATCGTCGCCGGCGATGACTCCGCGGACTTCCTCGACCTCGTGATCGACCGGGTCGTCACGATGCAGGCCTCGGACCGCTCCCTGGCTCCCGGGGCGAGCCTGGAGGACCTGCGCCAGAGCGACGGGACGCTCGGCTACTCCCCGCACCTGCGCCACGGGGTGATCGGGCAGGGCTTGAACGACTACCCCCGGATCTTCCGTACCCTCGCCGATGCCGGGTACGACGGATGGATCAGCATCGAGGACGGGGTCAACGGCATGGAGGAGATGGCGGCCTCCGTGGACTTCCTCCTCGAGGCGCGCGAGAGGTACTTCGGCGGCTCCACCGCGGTGCACGTTCGCACCCATGAGGAAGCGCTGGCTGCTGCGGGACTGCCCAGCATCGCCCAGCCCGATAGAGCAGCAGACAAAGGCGCCCCCGAGAGCGCCGTCGAGGAAGAGGTCTCCTGATGAAAGCACTGGTCAAGTTCGGCACGGACGACGGAGACGTCGAGATCCGCGAGGTGTCCGCACCCGTTCTCGAGCCCGGCCACGTCCTGGTCCGGGCGCGGGCCGTCGGCGTGTGCGGCTCGGACATCCACATGTGGCGCAACCGGCAGAGCTGGGAGGTCGCGCTCCCCGTGATCCTCGGGCACGAGACGGCCGGGGTCATCGAGCAGGTGGCCGATGATGTCACCGGCTGGGCCGTAGGGGATCGTGTGGTGTGCGAGACCGCGGCGTCGATCTGCGGAGAGTGCGCGCTGTGCCGGACCGGACGCTACAACCTCTGCCCCCACCGGCAGGGATACGGCGCGATCCGTGATGGCGCGTTCGGGGAGCTGCTCCTGGCAGAGCCCCGCGTGCTGCACCACATCCCCGAGGGCGTGAGCTTCGAGCAGGCGGCCCTGACCGAGCCCTTCGCCGTCGCGTACAACGCCCTGGTCGAACGAGCCACGATCCGCCCGGGCGACACCGTGGTGATCCAGGGCGCCGGCGCGATCGGCGCCCTGTCGATGATGATCGCGCGCCTGCAGGGTGCCGGCCAGATCATCGTGCTGGGCACCCCGGTCGACTCGGGTCGCCTGGCCACTCTGCGTGAGATCGGCGCGGACCACACCGTCGACATCACCCAGCAGGACCCGTCAGAGCTCCTGGCCACGCTGGGCGACGGGCTGGGCGCCGATCTGGTGGTCGATGCGACCGGTGTGAGCAGAGCTCTGGCGCAGAGCTTGGAGCTGGTCCGCCCGCTCGGCACGATCGTGAAGGTCGGCTGGGGTCCGGAGCCGCTCGGCTTCAGCCTCGACCCGCTGGTGGCGAAAGCGGTCACGCTCCACGGCTCCTTCTCCCACACCTGGACCACCTGGGAGCGTGTCCTGGGGCTGTTCGCCACGGGGACCCTGGACACCACCGCGGTCCTCGGCGGCGTCTATCCGCTCTCGGAATGGGAGCGGGCCTTCGACGACATGGAGGCCGGACGCAACATCAAGTCGGTCATGACCATGCCCGAGTGATCGACGCCCAGGGGCTCAGCGGCCCCTGCGGGCTCGCGGCGAGCCGGCCTGCTCCTGAGCACGCCGGAAGTCTCCCAGGGTCAGCTCCACGAGCTCCAGGGCGAGGGCCTGAGCCCGCGTCTCCTCCCGCGCCAGGATCGCGCGGGCCAGCTCGACGTGCTTCTCCACCGCCTCGGCGTTGAGGTCGAGCATCCCCGGTCGGGTGTCGTGCCCCCGGATGTCGAGCGTCGTGCCGACGGTGTCGGCGAGCTGCGCGATCACCGAGTTCTGGGTCCCGGAGAGGATGAGTCGGTGGAACGCGGCATCCGCCTCGAAGAAGCGGGCCCCGTCGTCGTCCTGGTAGGCGGCCTGCATCTCGAGAGCCCGCTCCAGCACCTCCTGCGCACTCTCCGCCGAGAGCCTGTGCGCCGCCAGTCGAGCCGCAGTGGACTCCAGCCCGAGGCGAAGCTCGAGCAGCTCCCGCATCTGGTCGAGGTATCCGTTCCCCTGCCCTCGCCAGCGGACGACTTGCGGGCTCAGGAGGTCCCAGCAAGTCGAGGGCAGCACTCGCGTGCCGACCTGCGGCCTCGCTTCGACCAGCCCCATGGATCCGAGGGTCCGGGTCGCCTCGCGCACCACGCTGCGCGAGACCTCGAACCGCTCGCAGATCTGCTCCGCGTTGAGCAGGCTGCCGGTGGGCAGCGTTCCGTCCACGATCTCCTGACCGAGCTCCTCCACCACGAAGGCGTACAGCCCTGACCCGATCCGGCCGCGCACCCCGCCCGCTCGCTTCCGCTGCGGCATCCACCGCTCCTCTCCTCGACCCTGTTCCTGCCAATGTCGCACACCCGTCCGATGCGCTCTCTCGAGAGCGTCCCCGCGCTCGACCTCATGCACGACCCTGCGCACACCCTCTGGGGGCGCGACACCGTCGGCACCAGAACCCGCAGTGAACTGCTGCAACAGCGATGACCACCGGGATCCATTGACAGAACTCCGATTAGTATGAATTATATGACCTGCCAAGGCGGAGGGTGCTTTCCCCAGCCCCTCCCCGCACGCGCAATGCAGCGCGTTACCTGGAGAGGACATGCGATGAAGCATCTGATCACACGGCGTGCCATGACGGCAGGGCTCGCGGCGCTCGGAGTCGGGGCCGTCGCCGCCGGCTGCGGTGGTTCCGGCGGCGGGAGCGGAGAGGGCTCGACCACCCTGCGGATCACACTCGCCAACCACGTCTGGACCGACATCATCAAGGAGAAGATCGCCGAGTTCGAGGAGGAGTCCGGGCTGACGGTCGAACTGACCCAGCTCGGTGAGGACCAGCTCAGCGACCAGTACAACGTCAAGCTCAACGCGGGCACGGACGAGATCGACGTGATGATGTACCGCCCCCTCCAGGAGGGGAAGCTGTTCGGTCAGAACGGCTATCTCGCCGACCTCACGGAGTCCGTCGAGAGTGACGCCGAGTGGAACTGGGCTGACTTCCAGGCCGGCCCCGTGGAAGCCACCACCTTCGAGGAGATGGTCGTCGGCGTCCCGCTCATCACGGAATCCGAGGTCCTCTACTACCGCACCGATCTCCTCGAGGAAGCGGGGATCTCGGTGCCCACGACCCTCGATGAGCTCGAGACCGCCGCCCAGACCCTGAACGAGCAGAACCCGGATGTCGCGGGGTTCATCGCCCGCACCGGCCGCTCCCCCGCCGTCACCCAGTTCTCGAGCTACCTGTTCAGCTTCGGCGGGGACTTCGATGCCGACGGCACCGCCACCCTCGACAGCCCCGAGGCCATCGAGGCGTACAAGTACTACGGGCGCCTCCTGCACGACTACGGGCCCACCAACGTGAGCACCGACATGAACTGGCCCGAGGCCGCAGCGGTCTTCGCCCAGGGCCAGGCGGCGTTCTACACCGATGCCAGCAGCCTTTACCAGAACCTGGCGCTGCCGGAGAACTCCACCGTCTCCGACGTCGTCGGCTATGCGGCCTTCCCCGCCGGTCCGGCCGGGTCCCGGCCGTACAGCATCCCCGCCTGGGCGCTGGGCATCAACGAGGCATCCTCCAACCAGGAGAACGCCTGGGCCTTCATCCAGTGGGCGACCTCCCCGGCCATGGTGCTCGAGGTGCAGACCTCCGGCGTACCCGGTGCGAGGACGTCGGCCTGGGAGGATCCCGAAGGCACCAGCAGCTTCCCGCCGGAGCTGGCCGAGGCGATCGCCGCGAACGCCGAGAACGGGGTCGGCTACGACCGTCCTCGAGTGATCAGCGTCGCCGAGGCGCGCGAGCTCGTCGGAGATCCGATCGTGGTCGCCATCACCGGTGGCGACGTCGACGCTGCCGTCGCCACCGCACAGGAGTCCTACCAGTCCTTCCTCGACTCCGACGGCTGAGGGGCGGCGGGGGCGAGCGCCTCAGGGCGGCTCGCTCCCGCCCCCTCCTCTGCCCTCGCTGATTCGAGACGACATCAAGGAAGGCATCGATGACCGCTGCACCGAACACCGCTGCGCCGACCGCCGCCGCATCGACGATGGCGCCGGGACCGAGAGAGCGGTTCTCCCGCTGGGTGAACCGGCACCGCAAGTGGGTGCTGGCTGCTCCGGCGATGGGGTTCGTGACGCTCCTGCTCGCGTTCCCACTCGTGTGGACCCTGTATCTGAGCCTGACCGACAAGCGGGGTTCGGTCCGCAACGACTCGGAGTTCATCGGCGTCGCGAACTACCTCGAGGTGCTCACCGATACCGCACGGTTCTGGCCGGCGGTGGGCCGCACCGCTTACTTCACCATCGGGGCGCTGGCCCTCCAGGTCGTCGTCGGCATCATCATCGCGCTGCTGCTGCGGAAGCCGTTCGCGGGCCAGAAGTGGGCTCGCGTCGCCATCCTGCTCCCGCTCGTCGCGACCCCGGTCGCCGTGGGCATGATGTGGCGTCTGATCTTCGAGCCGAACATCGGTTTCGCCAACGAGATGCTCTCGTGGTTCGGGATCGCGCCCCAGCCGTGGCTGGCGAGCCCGGAGACGGCGCTGACGACGTTGATCTTCGTGGACGTCTGGCAGTGGACGCCGATGGTCGCCCTCATCGTGCTGGCCGGTCTCTCCGCCATGCCCGACGAGCCCGAGGAGGCCGCGCGCGTCGATGGCGCGAACTGGTTCCAGAGGCTCTGGTACGTCACACTCCCGCTGATCCGCGGTTCGATCATCGCGGCGGTCATCCTGCGCGGCATCGACGCGCTGAAGACCTTCGACCTGCTCTACGCCACCAAGGGCAAGGGCGGCGGATCGTTCAACGAGGTGGAGACCCTCAACATCTACGCCTACGGCCTCAGCTTCGACTACAACCGCTACGGCACCGCCTCCGCCGTGCTGATCCTGTTCTTCCTCCTGATCCTCGCCGTGATCTGGATCCTGACCCTGCGTCGGAAGCGTGCCCAGTGATGACTGCCATGACGACCTCACCGCCGAGCGCGACCGAGCGCCCCGCCCCCACCCCTCGCAAGAAGCCCTTCCCCTGGGCGGGGATCGGCCGCGGGCTGGGCATCGCAGCCATCGTCATCACCTTCGTGGCCCCGCTGCTGTGGATGCTCTCGGCGAGCTTCAAGACCAACGTGGACATCTACGACTCCAGCAAGGCGATCTTCTTCTCGCCCACCCTGGACAACTACCACACCGTCTTCGCCCAGGCGCAGTACGCCAAGTACATCTGGAACTCGTTCTTCGTGTCCCTGGTCGCGACGCTGCTCTCCCTGGTGCTCGCGGTCCCCGCCGCATACAGCATGAGCCGCTTCAGCATGAAGCGCTCGGCCATGGTCGTGCTGCTGGCGCGGATCATCCCCGGGGTGAGCCTGCTGGTCCCGTGGTACCTGGTGTTCGCTCAGCTGCAGCTCGTCGGCACCTACACGGTGCTCATCATGTCGATGATGTTCGTCTCGCTGCCGCTGATCCTCTACATCATGATCTCGTACTTCGATTCGATGCCCGAGGAGCTCGAGGAGTCCGCCCAGGTCGACGGCCTGACCGCGATCGGCGCCTTCCTGCGCGTCACGCTGCCGCTGTCGATGCCCGGTGTCGCGACGGCGACGATCCTCTCGTTCATCTTCGCCTGGAACAACTTCCTGTTCGCCCTGGTGCTGTCCGGGGCGGATACGAAGACCCTGCCGGTGGCGATCTTCGACTTCGTCGGGTACGCCAGCATCGACTGGGGCGGGCTGATGGCCGCCGCAGTGATCGTCACCCTGCCGATCATGCTGTTCGCGCTCTTCACCCAGAAGTACATCGTCTCGGGGCTCACCGCCGGGGCGACGAAGGGCTGAGTGAGGCGCGGGACTGCTCGTGCTCAGTCCCGCTCAGAACCCTCCGTATTCGGGGTCGGGATCTCGCGCCCGATCCTGTTCAGCAGGAGCAGTGAGCGGGCGATGTGCATCGGATCCTTGACGGGCAGCGCCACCACCTCGTCGAGAGGGCTGCCGTCACGGGATCGGATCTGGATCCATTCCTTGCCGTCCGGGTCGGGGAAGGTGGCGAGCGTGTAGTCCCGCACTCGGCCCGACCAGCGTTCCAGTTCCGAGGAGCCCGTGCGGTGTGCGAGGAGGGCGGTCGCGTACATCGCTTCGGCATGCACCCACCAGAGCTTGGTGTCCCAGGTGCGCTGCACGAGGGATTCGTAGGGGGTCTCGAGCAGCCGGCCGGCCGGCTTCCCGCCGGTCTCACGGTCGACGTAGCGCAGCAGGCCGCCCTCCTCTTCGTCCCAGCCCGTCTCCAGAGCGCGCAGGGCGAGGGACTCGAGCAGGGCCTCGGGCACCCGCAGCTCCGGCAGCTCATCGCCGACGTGTACGAACATCCACAGCAGCTCGAGGAGGTGCCCGGGGGTGACGTGCCGGGCGAGAAGGGTGTCGTGATCGGTGGTGCTCTCCGGGCGGTACTCCCACCACGCATCCAGCCCGAGGAAGGGCGTCTCGCCACCCAGCAGGGCGCGGTGAGCACGGGCGACGACCTCGCTGACGTCGTCGGAGGGCGCCGCGCGGTGCAGCTCTGCGGCGACGTGCATGGCCGTCATCGGGCCGGCGAGGTCTCGGAATCCGGAGGGCACCGGGTAGGGCGCGGTCCTCGCGGTCCCCTCTCGCAGCGAGGTGTCAGCGACGAGCATGGTGCGGCGTGCCTGGTCCCGCCACGCCGGGGCCTGTTCTCCTCCCGTGCGGATCGCCCCTGCCAGGCCCAGCACCGCGAAGAGGTCTGCGAAGACGCTGGTCGCGTACTCTCCGTTCTCGTCCGCCAGGTGCTCGCCGGTCTCACTGAGGCGGAAGCTGGTGCGGCCGTCCGGCAGGAAGGCATGGGTGGCGAGGAACTCGGCCGTGCGGGCTGAGCGGTCCCGCCAGAGTGCGGCGTCGCCGTGCAGGTGCCCGGCATCGATCTCGTCGGCGACGAGGGCACAGGTCCAGGCCCAGCGTCCCTGCGACCAGGTGTACTTCTCGCTGCTGAGGGGGACGCCGCGGTTGGTGAAGCACGTCCGCACGCCGCCGACGTGATCGTCGGCTCCGTGGTCGCTCCACCATGCGAGCACGTCTCGTTCCAGATGACTGCGTATCCGTTCCTGATCCGGGCTCTCCGGCACAGCTCCCACGCTCCTGTCTGCATCTGCCCCTCGAGGAGCTGCCCCCTCAAGGCGAGGGACCGCCTCCGGGGCGCCTGGCGTGCGATCGCAGGCTATCGCGCACACCCCCGCACAGCAAGCGGTTGCAGAGGGCCGGCCGACGGCAGCGAAGCCGACGGCAGCGAATGTGACAGCTCGTGGACATTGTGGAATGTGGCCGCACGTCGACACCTCGGAGAGGCCAGCACGCCACCGCTTCACGGTCGGCGCGCGAGGGCCTCATCGCGGCGATCCCGCCGCAGGCGTGAAACCCCTTGCATACAACCGGTTGCATCACGGACGCTCAGCGTTTACGGTGACCTGGAGCACGTACGGACCGGGAGGTGGTGATCGCCATGACGACGCTCGACCGGGAGGACCTCGTCGCGCACCTGACCGGTACCGTCCACGGGCACGGGCCTGCCGAGTCCGTCTCGCTGCGCATCGCGGAGCGGTCCGAGCAGCTGGGGCTCCAGGGCACGGCGCGGGTGCGGAACCTCGTGCTCGAGATCCGCTCCCCGCACGGCACCCAGCCGCTGCAGCTCACGGTGATCACCCCCGCGCACACCGATGACGTCCCGGTGGTGGTGGGATTAAACTTCCGCGGCAATCACACGCTCAGCGAGGATCCCGCGCTCCCCGCGCCGATGGCAGGAGCGGGCCGCCTGCACTACGACCGGCACACCACGGATCCGCAGCCCCGCGGTGCCCGTGCCTCGCGGTGGCAGGTGCCGATGCTGGTCTCCGGCGGGTTCGGCCTGGCGTCCGCGTGCTATCTCCAGCTCGGCCCGGATTCGCCGGACCTGCGCACCACCGGCGTGCTCCCCCTGCTGCAGGGCTCCGCGACCTCGGCCTGGGGCGGGATCGGGATGTGGGCGTGGCTGCTGCAGCGGATCCTGGACGTGCTGCTGGCGGAGTCCCTCGGGTCCGCGCACATCGCCTTCGGCCATTCCCGCCTGGGCAAGACGGCGCTGTGGGCCGCGCTGCAGGATCAGCGGTTCGATGGCGTGATCGCGAACAACTCCGGCTGCCTGGGCGCGTCGATGTCGAGCGCTGCCGGGGCCGAGACCCCGGGCCTGCTGGCCGAGGTGCGGCCCTACTGGTTCTGCGAGAGCTTCCCGGACCGGGTGCGCGCCGGGGACGCCTGGCTCGGTGCCGATGCGCTGCTGGCCGCGATCGCGCCGCGGCCCGTGTACGTGGCCAGCGCCGCTGATGACGCCCCGGCCGATCCGGCCGGCGAGCGCGAGGCCGTCGAACGAGCCCGGCGGCTCGCACCGGAGGGCCGCTTCGGCTATCACGTGCGCGAGGGCGGGCACGACGTCACCGCGGAGGACTGGGAGCAGTTCCTGGCCTTCCTCACCCGTGAGCTGCCCGGTTCCCCGCCCCGCCCCTCCCCCGCAGGGCACCCGACGAAAGGCGACCACATGCCCTGACCCGCCTCGAGACCGCTCCTACCTGACCCTGCCCGGCCCTGACCACCCCTGCCCGGCCCTGACCGCCCCCGCTCCGAAGATCCCCCTCCTGTCCACCACCTGCAAGGGAGCAGTGATGACGACTCGCTGGATCAAGAACCTGACCGCCCTCCTCGCCGGCGCCACCCTGGCCGTCGGCGCCGCCCCGGCCCTGGCCGCGCCCACCGAGCCCGCTGCCCCGTCGCAGCCCGCTCCCCCGTCACAGCCGGCTCCCCCGTCGGAGCCCGCCCCGGAGGCCGCCACCCGCTCGGGCACCCCGAACCACACCACGATGCTGGGGGACTTCGCCGCCCCGATCTATCTCGAGGAGCATTCCCCCGAGGGGGCGAAGCTCATCGATGTCGAGGCGACCCTGGACGCCCTCGAGGAGGCGAAGGTCAACACCTACGCGTACCCGATCTTCGGGCTGCCCCATTACGGGGACGGCACCGCCGGGCCGATGGAGATCACCCAGTCGCAGTGGGATCGGATGCCGGAGTTCGCGGAGGCCGCCGCGGAACGGGGCATAGACGTGTACCCGTACATCGTGCCGCCCTCGATCGGGGCACTGGACACGAGCGTGCCGCGCCCGGAGCAGGAGCCGGGCATCGCCCCGTTCGGCTGGGACTACATCGCCTGGGCGGAGGAGACGGCGAAGCTCTCCCAGGAGCATCCCAACATCGGCGGGCTGATGATCGACGACTTCGACTCGAACACCCCGTACGAGAACAGCCCGTACAGCTTCGCGTTCACCCCGGAGTACGTCGGGCAGATGTCGGCCGCGGCCCGGGAGCACAACCCGGACTTCACGATCCACGGCGTGGTCTACTACCAGTCCCTCGAGGTCGCCTCGCACTTCCGCGGGGTGCTGGACGGGGTCATCTTCCCCTACCGCGCGAACACGGGAGATCCCGGCACGGCGGATCCCTCGATGGTCCGCGATGAAGGGGAGGTCTACGGCGACATCACCCACTGCCTCTCGGACGATGCCTGCCTGCAGCTGACCTCGTTCGCCGAGGCGCCCACCGGCAGCACCGCCGGCGTGAGCACCACGGTCGAGGTGGACGAGTCCGGCTCCCACGAGCTCGAGCTGTCGCTGAACCACGACCACTACCTGCCCTCCTGTGAGGACGGTGCCTGCTACCAGTTCTCGGTCCCGACCTACAGCCCCACGGCCGACGGCGACTTCGCCGCGATCTCCCAGGAGGTCGCGATCAGCGGGGAGGGCCCGCACCGCCTCTCCTTCTGGACCGGTGCGGTCCACAGCAGCCTGTCCGGCTATCACGTGCTCGAGGCGATGGTGAACGGGGAGGTCGTCGCCACCCGTGACGTCAACGATCCCGCCGGGCCGAAGACCTTCGACGTGGACGTCAGCGAGCAGGTGGCCGGCGCCGAGACGGCGGAGATCACGTTCCGGCTCCACAACGAGACCGGGGTGCAGAACTACGACGGCCAGATCTTCCTGGACGACATCGCGCTGACCGGTGCCGAGATCATCGACGGCTCCTTCGACGACCCGGCCTCGGAGGCGTGGCAGAGCGAGCAGGTGGGCGAGGTGATGAGCGCCGGCTACACCGCGGGCCAGCACGTGGTCGAGGTGCTGGTCGGGGACACGGTCGCCGCGGAGTTCCCGATCCAGGGCTACACCCGCTGGGACACCTATACCGCTGATCTGACCGAGGTACTGGCCGGGACCGGGACGGCCGAGGTGTCGGTGCGGCTGCGCACCGTCGGCAGCGAGCACGCCCGCCACGCCTGGGTGGACGACCTGAGCATCTCCGGCACCAGCCTCACCGGGGAGGGCTTCGAGGACCTCGAGGGCTGGGAGGTCACGGCGGGGACCGGCACCACGGCCGAGCAGGTCGAGAGCTTCGATGCCCTGTTCATGCTGTACGCCTCGCGGCTGTCCAACGATCCGCCCGAGCACCAGCCCTCCCCGGAGTACATCCGGGAGGTCCAGGCCGCGGGCCTGGCGATGATCCAGGAGGGCTACTTCGACGGTTCCCTGATCTACGTCCTGAACCTCTCGGCACCGCTGGATCACCCCGACGGGATCGAGCGCGCCGTGATCGCTGAGCTGCACGGTGACTTCCTGGCCACGGACCTGGCGACCTGCGACGAGGTGATCACCGAGGATCAGCGCGGGGTGAGCATCCAGGAGGGGCGCACCTGCGTGGTCGGTGCAGACCTCAGCGGCAGCACCTCGGTCAGCGATGGTGCGGAGCTGGCCCTCCTCGACTCCGCCGTCACGGGGCAGCTCACGGTCAGCGGCTCGCTCGCCCTGTGCAGTTCCACCCAGGGCGGCTCACTGGCCGCCACCGGCGCGCAGGACGTCCGCCTCGGCGCCACCCCCGAGCTGTGCGCGGGCAGCACGCTGCGGGGAAGTGTGAGCGTCGCGGAGACCACCGGGGTCTTCACGATCGCCGGCACCACTGCCCGCGGCTCCCTGGACTGCACGGGCAACGCCCAGGATCCGGAGACCCGCGGAACCGCCAACGAGATCCTCGGCGCGGCCGCCGGTCAATGCGCCGAGCTGTGATCAGTCCTCCCCTCACACATCCCCGTCAAAGGAGACACCGATGAACACCACCCCTCGTCCCACCACTCGCCGTGCCCTGCTCGCCACCGGCGCAGGGCTCTCCGGTCTCGCCCTGGCGGGCTGCCTGGGCACCGGAGGCGGCAGCGACGCCGGCGGTGCAGCCGCCGATGACTCCGACGGCCCGTTGGAGGGGACCGTCAAGTTCTGGACCATCAACCTGCGCAAGAACTTCCAGGCCTA